>JBLNDI010000118.1:0-15198 GCA_050261495.1 Bacillota bacterium
GTGATCCAAGGGCCAGAGTGGAAGATACGCTGCCGGGCAAGCTGCCGCAGCGAAAAATCACGACAGGCGCGGCGGCGGGCTACAGTTCGTACGGTAACCAGGTCGGCATCGCAACGGGACAGGTATCGGAGATATATGACGAGGGTTACGTTGCCAAGAGGATGGAGCTTGGGGCTGTCATCGGCGCCGTGCCGCGCAGGAATGTAGTCAGGATGGAGCCGGAGGCGGGGGACAGGGTTATCCTCCTGGGCGGAAGAACCGGGCGCGACGGGTGCGGAGGAGCGACAGGCTCATCAAAGGAGCATAATGAAGAATCGCTTTTGAAAAGCGGGGCTGAAGTCCAGAAGGGAAATCCCCCGACCGAGAGAAAAATCCTGAGGCTTTTCCGCAACGAAACGGTGACCCGCATGATAAAGAAATGCAATGATTTCGGAGCGGGCGGCGTATCCGTGGCAATAGGCGAGCTTGCCGAAAGCCTGGATATTGATCTGGACAAGGTTCCGGTTAAATATGAAGGCCTTGACGGCACCGAAATTGCTATTTCCGAATCCCAGGAAAGAATGGCCGTTGTGGTTTCTGAGAAAGACGAGGAGAAATTCATCAGGGCTGCGCAGGATGAAAACCTTGAGGCGACCCCGGTAGCGGTTGTTACAAATACGGGCAGGCTCAGGATGAAATGGCGCGGAAAGACCCTGGTTGACATAAGCAGGGAGTTTCTTAATACAAATGGCGTCAGGCAGAATGTAAATGTGCTTGTGAAGTCGCCCGAAAAAAGCTATTTTGACGAAACATCCCGCCTAAATATGCCTTCCGGCCGGGACATAAGCGAGGGATGGATACGCAACCTGCGGAAGCTTGAGACCTGTTGCCAGAAAGGACTTGTCGAAAGGTTCGACTCAACAATCGGCGCTGCCACGGTACTCATGCCTTTCGGCGGGAAATACCAGCTCAGTCCCGCTGAGGGAATGGCAGCAAAGCTGCCGGTCCTGGACGGCGATACAACCACATGCACGATGATGACATACGGATTCAACCCTGCCATTTCGAAGTCAAGCCCGTTCCACGGGGCTGTTTATGCCGTTGTGGAGGCTGTTTCCAAAATTGCGGCAATGGGCGGGGATTACCGCAAGATTAGGATGTCGTTCCAGGAATATTTTGAGAAGCTCGGGACAGAACCGTCAAGGTGGGGCAAACCGTTCAGCGCGCTGCTTGGAGCGTATTACGCCCAAATGGAGTTGGGTATACCTTCAGTCGGAGGCAAGGACAGCATGTCGGGTTCATTCAAGGATCTTGACGTGCCTCCTACATTGGTGGCATTTGCTGTTTCAATAAATGACGCCGGCAGGGTGATCTCGACGGAATTTAAGAAAGCCGGAAGCCAGGTTATATTGCTTAGATTGGATAGGGACGGGAACGACCTACCCGATTTTGGACAAATGAAAAAGAACTACTCAAGGATTTTCGAGCTTGCAAGCCAGGACAGGATCCTGAGCGCTCACACCGTGCGTCATGGAGGAGCCGCGGAAGCAATCAGCAGGATGTGCTTCGGTAACATGATAGGCGTTGAAATTGAAAGCGTGGTCGACATTGCTTCGTTGTTCAGGCCGGATTACGGGTCTGTTATCCTTGAGATAGACGGAAGCGAAAACGCAGACGGGTTGTTTGGCGGCCTTAATTATATGCTGCTGGGCTATACTACCGAAACCCCGGCTATTGTTTACGGGAAATCCTCCATTTTGCTGGATGACATCGTTAAAGCATGGATGGAACCGCTTGAACAGGTTTTCCCGACAAAGGCTGATTTCAAAAACGGCGGAATAAAAACATACAGTTACTGTTCCAAGCCGGAGGATAAAAACGAAATTTCGAAAGGCGGCACGGGGAAGGCAAACCTGAAAAGCGGTTCATTGTCAAAACCGTTTGCGAAGCCGAGAATATTTATACCGGTCTTTCCCGGGACAAACTGCGAATATGACACAATGAGGGCATTTATCAAGGCTGGCGGTACGGTTGATACTTTTGTAATAAAAAACCTTGATCCTGCGTCCATAGACGAGTCTATAGATGTAATGCGCCGGAAAATAGAGGAAAGCCAGATTCTTGCATTTCCCGGCGGATTCAGCGCGGGTGACGAACCCGAAGGTTCGGGCAAATTTGTCGCAACGGTATTCAGAAACCCGTATTTGAAAGAAGCTGTCATGAACCTGCTCAATGCAAGGGACGGCTTGATACTGGGCATTTGCAACGGGTTCCAGGCGCTGATCAAAATGGGGCTTTTGCCTTACGGTGAATTCAGGGAGCTTGAGCCAGGAAGTCCCACGCTGACGTTCAACACCATCGGCAGGCATGTTTCATGCATGGTTCTGACAAGGGTCGCATCGGACAAATCGCCGTGGTTTTCCAACGTAAAAGTTGGCGATATACACGTAATACCCATATCGCACGGCGAAGGTAGGTTTGTGGCCAGTGAAGGGCAAATTGCCGAATTAGCCGCTAATGGCCAGATCGCCACGCAATACGTGGATTTTGAAGGTGCGGCGACTTACGACGCAAGGTTCAACCCGAACGGGTCCATGCACGCCATTGAAGGCATAACCAGCCCTGACGGAAGGATACTTGGCAAGATGGGGCATTCGGAAAGAAAAGGGCTGCATGTATGCAAAAACATTCCCGGATGCAAGGATCAATTGATATTTGAGGCCGGCGTGCAATATTTCGGGTAATTGTTTTCCGATATCAGGACAGGGTTAAGATAATGATACATGATGCAATCCACAGCAGGATATTTATCAGGAGAGGCATGTCCTGCCAAAGCACCAGTTCGGGACTGCCTCCCATATCCCTGGCCGACGACAGGTACTGGTAACGGAAAATCCCGTACAGTACGAAAGGAATTGTCAGCATCATGTAGCTTGATTTTGCCGCGGAGAAGGTATAAAGAGAATAGGACATCAGCGTCGTGGACGAAATCACGGAAATCATGCCGTCAATAAGCCCGGGCGTATACTTGTCCAGGTTTTTCCTATGATTTGCCGCGTCATTTGATAGAACCAGCAGCTCATTTTTTCTTTTGTTAAGCGCAAGAAAAACGGAAAGCATCGTTGTGCAAAGCATCAGCCAGGGAGATACCCATACGTCGATGGCAACGCTGCCGCCGACGGTCCTCAGGACGAATCCCAGCGCGATTATTATTACATCCAGTATTACAACATTTTTCAGGACAAGTGAATAAGACAAAACAAGGACAAAATAAACAAGCAGGATGATAAGCAGCTTGATGCTAAGCAATACGGACGCCGCCAGCGAAACGGCAAACATAATGATGGAGAAAACCAGGGCTTCGGGAACGCCAAGCTTTCCCGACGCTATCGGCCTGTTGCGCTTGGATGGGTGCAGAGCATCTTTTTCCCTGTCGATAATGTCGTTAATTATGTAAACTGAACCCGAAGCAAGCGAAAAAAGAACAAATGCATAAAATGTCTTAAGTATGGGCTCCGCCTGGAGAAAAGACCTGGAAAATATCAGGCCTGCGAAAACAAAACTGTTTTTTACCCATTGTTTTGGTCTCATGGCCGATATGAACAACGCTAACTTTTTTACCGCTTTTACCATGTTAATATACTTCTCCCGTTTTACCTGATTACCCTGTAAACCTTGCCGGCGTCATTCTGTTCTATGATTTCCAGTTCATAAAGATTTGCTATATCTTCTATATCAAAGAGTGTTTCCGGCACGCCGTTTTTAAACCATATTATATAAGAACACTTGTCGCTGTCCAATGCCTTTTTGAACTGCTCGACTCCATACATGTACGGTCCGCTTTTTTTGGGGGGATAGAATGCGCGTACGCCGGTAATTGCATATATTACATCCGCGTTGTTGCTGTAGTAGGTGCAGTCACGGGGACTTGTCCGCATATACTTTATAAGCTCGTTATCGTGCCACGTCCTGGTTGAGTAACCGCCTGCGCCATCCTGCATAAGCCTTGCCGCCGATGAAACCATATTTACCGCGGGATATACGAGGTAAAGCCCCAGTACAGCTACAGCGATGCGCCTGAAAACGGGAAAACTTCCCGGCTGCATCTCAACCCTGCCGGCAATGGCGTCGGCTGCAGCAATGAAAATAAAGACCGCAGGAAGGTACACCGGTATCAGATACCTGCTGTTTATAGGTTCAAACGCTATAATGGAGGCAGATGCCAAAAGGTATGCCAGGTATATAATTGAAAAAGCCGCATTAAACAGCACCTTGAAATGGTGGAGATCCGCAGCCGGCGATTCTCCGGGTTTAACCCGGTTGTGTCCGTGTTTTATGAAACCGTTGATGAGCAAAACCGCATAGGCTGCAAGTATTGCCGCAGGCACCAGCACGGCGAAAAACCTGGCTCCTCCGGCGGTTACAGGGGACATAACCACGGTTAGTTTTGCATCAGGCTGAATCCATGTATAAATCGAGGAAATAATCCTCTTTATGTTTACTCCGACCGAATACTCGGAGGGCAGGCGCACACCCATCAGCGTGGATGATACCAGGTAGTTCCTGGCGATCCATGCGGCGAGGGGGGATGCCGAGACCGCGCCGTAAAAGACGATATCCCGGAAGATTTTTGCAGGCTTGCATTTCCGCAATATCAAAACGAGGGATGCAGCGAAGATAATTGTAACGCCCGCATACCTGTCCAGGCACGCAAGGGCTGAAAAAATGCCTGCCAGGACCAGGTGCTTCACGTTCCCGCCGTTATAGTACTTTTCAAGATTAATGAAAAACAAAAGGTAAAAAAGTACAAATAGTGTTTCTGTCCATATAAACCTCGAAACCATCAGCAGCGGCGCCGAAAAAACAAGCAGTAAAGTCCCGAAGGCCGCAGACAGCTTGGATTTCAGCCTTGAGAAAAAATATGCGCCGGAGAAGAAAATGATCATCCCGTGAGCAATGGCATTTATCCAAACAGAGGCGTCGGCAGGCTCAATCCCAAGGAAACCGGCTCCGGCCAGGAGCAAGGGAAGCAAGGGCGGCCATTGAATAAATGGGCTTGGGTAGCCGAAGTACTCAAAACCGTTGCCTTGCAGCAGGCTCTTTGAAGCATGCATGTATGCGACGGAATCATGGGAGATTCCAGGACCATAGAGCATTGCGGAAGCAAATACCAAGGCCATGCCGGCCAGGCCGGATAACAACAGGAACAAATATATGCCCGTGAAAATCTTTCCTTTATTGTTCATAATGCACATGCCCAGTCCATTTTAGCTATAATGGATTCCTTCATGTTTTTTATCCTTCGTCACCGTCTTTCGCCCCCGCTCGATACGTGTCAAAAGGCAGCGGGCATAAATTTCGGATGCACAACCATCGATACTGCACGTTTTCTTTACTTGAGCTTGTAAGCGGATTTGATCGATGACCTGCTGCCCGCCGGGGGCATCGTTCGGATCCGGTTGGGACGGCGCTGAAACACATGTTTATTTTAGTATGCTTCATTGCGGATGTCAAGAATTAGTTGCCCACCCATTATTATAGCTTTATGGCGCCCTTCGGATTTTACTCAACATATGAATTGTCTTTTTAACATATCGGTAATATAATATTTATTTGAGAATAGCGGTTTGCGGTGTACCATTACATCGCAAATTGATTGTAAAAAGGATAAGGACATGACGAGCAGGGAACGGGTAGAAAAAATTATTGAGCTTTTGGAGGAAATGTATCCTGATGCGTCTTGCACGCTGACGTACAAGGACCCCCTCCAGCTGATGGTCGCGACGCAATTGGCGGCGCAGTGCACGGATGCCCGCGTCAATATCGTTACAAAGGAGCTTTTTAAAAAGTACAGGACCGTACAAGATTTTGCGTCCGCAGATGCGGGAGAACTGGAGCAGGATATCAAATCAACGGGGTTTTACCGCAACAAAGCCAAAAACATCATAGCGGCCTGCAAAATGATTATTGATAATTTCGGCGGGAATGTTCCCGGTGACATGGAGAGTTTGCTTAAATTGCCCGGGGTGGGAAGAAAAACGGCCAACCTGCTGCTGAACGACAGTTTCGGAATACCGGGCGTAGTAGTGGACACCCATGCCGCGAGACTGTCAAAAAGGATGGGTTTAACCAAAAATGACGACCCGGAAAAAATTGAATATGATTTGATGGAGATTATTCCCAAAGAAAAATGGGGAAGCTTCTGTCATCAGTTGGTATATCATGGAAGGGCCATATGCGGCGCCAGGAAACCAGCCTGTGAAAAATGCCGCATATCGCCGCATTGCGAATATGCAAAAGAAAATGGCGTAAAGCCATCTCAATAAGTTTGCAGGAGGAATTTGCATATTATCGTCGAATTATTTATATATATATAAGTTTACAGATGAGATTTTTCAGCCTTGCATGAATTGCCTGCGTTTTTATTCCGGGGGAGGACACTCGGCCAAATGCAAGGATATTTCACGGCAGAAAGCCGTGATTAATATATACGTGATTATATATTAGCGGGGCAAAGTGCTGTTTTAGGAGGAAACGCGGCTGAATAGCGAAAAGCTGAACTATTATAGCAAATATCAGGGTTACGAGCTGATATACCTTAAGATATCCCTGGTATATCTGGTTATATCCTTATTATTTAATTTTGCCGGAAACATATGCTCAATGGGAAAAGCGGCGATCCCGGACGGAGAGCGGTGGCGGACCTACGGTATCGTGATGGTTGTCCACCTGGTTATGATTGCATTGCAATTTGTTAAAAGCCTCGAGTTCAAGAAAGGATTATACGCAAACAAGTATTTCTATTATGCTGAGAAAATACAATTTTTAGCAATGCTAATATTGATTATATGTTTTTCCAATACCGGTTCCTGGTTTTACGTGGGTATTCTCCTTCCAATTATGACAACTTCTCTTGTCAAGGGACCCAGGCCGGGCTATTTATTGCTGGCAGGATCCATGGCATTGCACTTGTCGGTTTTCTTGTTTACAAAGATGCCGATGGTCCTTAGCGGAGGTTTGACTGAAGCTGACTTCCGGATCGGGCTTGTGACAATCGGGGTCTATTACATAATGTATTTTATTGTTACAACGTTTTTCGGACAGATGTATAGTTTCGGCATTGAATATGAAATCCAGAACAAGAGCATTATCGAGCAATTCGAGGAAAGATGCATGAAGCTGGAAGCTTCGAGAGACGAAATGCTTAAGCAGTACGAAAAGATTGTGTCAAGCTCCGGGGTGCTGGAAGAATCGAACAAGAAGCTTTCCAAAAGCATTGCGGAATTTTACACCCTTCACCGTATAAGCCAGGCTATCGGCTCGGTCCTGGATGTGAAGGAACTGCTGAAAAGGCTGAATGACATTATTCTCGGCGTCATGGGAGTCAGCTACTCGACGATTGTCCTGTATGACAGCGGGATAGGCCGGCTGAAAGTGCATACGACCAATATTTCAAATATTAGCGAACTGGCGACGGTGACCGACAACATAAATAACGGCGTGCTGATGGATGCGCTCAATAAAGGGGACAGCATTCTAGAAAATAACGTTGACTCTTCAAAGTATCTTTTTACGCAGGGCAGGGATATAAAATCGCTCATATGCATTCCTTTGCTCACTGGGACAAGAAAATACGGCCTGGTCCTGGTTGAACACAAGTATGAGAAAGCGTTTGACGCCGACAGCGTCAGGTTTCTCAGTATCATTGCCCAGCAGGTCGGCATTGTCATGGAGAACGCCGAACTATATTACAAAATGAGGGAGCTTGCCAGGAGGGACGGCCTGACGGATGTTTACAACCGTCAATATTTCCAGGAGATACTTGAGGATGAGTTTTTAAATGCGAAGCGGGAGAACTACCCGCTTTCACTGGCTATATTCGATATAGACTATTTTAAGAAATTCAACGATTTGTACGGGCATATGTTCGGAGACAAGGTCCTGGTTTCGATAATAAAAACAATTAAGCCCATATTGAGGAAAAATGACATCATTGCCAGGTATGGAGGCGAAGAATTTATTATACTGTTCCCCAGGACCAATTTAAACGAAGCCTATGAAAAAGTAGAGATGCTTAGGGAAATAATCTCAAAGCATGTTATACAGGAAAGCGACATCAGCGTCTCAGTTACGGCGAGCTTCGGCATTTCATCCTTTGACGAGTGCGCGATGACTGAAAAAGACCTGCTCAGGACTGCGGACGACGCGCTTTATGAAGCGAAATCCGTGGGACGCAACTGCGTGATTATGGCAAAAAGGCTGGATAGGTGACCGGTTTTCCCGAAAATGATGAGCCATGGTTTCGGCCATGCACCCAAAATTGCGCCGTGAATACTATGATATCAGCAGGCATTTAAGGAGGAAGCGGCGTATGAGGATAATGGTGATAAAACTGCCGAGGTTTTTTGGCAGACTGATAAAAAAAGTATTAAGAATAGGGTAACGAGTTGCATGATTGAAGCGACATATAAAAGCATCGGTATCGCCTTTCATATGCCGCTTCGATAAATCCGCGCAAAAGCGGACAAGCCTTCGCAAGTAAAAACAGAGAGCCGTGCCGAACATGCAATAAAGTCATACCGCACGCGTAATTTTGTTCGAGCGCAGGCATCTTGAGCATACTTTAATGGTTTTCGGAGTTCCGTTTTCTATTATCCTGGCTTTTTTTACGTTAGCCTTCCATGTCCTGTTTGTCTTCTTTACCGAGTGGCTGACGTTATTTCCGTATACGGTCGCTTTTCCGCAAATATCACACTTTGCCATTAATTACACACCTCCTTTAAAACCGGAGCTTACGCAAAACAATAAATATTTTAACACACAGGCTCCCAAATCCGCAAGGGAATTTTCGGAATACGGCGCAAAATATATTTTATATTTGCGCCCGGTATGGTAAAAAAGGCAATGATATAATAAAATGGTATTACGCGATAATAGTGTGAATTAACCGATATTGAGCGAAAAACAAGGGGAGCTATGATTAACACTGGTGTGAACAAGAATAATAACGGACCTCTTGACAAGCCGCTGAGGTACCTGAAAGGGGTGGGAGAGGCAAAAGCCGCCCTGTTCAGGCGCCTGGGCATATTTACGGTTGGGGATGCCATAACTCATTACCCGCGGGATTATGAAGACAGGAGCAGGCTTAAAAAGCTGCGGGAGTTGGCGGATGGCGATAAGTGCTCGTTTGAAGGAATTATCGCTTCAAAGGTTATCGTTTCCAGGCCGAGGAAAGGCCTGACGATAAGCCGCGTCAGCATTACGGACGGGACAGGCCTGATAAACGCGGTCTGGTTCAACCAGCCGTACCTGAAAGACTATTTTAAAATAGGCGAGAAATACATTTTTTATGGCGCGATAACAAGAAGACGGACTTTTGAAGTTCTAAACCCGGTATATGAAAAAGCTGACCGCCAGTCAAGCCCCGTTAATACATTAAGAATAGTTCCCGTTTATCCTGCCGCGGGCAAACTGACCCAGAACGCGATCAGGGCAATGATCCGGAACGCGCTTGATTATGCGGGGGACTGCATCGTCGATATCTTGCCGGAATGGGTGCGGAAAGAATACGGGCTGCCGGACGCCCGCTTTGCAATAAATAACATTCATTACCCGGAAAGCGACGAAGCCTTCCTGAAAGCGCGGGAAAGACTCGTGTTTGAAGAGCTCCTGGTATTGCAGCTTGGACTGCTGGGCCTCAAGTTGTCCGCGGAGTCGTCCGAGTCCGGAATATGTTTCGGCGCCGGCCGGGAAGTAAAGGAATTCATAGAGGGCCTGCCATTTGAACTGACCAATGCGCAAAAAAGGGTTATAGCCGAAATAGAGAAGGACATGGAAAGCAGGAAGGTAATGAATCGCCTTGTGCAGGGCGATGTCGGCTCCGGGAAAACCATTGTCGCGGCCTGCGCCCTTGTGAAGGCCGTAAAAAGCGGTTATCAGGGGGCTTTCATGGCGCCGACGGAAATACTCGCCGAGCAGCATTACCGTTCTCTGAAGCCGCTGCTGGAGCCGCTTGGTATCAGGATCGAACTACTGACCGGCAATACGACGGCGAAAATGGCAAGGGAACTGCTTGTAAACATAGAGCAGGGCAATGCGGACATTGTAATAGGGACACATGCACTGCTGGAAGACAGGGTCGTGTTTAAAAACCTCGGGCTGGTGGTCACGGATGAACAGCACAGGTTTGGAGTGAGGCAAAGGGCCGTTCTTTCAAAAAAAGGCGAAAACCCGGATATCCTGGTCATGACCGCCACACCAATCCCGAGAACGCTTGCGCTTATATTGTACGGCGACCTGGATATTTCGATAATCGACGAACTGCCGCCCGGCAGGAAGAAAGTATTGACATATGCCGTCGATTCAAGCATGCGCGAAAGAATCAACAATTTTATAAGAAAGCAGGTAGCCGAAGGGAGGCAGGTTTATATTGTCTGTCCCCTCGTTGAGGAATCCGATACGGTCGAAGCCAAGGCAGCTGCCGGGCTGGCGGAACAGCTTGCCGGCGAAACATTCAGCGATCTCAGGGTAGGGTTGGTTTACGGGAAAATGAAGGCGGGCGAAAAGGACAGGATTATGAATAAATTCGCAAAAGGTGAAATCGACATACTTGTATCCACGACGGTTATCGAGGTTGGAGTCAATGTGCCGAATGCGACGCTCATGGTGGTGGAAAACGCCGAAAGATTCGGATTGGCGCAGCTTCACCAATTAAGGGGAAGAGTCGGGCGCGGGGAGCATCAATCATATTGCATACTGTTCAATGACAGCAAATCCGAGATCGCAAGAGAAAGAATGAAAGTCATGGTGAAAACCACGGACGGATTTGAAATTTCCGAGAAAGACCTTGAACTGAGAGGACCGGGCGATTTCTTTGGAACGAGGCAGCACGGAATTCCGGAAATGAAAATAGCCAACCTGTACAGGGATGTTGAAATACTGAAAAAAGCGCAGGAAGCCGCGATGAAAATACTGCAGGCCGATAAAACGCTGGAAAGCCCGGAAAACATTAAACTGGGACAGGCTGTGAAGGATAAATTCACCAATGCGGCGCAGTTTTTCAGCATGAATTAGCGAGGAAGGCGGTTTTCACAAAGGAGGAAACGAACATGCTAAAAGTGATCGGCGGGTCGGTGGGAGGACGCAAACTGAATTCGGTGAAAGGGATGGCGACAAGGCCTACGTCGGCGCGTGTCAAGGAGGCGCTTTTCAACATTCTTGCTCCCAGGATAGCAGGGAGCGAAGTGCTCGATCTCTTTGCGGGAACAGGCAGCCTGGGTATCGAGGCATTGAGCAGGGGCGCCGAAAGGGCGGTTTTTGTGGACAAAAGCCCCGGCTGCTGTTCGGTTGTAAGGGCAAACCTGGAAAATACAGGGTTTACATCGTGCGCGGAGGTTTATTCAATGGATTTTTCGGAAGGGATTAGGTTCCTGTCCCGGGAAGGACGCAAATTCGACCTGGTTTTCCTTGATCCGCCGTACAATAAAAATTTTATTCAGGAAGCGTTAAATTTGATTGAAAAAAATGATATAATAAGAACCGGCGGCATAATTGCCGCAGAACACAGAAAATCCGACAGCTTGCCTGAAAGGTGCGGCGGGCTTAAGGTAGTTGACATTAGAAAATATGGTGATACAATGATAACAATATACAATATGGTTGAAATATAGAAAATTACTGTAACTAAAATTCTTCTAAGGTGGTAAAACAGCATATGGTTTTAATATACCCGGGGAGCTTCGACCCGATTACAAACGGACATCTGGACATTATTGAAAGGGCTTCCGCCATTTGTGACAAGTTGATTGTTGCTGTCGGAAACAATGAAAGGAAAAAGTACGAGTTTTCCACAAGCGAGCGTATCAAGCTGATCAGGCTCACGCTGGGCGACAGGGATAACATAGAGGTGACCGAATTTTCAGGCTTGTTGGCCGATTTTGCCAGGAAAACGGGCGCCAAGGCGGTAATAAAAGGATTAAGAGCTGTGTCGGATTTTGAATACGAGTTCCAGATGGCACTCTTGAATAAAAGCCTGGAACCAAGCCTTGAGACGCTTTTCATGATGACGAGCGTAAATTATTCTTACTTGAGTTCCAGCGCAGTAAAGGAAATTGCCCGGAATGGCGGAAACATCGAAGGACTTGTTCCCGATTGCATCAAGGACATTGTTGCCGCCAAGTTGGCCCACAGATAGAGCGTTTAGGGGGTAAAACGATGGAGATACTTTCAATCCTGGAGACACTGGAAGATCTGGTTGAAAGAAGCATTAACGTTCCGTTCTCGGGAAAATGTCTTGTAGATAAGGAAGAAATACTTGAGATCATCAAGGAACTCAGGCTGAAGCTGCCTGACGACATCAAGCAGGCCAAATGGGTGAAGGAAGAACGCCAGCGTATTCTTTTGGACGCTCAAAAAGAAGCGAGCAACATGCTGAAGGACGCGGAAAGCAAGATCGCTTCCATGGTGGATGAGCATGAAATAACAAAGAAGGCGTATGAGCAGGCGAACGAAATAATAGCCGGAGCCCAGAAGAACGCGAGGGAGATACGGCTCGGCACGAAAGAATACGCGGACAGTATTTTAAATAAAGTCGAGGAAATACTTAAGGATACGCTTGAAGTAATAAAGATGGACAGGCAGGAGCTTAAATAGGGCTCCTTTTTCTTGTCCCATGTTTTTTTACCTCACGTGAAAGCGCGGTAATTATAATAAGGAGCATAAATATCAGAAGAATAATCAAAAATGAATTCCCGGCTATTTTGAGCGATTCTGCCGCATTCCACCCTGAACCGGCGTAAGCAGAAATGCCTTCCGGCGCCTGCATTCCCGCAAATACAGGGATATGCAGCATTTTTAATCCTGCCCAGGTGTAAAAGGCTGAAATAACGCCCTGCAGGAATTTTGCCAGGAGGTACGGCGGCGTGCGTATACCGGTCCCGGAAATGATGCTTGTTACCTGGAGATGAACGGATAGCCCCGCCCAGCCAATGATAAAGCTCAAGGCTGGCAGTTTCAGGTGCGGCGGGGCGTCAGCCATGGATACGAGCCTCGTGCCCGTCGTAATCTCAAGTAAACCGCTGAGGACGCCTTCAATTGTTTTGCCGTCCGCACCCAGCGGTGAAAACAAAAGAGACAGCATTCCCGCCAGATGGCGTATGACGCCGGTTTCGGACAGGATGCGTATTATTACGGAAAAGAGGACGATAAACCCGCCTATTGTCAGTATTACCGATACGGAGTTTTTGACCGCTTCTCCCAGGATTGTTCCGAGATTTTGCCTTTCGGCGGCATCAAGCCCTGAAAGCACGTTTCTAAAGGATTTTGACCGGCCGGGCATTCGCAGCTTTTTAGGAGATTGATCTTCGCGGTTCCCGTAAAACCTGTATATCAGACCTACGGTTATGCAGGCCGTCAAATGGCATGCCAGCAGGAAAGCGCCTGTTTCGGGCGAGCCGCACATGCCTGTGCCGACCGCGCCAATGATAAAAAGCGGACCGGAATTGTTTGTAAAGGATAAAAGCCGTTCAGCTTCAATTCTTGTCAGCAATCCTTTTTTTCGCAAATCCGATGTGATTTTTGCCCCAACCGGATACCCGGAAGATATGCCCATCACAAATGCAAAAGACGCGCTCCCCGGAACCTTGAACAGCGGTCTCATAACAGGTTCCAGCAAAGTCCCAAAAACCCTCGTAAAGCCCGTGGAATTCATTATTTCGGCGGCTATGAAAAATGGCAGCAAAGCCGGAACGACAGTGCCTGCCCATAGTTTCAGCCCATTCCTGGCTGCGTCCACCGCCATGTCGGAAAAGAATAGCAGGCCGGCGATGAATAAAATGCATAGGGCGGGAATTGCCAGCGGCCTGATGCGTATTACCGCATACGGGCGCAAATACAATACCGCCAGCAGCAGGGCAGCCGAAATGCCGGCCAGTGCAAGAACCATTCCGCATTCAATCCCAAATTAAGCGTTCTTTTAAATTTTATATATGAAACCTCGAAAATATGATTATGCAGCTAGTTTACCTCCGTAATCCAGCCGAATTCGTCTTTTATGTCTCCAAGCTGAATCCCGGTAATGGTTTCATACAGTTTCATCGAAAGCTCGCCTATTTTTCCGTCGTTGACGGTAATAATCCTGTCGTTCCAGTTTAACTCGCCTATAGGCGAAATGACGGCGGCAGTGCCGGTGCCGAAGGCTTCAACCAGCCTTCCGTCCGCGGCGGCCTTAAACAATTCTTCTATTCCAAGCCTTCTTTCGCTGATTTTGACACCCCAATGCCTGAGAAGCTGTATGCAAGAATCCCTGGTTATACCGGGAAGAATGCTTCCTTCCAGCGACGGTGTGACGACTTCGTCGCCTATTTTGAAAAATACGTTCATGGAGCCGACTTCCTCGATGTACTTTCGTTCCACCCCGTCGAGCCACAATACTTGAACGTAACCTTTCTCATGGGCAATTTCCTGGGCTTTAAGGCTTGCGGCGTAGTTTCCCGGCGTTTTTACATAACCGGTGCCGCCCTTGACGGCACGGACATATTCGGTTTCAATCATGATTTTTACAGGATTTATGCCGGTTGGATAATAAGCTCCGCTTGGCGAGAGTATTATTATAAATTTGTAGGTATGCGACGGCCTGACGCCAAGGAAAGGATCCGTTGCGATTATAAACGGCCTTATATAAAGCGATGTTCCGGGTTCCGAGGGAATCCAGCCGCGGTCCAGGCTTACAAGGGTTTTAACCGCTTCCACCGCAAAGTCTTCATCTATCGGGGGAATGGACATCCTGTCGTTTGACAGGTTGATTCTTTTCATATTCATTTCAGGCCTGAAGAGGTTTATTCTTCCGTCCTTTGTCTTGTACGCCTTCAAGCCTTCAAATATTGCCTGCCCGTAATGAAATACCATGGTGGAAGGATCCAGCGACAACGGGCCGTACGGAATTATCCGCGGATTATGCCAGCCTTTTCCTTCGCTGTAGTCCATGATGAACATGTGATCGGTGAAATATTTTCCGAAGCCGAGGTTTTTCTCGTCCGGTTTTGATTTTGGATTTTGGGTTTTTTGTATGCAAATATTTTGATTCACTTAAACGACCTCCCTATATTTTTAATAATCTTCTCGAAAACTCGAATGGCTTTCGAGGTCTCTATTTCAGGAGCAAGCTAATTTACTCACCCCTAAAATCCACCAATATTTCCCTTAAAATTTTCCAATAAAATT
>JBLNDI010000119.1:0-14218 GCA_050261495.1 Bacillota bacterium
CCAAAAAGCTTTAATGTAGATTTTTGCAAAAGTAATTTCCACGTTTCTCATTTCCCCTAATTTGCAAAACTAATTTCCACTATCAATGATTTTGGGGTGGAATTAACTTTTTCAATTTAAGTAATCACACGATAAACACACACTAAAACCATACGGGCTTGTTTTTTTATACGGTATGTGTTACAATTTGACTTGTTGATTTTAGGAGGTGTTTTGCTTGTCGGCAACCCAGATAATTGTATCGATATTTCATATAATATTTTCGCTTTCAATTATTGTGATTGTTCTTTTGCAGTCCGGAAAATCCGCAGGGCTGTCAGGCTCGATAGCCGGGGGAGCGGAAACGTTTTTCGGGAAGAACAAGGGAAGGACGATAGACGCTATATTGAGCAAATATACGTCTGTCGCGGCAATCATGTTCCTTGTGACGTCAATTGTGCTGTTCCTTGTTCTGAAGTAAAAAAACGCGGATCAAAGGACTATGCAGAAATGCATGGTCTTTTTTGTAAGGCGTTTTGAAACGAAACGTTGCAGGAAGCAAAAAAACGATTAAGGAGACCAGGCATATTATGGATAGGGAAAGGGCATTGGATGAATTAAAAGCAAGACTGACAAACAAAAACCTGATCAAGCATTCTCTTGCGGTTGAGGCAATAATGAGGGACCTGGCCGCGCTGTTCCGTGACGATGTGGAAATGTGGGGGTTGGCAGGGCTCCTGCACGACATCGATTATGATAAGACCGCCGGGGATCCGGCCAAGCACAGCCTGCTGGGCGCTGAAATCCTTGAGAACCTTGGTATTGAAGAAGAGATCGTATATGCCGTAAAAGCCCATAATGATTATCACAAAATAGAACGCAAAAGGAAACTGGACAAGGCTCTTTACTGCGCCGACCCGGCATCGGGGCTTATTACGGCCGCGGCATTGATTCTTCCGTCGAAGAAGCTTGAAGACGTTACAGTCGAGTTTGTGTTGAAGAGAATGAATGAAAAAGCGTTCGCAAAAGGAGCAAACCGCGAACAAATCAAAACCTGCAGTGAACTGGGGCTGACTCTTGAAAAATTTATTGAGGTTTCATTGAATGCCATGAAGAGGATATCGGGGGAACTTGGACTCTGAGAGCGAAGAGACAGCCCGGGAACGGAATGGATTATAAAACAAAGCATTGCAGCGGAGGCCGGCAGACGGCCTTTTTTCATATTTATGCGCCCCGGGATGAGCAACCTGTTTTTTGAGGCACGTTGGGGCTGCGATATGGTGTTTGCGGTGCATTAAAGCCTGTATTAATTTATTTGCAATGGGCATTGAATTATTGGGTAAAATAACTACTGGACGACAGTTGAACATGGTCCGGGAAAAACTCGGGTCGTGGTACAGTAAAGCAAAGAAAAGCAAAGTAAAGCACAGTAAGGCAAAGAAGATCAAAGAAAAGAGGAAAGGCACAAGAGTGGTTAAATATGGACTTTGAGGAAAAACGGGAAGAACGGAAGAAAAAAATCATAGGTTTTATGAATGAGGCTGCGTACAAGCCCATGAAATTAAGCGAGCTTGCAGTAATGCTTGATGTGCCGCCGGAGGACAGGAAAGAATTGGCGGAAATCCTTGGCGAACTGGAGCGGGATGGCGCCGTTTTCAGGACGAGCAAGGACAGGTATGGCCTGCCTGAGCGCATGAACCTCATAACCGGCCGGATTCAGGGAAACGAGCGGGGATACGGTTTTCTTGTTCCGGATGACGACCGGCTTGAAGATGTTTTTATACCTGCAGACGGCATGGCAGGCGCCATGCACAATGACAGGGTTGTCGCCAGGATAACGGCCAGGGGCAGCGTGGACAAGCGTGCCGAAGGCGAAGTTATCCGGATTTTGAAAAGGTCTGTTGAAAAAGTGGTGGGAACGTACGAGAAAGACAGGTATTTCGGTTTTGTCGTACCTGATGACCGCAGGATTCCGGGAGATGTGTTTATTCCCGCGGACGAAACAAACGGGGCGAAACCCGGAGACAAGGTTGTTGTGGAAATTGTAAGGTGGCCCGATACAAGGCGCAACGCAGAGGGCAGGATCGTTGAAATTCTCGGGGAGAGCGGGCAGGCAGGCATCGACATCCTGTCGGTCATAAAGGCATACGGCCTGAGAGAGTCCTTCCCGGAAGCGGTGATAAGGCAGGCGGAGGCCATACCGGATAAAATCGACGAGCAGATGATGAAAGGCAGGCAGGACCTGAGAGGGTTGAGGATGGTCACAATAGACGGAGAGGATGCAAAGGACCTGGACGACGCCGTATCAGTCCAAAGGTTGCCGGACGGCGGCTACAGGCTTGGCGTCCACATTGCCGATGTGAGCTATTATGTGGCCGAGGGGACGCCTCTTGACTGCGAGGCCTTGATGCGCGGAACCAGCGTTTACCTTGTCGACCGCGTGCTCCCGATGCTTCCGACGAAACTGTCAAACGGCGTATGCAGCCTGAACCCGCGTGAAGACAGGCTGGCTTTCACCGTGATGATGGATTTGGATGACAAGGGCAAAGTAACCGCGCACGATATATTTGAAAGCGTTATCAATGTCAATGAAAGAATGACCTATACCGATGTGTACAAGCTGCTTGAGGCTGACGACAATGATGAACTGGACAGCGTCTCCCCGCTGGTTGAGAGGTATGGCTACCTGCTGGATGATTTCAGGCTCATGAGGGAATTGGCGATGATCCTGTATAAGAAGAGAGAGGCAAGGGGCGCCATAGACTTTGATTTCCCGGAGGCGAAAATAATCCTGGATGACAAGGGGAAGCCGGTTGAAGTAAAAAAATATGAAATAACTATTGCCAACAGGATAATAGAAGAATTCATGTTGGTATGCAACGAGACGGTGGCGGAACATTTCCATTGGGCGGGCATCCCATTTGTGTACCGGATTCACGAGGAACCGGAAACCGAAAAAATAACGGCTTTTGCCGAATTTTCAAAAACCCTGGGCTACCCGGTTAAAGGCATAAGGAAAATACACCCCAAATCGCTGCAGGATGTGTTACGGAGGGTTAAGGGATCCCGCGAGGAAACAGTTGTGAGCACCGCCATGCTGCGTTCGCTTGCGAAGGCCAGGTACAGTGATGAAAACATGGGGCATTTCGGGCTTGCGGCGAAATTCTACTGCCACTTTACCTCGCCTATCAGGAGGTATCCGGATCTCATAATACACCGCCTGATGAAGGAAGAATTAAAGGGCAGGCTCACGGACGAGAGGGAAGCGGAACTTCTGAAAAAGCTCCCGGAAATAGCAAGGATATGCTCCGAGAGGGAACGCGCCGCGGACGAAGCGGAGCGCGAGACTGAAAATATTAAGAAGGTCGAATTCATGGAGGATAAGGTCGGCGAGACATTTGACGCAATTGTATCCGGCGTAACTTCATTCGGCATGTTTGTCGAGCTTGATAATACCGTGGAGGGACTGGTTGGAATTGGCAGCATGGAAGATGATTATTATATATATGACGAGAAGAATTATTGCCTCATCGGGGAGCGGACGAAGAAGCGCTACAGGATTGGCGATGCTGTCAGGGTGATACTGGTACGAGCGGACGTCGGGGCAAGGAGGCTGGATTTTGCAATAGCGGAACCCGATGATAGCGACGAACAGGCGGCGGACAACGGGAAGAGTAAAAAAGTTACTAATGGAAAGCGCTCCGGCGCCGGGTGGAGCAAAGGCGTCGCTGCCGAAAAGCATTCCGGCAAAGGTGCGCGCAAGGCGGCAAAACAAAAGCGCAGGAAAGCCTTGTTGCGGGTAGCGGCAAGAAGAAGAAAAAGATGACCGAGCAGGATGCGGATAACCGCGCAGCCCGGTATTGGGCGCGGTTATGCCAGGAAAGGCTTGATATCTTCATGGAAGTTTTCACAATCGTCCGAGTGGACGTCCACCCTGATTGGCTTGTTAAAATCTAGGCTGATCACTCCCATGATGGATTTGGCGTCGACAACATAGCGGTCCGATACCAGGTCAATATCGAAGTCGTACTTGTTTGCTATGTTTACGAAGTCCTTGATATCGTTAATGGTTTTGAGCATTATGTGAAACGATTTCATCAGCGCCACCTCCGTTCTGCTTTTTATAAATAATAACCTTGAATCCATATTATCCTGTTTTTGACAGCAAGTCAATTACAATATTGTTACATTGGGACAGGGGTAGTAGATAGGGGAGCACGTGGGCATAGAACAAATCTGACGCCATGTGAGGGAATGGATGCAGGGTGGAGACGGTTCCCAGGGTAGGAAGGACAGAGAACCGTCTCCTGTCTACCTGGTTGTTTAAAAAATAGAATTTGTTATAATATTATATTCAAGCACACTGGGTTTCCCGGCGGAATTTCAGTTTCTGCCGGGTAGGGAGGATTTGTGAAAACAGCTGCTTTTTATACGCTTGGATGCAAAGTAAATCAGTATGATACCGAAGCAATGGCAGAGGCGTTTGAAAAAGCCGGCTTCAAGCGGGTCAGCTTTGAAGATGCGGCCGATGTTTACGTGATAAATACATGCACCGTTACGGGGTTGAGTTCCCGGAAATCAAGGCAGGCCATCCGCAGGGCAAAACAGCTCAACAAGAACGCGATTATCGCCGCAGTGGGCTGCTACCCTCAGACAGCCAGGGAAGAAGTGGAAAAGATGCCGGAAGTGGATATTATTGCAGGCACGAGCGACAGGCTGAAGCTGCCTGAATATGTTGCCGCTTTCATGGCAGGCCGGGACCTGGACGGGAAGGGGAAACTGTCCGTGGTCGGCGGCATAATGAACAACCGTGTCTTCGAGGATTTGAAAATCACAAGTTACAAGGAAAGGGCAAGGGCGTTTATAAAGGTGCAGGACGGCTGCAACCGGTTTTGCTCCTATTGCATCATACCGTATGCAAGGGGCCCGGTCCGCAGTAGGCCGGCCGAAGAGGTGGTTGACGAAATAAAAAAAGTGGCGGACGCCGGGTTTAAAGAGGTAGTGCTCACGGGGATTCACCTTGCTTCATATGGAATAGATATAGGGCGGCATATGCGCTTGCCGGATCTTATCGCTCTTATCCATGAAGTGGACGGCATCGAGCGCATCAGGATCAGCTCGATTGAACCGACGCTTATAACGGATGAATTTGTTGCCGCCGTGTCCGGCATGAAAAAACTTTGCCCCCATTACCACGTTTCGCTTCAAAGCGGGTGTGACGAGACATTAAAGAGGATGAACCGCCGCTATACCGCCGAGGAATACAAAAAGGCCATAAACAGGCTGAGGGAGAACATACCGGATGTAGCCGTGTCAACGGATATAATGGTCGGTTTCCCCGGGGAGACGGATGAGGAATTTGAAAAAACATATAAATTCCTGGAGGAGATTAAGTTTTCCAGGATGCACGTGTTTAAATTCTCACCCAGGAAAGGGACCCCGGCGGCGACTTTCCCGGGACAGGTGGATGACAGGGTAAAAGAGGAAAGGAGCAAACGGGTCATTGAACTGTCGGAACGCTGCGCCAGCGAGTTCATCAGGATGCACGCGGGACGGGAAATGCCCGTGTTGTATGAACACGAGGCAAGGACCGGGGACAATGTCTTTGAAGGTTTGACTCCGAACTACATAAGAGTATTGGCTAAAGGCAATAATAACCTTATAGGCGATATAAGGGAAACACTGATTGTCAGGGAAGAAAACGGGTGTGCTGTTGGGGAGATTCGGTAATTTATGCATCCGCAGGCTGATTAATATTGCATATTACTACCGGTTGTATTATTATATTCGTATACCAGGCATGAATTTTACAAAAACGCCGGTGTATTCCGCCGGTTTTTGGAAGTGTTCGCAGTCAGGAGCGTGTTTATGATGGCCAACGGTGAAACGATGATGTTCAAAATGGACAAGGATAGGGAGAACGAAGCCCGGAAGATTTTGTTCTCGGTATACGAGGCATTGAAGGAGAAGGGTTACAACCCGATTAACCAGCTCGTAGGCTACATACTTTCCGGCGACCCTACCTACATTACCAACCACCTGAATGCAAGAAGCGTTATCCGAAGGCTTGAGCGGGACGAATTGCTGGAAGAGATCGTGAGGTTTTACCTGGAAAATAAGAAGTAAAGCAGACCCCGGCGGATTCGGGGCTATTTTTTTGTTAATTAAAATTGACGAGGGAAATAAAATTCATGGAATATACGGCACTTGGAAGAACCGGGATAATCGTGTCAAAACTGTGTTTCGGGGCACTGGTTATCGGACCGCTGCAATTGAACCTGCCGCCGGCGGAGGGAGCCAAGGTCATACGCGCGGCGCTGGAGAGAGGTATAAATTTTATCGATACGGCTGAACTTTACGGGACATATGAACATATAAGGGAAGCGTTGAAAGGTTTCGGCGGCAAGCCGGTAATTGCAACAAAATCGTATGCCTATGCCGCCGCCGATGCCGCAAAAAGTGTCGAAAAGGCGAGAAAAGCACTGGATGTGGACGTTATCGACATATTTCTGATGCATGAGCAGGAAAGCAGGTTAACGCTGCGCGGCCACAGGGAGGCGCTTGATTATTACCTTAACGAGCGCGAGAAAGGCAGGATCAGGGCGGTAGGAGTCTCAACACACAATATTGAAGTTGTTCGGGCGATTTGTGACATGCCCGAAATAGATGTGATTCATCCGCTGATAAACAAAACAGGCATTGGTATCGGAGACGGCACAATTGACGAAATGCTTGACGCGGTGCGGAATGCATATGAAAAGGGCAAAGGGGTGTATTCCATGAAGCCGCTGGGCGGCGGAAACCTGCTGCATTCTTACGATGAGTGCATGGATTTCGTGCTGGGGTTTCCTTTTGTTCATTCCATAGCCATAGGCATGCAGAGTGTTGATGAAGTAGAAATGAATATAATAAAGTCGGAGGGCGGATGCATACCGGACAGGCTGAGGGAATCGGCGTCTTTGCGGAACAAGCGCCTGCATATAGACTATTGGTGCGAAGCATGCGGGAAATGCGTAGAACGGTGCCGGCAGGGTGCATTATCCCTTATTGAGGGTAAAGTCGCAGTAGACAGTGAAAAGTGCTTGTTATGCGGGTATTGCGGAAGCGCTTGTCCGCAATTTGCAATTAAGATATGCTGAATATGTCCTGTAAGCTGAATGTCCTGCAAATGTCCTGCAAGCGCCTGTGGAACAGCAACGGCGCACAAGACGGATTGTTGCGGCGTTTACCGGCGGAGGTTTATATGCGAATATTGGGTATTGATTTTGGGGAAAGTAGAATAGGTGTAGCTGTGAGCGACCCGCTCGGCTTGACTGCCCAGGGTCTTGATACGATCAAATGGGATGGCCGGATAATGATTCCGGCCGAACGGATCAAGCAGCTGGCAGCCCAATACCAGGTGGAGAAGATTGTTATCGGGCTCCCTAAAAATATGAACGGAACAATAGGCGAGAGCGGAAAGAGGGCGATAGAATTTGGAAATCTGCTTGAGGAGATTACAGGCCTGGAAGTTGTAAAATGGGATGAACGCCTTACGACCGTGTCCGCTAACCGCATAATGCACGAGACGGGGATGAAAACATCGAAAAAAAAGGACGCGGTCGATAAAATAGCGGCTGTATTAATATTGCAGGGGTATCTTGACAGCAGGGTGAAATAAGGGTATGTTAGTTATACGAGAAAGGATGGTGTTATTTATGGAGGAAGAAAGAGACGATATAGTCATATTAGTGGATGAAAACGGCGATGAAGTTGAATTTGAACATATTGATTCATTTGAATTGAACGACAACGAGTACGTTGTTCTGGCTCCGCTCGACGAGGAAGCCGATGAGGACGAGGAAGAGGAAGAGGAAGTAATCATATTGAGGGTTGAACATAATGAAGACGGGGAAGACTCGTATGTCACGATAGAAGATGATGATGAGCTTGATGAGGTATTCGCCGAGTTTCAAGCCAGGATGGACGAGGAATACGAGCAATAGGCACGCTTATTCAAGATTTTTTTGCTTAAGCCGTTCTCTTTGCTGCATGTAAATATATTTTACCAGTGATTCCTGGTCTTTCTTCGTGATTTTAGTAAAACATAAGCCGAGTTCATACCTTTTGCCCTTGTCATCGAAAAACTTTATGTTTCTGAGGACCTTGCACTCTGCGCTTATTGTTCTGAGACCGGAAAGCTCCAGTTCCACTTTTATCGTGGAATCTTTCGGTATGTCTGCGTCCGTGACCAGGCACATACCGGAACCGCTGATATTTTTTGTGGTGGCGGCAATAGGCTTTTGCACTGTAAAATCCGCATCGTTTACAGGCTTGGCCTCTTCTTTGCCCTGAACAGCGTGCGGTTTGCCGGGTTTCCCGTCGGGCAGGATTAACGCGTTCAGGGCTATTTCCAGCCTGTAATACATTCTCCGCTGTATCTTTTCAATACCGCTCACAGGCTCGATTAACAGCACGGAAATGTTGCCGTGCATGTCCCTTTCCTTTACAACAGCGTTGAAACCCAGCAGGCCTTCCTGCTTGTTAATGAAGGTGAGGCGGATATGCGCGTCCGTAGGAATATAAACCAGCCTGGCTTCATGAATGGGGGCGGAAATTATTACAAGACCGTCATTACGATGCTCGAGTATTTGACTGACATAAGATCTGCCGGTTTTTTCCCCTTTATTATTCAGCACATCTAGTTCCAGCCTGGTTCCTATTTGAATATCCCGCAGCGTCATAAGCGGTGCTCCTTGATACGTATTTCAAAATTATACGATTAATTTAATTATATCCTGATTGTCCGGCATTTCCAAGATTATACTTTTCAAATACCATGGATCCATGAAGGATTTTTCCATTGCGGGATAGAATTATATATTCATGATTTAGAGCTTTTGAATTATACCATACTTTGAAACATCAACGGGAGGATTGCAGATGCACAAACGATTTCCGGCCTATCCGGTTCTATTTTTTTTAGTTCTCGTTTTAGTATTTTTTACTGCTTGCGGCTCAAGGGACCAGGTTGAAGAAGAAATACCGGCCGACGCGGAAACAACCGAAGTTATACCGCCGCCGCAAACAACAAGCGAACCAGCCGCTGAATCTGGTGAGACGAAGCCGGATGAGCCTCCCGCGAATGATGATTTTGCGCTTGCATCGGAAGGTATCCGGCCATTGGCGGTAATGATAGATAACGAGGGATCGAAAGTCCTGCCCCAGGGAGGATTGGACAAAGCGCAGATTATATACGAAATTATCGTGGAAGGGGGACTCACCAGGCTTATGCCGATATTCTGGGGAACCAACCCGGAAATGATAGGTCCCGTGAGAAGCGCAAGGCATTATTTCCTGGATTACTGCATGGAATACGACGCCATATATGTCCATTACGGTGAAAGCCCTCAGGCGGACAGGGATATCGGCAAATTCAAAATAAACGAGATTGACGGGATAATCCTGGGACCGGACGTATTCTGGGACCTCACGAAGGATCCGGGCAACTGGCAGGATTCCTACACCTCCATGGAAAAACTCAAGGCGTATGCTCAGAAGAGAAAGTATAAGTCAACAACGGAAGTAAAATTCCCTTTTACATATAACCAGTCGGATGTCATTCCGGCCGCCGGTCAACCGGCGCCGGCAGTTACGTTGAAATATCCCTCAATGACCGTGAAATATGAATATGACGGTTCAACAGGATTATATAGCCGATTCAGATACGGAAAGCCTCACATGGAGCGGGTCAGCGGCGAACAACTCAAGGCTAAAAATATCATAGTCATGTTTGTGCCGAATTACGATATCAAGGGCGACCCTGCCGGAAGGCAGGAGATGGATACCACCGGCTCTGGGAAGGGGTATTTCATTACCGGCGGAAAAGCGGTTAAAATCAAGTGGTCCAAGGAATCCAGGAGTTCACAGACGAAGTACGCCGATGAGGAAGGAAATCCAATAACGCTTAACAGGGGACAAACATGGATTCAAATCATGCCCGTGGCAGCCAAGGTGACGTTTGAATAAACGCTTCCAGAATATCACGCTTGAAAAGATGTTTGCATACCACTGCATTGGGTATTAAATATAGTACTGTGTTGTTTAAATTTTATGAAATATATCCGGAAAGGGTGGTATGTAATGAAAAAACTGTGGAAATGCAGCGTATGCGGATATGTGCATGAAGGAGACGAAGCCCCGGATTATTGCCCGAAATGCAGAGCTTCGAAAGATAAGTTTAACGAACTTGGAGCAGAAGATGCGGAAAAGATAATCAAGTCACGCCGTACCAACGAGATCCATATGGAGATTGTTAATCTTGCCGAAAGGATCGCTGCACTTGCACGCGAAGGAATTGAAATAAACCTGGACCCGCCTTGCGTTGCGCTTTTCAAAGACGCCGTTGCGGAGACGTATGTCATTAAGCAGCGCTCCATTGCCGAAATGGAAGGCCATATGAAAAAAGGCAAGTGGTAATCCGGTCATCCTCCCATCCTGAACTTTTGACTTGTTTGCCGAAATGTCAAAGGCACGGCATTACCGCGGAATGAGCACGCCCGGCGGGTAAAGGATGTTGACATTGTCCCTGTTTCAGTTATACTAAAGCTATTGTACAATTACTGCATTGACGGAATGGTGGCTTGAATGAAGGGAATTTTAGCACTAAAGGAAAGACCGAAGTCCATTCTTTACCTGGTTGTTACCGCAATACTTTGGAGCTTGGGAGGATTGCTGATTAAATCGGTGAATTCCAACCCGATGGCGATCGCGGGAGTGAGGAGCGGGATATCCGCTATTATTATATTAATGGCAGCAAGAAGGCCGAAGTTCAACTGGTCCTTTGCGCAAATCAGCGCTGCGGTGTGCTATTCGGCAACGGTTCTGTCGTTTGTCGCAGCCAATAAAAATACAACGGCTGCAAATGCCACGCTGATTCAGTATACCGCGCCAATATACATTGCACTTTTAAGCGCATGGTTGTTAAAGGAAAAAGCAAAACTGCTGGATTGGGTTGCAGTTGTTTTTGCTTTCGGCGGCATGCTGCTGTTCTTCCTGGACGACATCAGTACGGAGGGCATGCTTGGCAATATCTTTGCTGCTGTTAGCGGTTTTTTCTTTGCAATGTTTGCGATTTTCATGAGGATGCAGAAGGACGGCTCCCCCATCGAGTCGGTATTGCTGGGAAATATTATGACCGCAGTTGTTGGCCTGCCTTTTTTATTCAGGGATATGCCAGATGGAAAAGGATGGCTCTTCCTGGTGGTATTGGGAGTCGCCCAGCTCGGGTTGCCGTACATCCTGTATTCAAAGGCCATCAGGCATGTTACGGCGCTTGAGGCGACGCTGATCCCGATTATTGAGCCGATCCTCAACCCCATGTGGGTATTCCTGGCGCTTGGCGAGGCGCCGGGCAAGTGGGCGGTTGTCGGGGGGATTGTTGTTGTGGTGGTTGTTACGGGCAGATGCCTGCTATCGATACGAACACCGCAGGAAAATACAGAGCCGCTGAGCCGTAAGGCGGCAGAGGGATAATAAACGGGTATTGCATTATTGCTTTATTGGTGCTAGAATTAAAAAGCATTTAATTCACGGCAAGCCTGCGAAAAGTCTTTGCTGTAAGATAAGGCTTGATGAGAGATGGTTTATATGCTAAAATAATAGCCTGCCGGGGTGTAGCGCAGATGGTAGCGCGCTTGGTTCGGGACCAAGAAGTCGCAGGTTCAAATCCTGTCACTCCGACCAGAATAAAATCCTTGGGGTCATCATACCCCAGGGATTTTGCTTTTGAGGTCCGTTTTATTGCTTTATCCGGTAAATGAATCAGCAGGCTTAATCCATTCTTCTTTCAGCAAACCGGTAATATATTCATCTTTTAATTCTCCGTCCGCCATGCAAACAAACGCCTTTCTCCGCAGGCCTTCGATTTTGTAGCCGAATTTCTCCTGCATTTTGAATGAAAGCTGATTCCCGGCAAAAAAGCCGTTTTCCAGTCTTCTTAGTTTCAGTTCGTTAAATGCGAATTCTATCCGCTTTCCAAAGGCTTCAGTCCCATATCCCTGTCCCTGGTATCTGGCATTGATCCAAATACCGCCGCCGGCGGTCCCATGAAACCTGTTTATATTAACCAGGCTTGTGCCGCCTACAACTTTCTTTTCAGATTTTAGTTCAATAGCAAATTCAAAAGACGTTCTGTCCGTCCCTTTTGCTGCAATCTGCCTGCAATAACTTATCCATCTTACGGCATTTTCTTTTGTATACGGGTACGGAACATAAGCGAGCCATTTTGATACCTCGATATTATTCAGCCCTTCGACCAGGTCATCAATGTCGTTCTCATTCCATTCCCTAAGAATAAGCCTCTTTGTTTCCAATACCATGACAATACCTCATTTTCGCACGATGCTTGTAAACATCAACTGTTTTGAATCCCGCTTTAAACCTCCCAACCACAGGTATGACAAGCGGACTCATCCTCGGGCTAATAACCAATCGTTAGCCAATGGCAAGGGTGTACGACCCCCAGGAAACTAATACATGATAACCGTAGCGTGAAGTATGCGCTTGCTTTCATCCCACATGAAAACATAGTTTTTCACGCCGTCTGCCGCGTATTCCAGCAATACCTCTTCATGCAGCTTAATTTCTTTCTTATAACTTACTTCAATGTTATTATAAAAAATATTATCCGTGCCTTCCGGTAAAACCTCGTTTACAAGGTCCATGTATGAAGGATTATGCACATGGTTATTGCAATCAATCATGGATTTGTTTATTTTAAAGCGGGTTTCTGAAACAATCTGCAAATCTGTGTCAACCGATTCTGTGAATCTAAAATCGGGGAAGTTCTTATGCTGCGGCTCACACCCATACACGCCTACAATATCATCGGTCAGCCTTATCGGTTTACCGGTCTCCGTGTTTACGGCAAGCCACGTAGATGTTGCTTTGGCTATAATTTCACCTTTTTGATTGAAAACATCATAATCCCTATACGCCCGTGCCCTGGAATATTCCTGCCCCCAGGTTTTCACAAGTATCGTTTCACATATTTTGGGCCGTTGATAGACTTCCAGTTTCCAGTTCAATACCACCCATGATATATGTCTTTTACCCAGGTCATTTATCCCCTGTCCTACCAAGCTCCCATGTACATTGGTTACGTTGGTCAATGCCTCCAAAAACGCCTTGTTTGTCATTTCATTATTGATTCCGACGTCCTGCATCCCGATAAAAAATTCCTGCTCTGCCTGCAAAATATTTCACTTCCTTCGCGGTTCGGCTATTAATTAATGGTCAAATCGATTAAAAGGAGGATTGAAGGATACTATCAAAGACCCAAGTTAAGTATATCAAAAGGATGTATTCTTAGGAAGGGAAAAATATCTTTCATATTGACACTTTTCGATTTGACGCATATAATGATCATATCGATATTTATAGATTTGAGGTACCGATATGGTAGACTATTTGAAATATGCCAGAGTATTCAAGGCGCTGGGAGATCCTAAAAGAGCCATGATTGTAGATATGCTCTCCTGCGGGGAGCTTTGCGCATGCAGGATATTAGGGAAATTCGAGATGTCACAATCCACATTGTCGCATCACATGAAGATCTTGTGTGAATGCGGGCTGGTCAGGGGAAGGGAACAAGGCAAGTGGACGTATTACTCATTGGACACGAAGACTGTCGGCAAAATCAAGCAATTTCTACATGACATTACCTCTGATAAAGATTATTGCATCTGCGAAAGAAATGCAGGCTGTTGCAAAGGAAGTGATAAAAATGAGTAACGAGAAGCCCTGCTGCTGCTCGGCAAATAGCTGTTGCAGTACAAAATCCATCACGCCGTATGATAAAAATTATAAATGGATAACAGGTATAATCCGTACTTCTGAAGGCAGCGTGCCTGTTGTTTCAACAAATCTTCACTTCAAAGACATGCTTGGAGCGTGGAAGGTACGCTGGGGTATAGGCAGGAAGAATTACAAGATCAATCCCGGGCTTTACGCTATAGGCAAGCCCGATCATACGTCTCCCGTGTTGGTGAGCGCGAACTACAAGCTGACGTTTGATGTCTTGAGAAAAGAGTTGTCAGGTCTGAATTGCTGGATTCTGATACTTGATACAAAGGGCATCAATGTCTGGTGTGCCGCCGGTAAAGGTACATTCGGAACTGATGAACTGGTGAACCGCATATCGAAAACTGGGCTGCCTGAGATAGTATCGCATAGGAAGTTGGTGCTGCCGCAGTTGGGT
>JBLNDI010000120.1:0-49890 GCA_050261495.1 Bacillota bacterium
AACGCTGATCTTGCCCGACGATACAGCTTCTGTTGAATTTACTTTTGCAAAGCGGAAATTACCTTTTCAATTGACCGAGCGGCAGTATGGTTTTTGACGCAATCTGCCAAATTGCCCGAGCGCCATTAACTTTCATGTTTCATATGCCGATAATTATAAAGGAGTATGCTTTCGGAGGGGTACCATGAAATCCGTTATGAAAAAATTTTTAGTAATGTTGATATTGTTTGTGCTGTTAATACCTAATATTGTTATAGAATCACAAGGCGCTTATGAGTTTGAATTTATAGCATCTCCCGGCGCGCCTGATACGGACACGAAAATAAGGCTGGACTGGGCTTCGGTTCCGGGCGCGAGTGTTTACCAGCTTTTCAGGGATGACGGATCGGGAGATGTAGAAATTGCCCAAATCAACGTCAACCAGGTGATGTATCCGCTGACATACACGGATTCCGGCCTGCAACCATTAACCACGTATACTTATACGATTAAAGCATACGCCAATGAAGACCTTACGGGATTACTCGCGGAAGAAACAGTCGTCTTTTCCACTACAGCAATGATCAAGCCTTATGATCTCCAGGCGGTATATAACGTAAACTCAAGAATAATATCGCTCAAATGGAAATGCTCCGGTCTTGCAACCGGCAGTGTTGTCCGGGTCGATGCTGTCGACCACGTCATAAGCGAAACAACTTCTTTCGATCATAAAATTACAGATCTTCAGCCCGTTCATATTTCGGTGAAATCAACAGGTGCGGGAACAATGGAATCGGAGTTTTCGTATCCTCCTATAGTGGTTATCCCTATAGAGCAGCCAATAATATGGGTATCCTCAAGCGGCGGCACCGCTTCAATATCATGGAGCGGTTTCAGCCATATAAACCTGTTCCAGCTGGAGCGGGCCAAGTGGAACGGCACCTCTTGGGGAAGCTGGCAAATAATAAATACGGATCTTTCAGGATCAGGCACCACGGATACGCCGGCGGAGGGAGGGCTGTACCGTTACAGACTGAGCGCAAAGCCTAATAGCGGTTATGCCGGCTTCAGCAATATCACCGATACTGCCAGTGGTCTGCCGGCTCCTTATGATCTTACTCTTACTGTTGTCAGTCCGGGAGAAATAGAGCTCAATTGGGAGAACGGACCGGGAAATACGGCGGATATACAGGTGCTGCGCCTGTTTTCCGATGGAACATTCAAGGAGATTGCCATGCTTCCATATACGGAAGTATCGTATTCCGACTTGATAACCGTTACTCCCGGTTCTACCTACACCTACAGGGTGCGTGCCTATGAGTCCGGAAGCAGCACTTCCGAAGCTGCGGAGGCAAGCATTACTCCATCCCTCCCCAATAAGCCGACTTCCCTGTTTGCCAATGTGGTTTCCGCGTCGGCTATCAGGCTGGACTGGACCGACAATTCCGACAACGAGTCCGGCTTTAAAATAGAAAGATTGACGGATGCGGGCGTATTTACGGAAATTGATACTACCGGTCCAAACGTGACTACTTACACAGATGGAACAGTAACGGCCGGACATATGTATATTTACAGGATTCGCGCATACAACGGATTAGGCAATTCCGACTATTCCAACGAAGCAACCATTAATTCATGGGATGCGGTACCTCCGGCTTCACTTGATGTTATAGCCGTTTCACCCACAAGGATTGACCTGGTGTGGAGCTACAGCGGCACGGAAAATTACAACACCGTTATCGAACGGAAAACGGGGACGGACGGGGAATGGAGAGCCATATATACCACGGCTATAGGCGCGGTAAGGTACAGCGACACGGGACTTACGCCTAACACGAGGTATTTCTACCGTGTCAGGAAATCTCTTGGGCCGGGTTCTTTCGGTGTTCCTTATCCCAATAATGATATCGGCATAGGAGCCTATACCCTGCTGAATACTTTGCGGCTATACGGGGAAGCGTCTTCCGGCAACACCATATATTTGCACTGGAGCGGAAATACCAGCAATGCCGATGTTATTATTGAAAGAAAGATGCCGAACGGCAGTTTCAGCGCTTTGACAACTGTCGGCCCGTCCACCATAGGATGGTATGACAACACCGGCCTGGTTCCGGGCGCTTCCTACACGTACAGGGTCAAAGCCAGGACTTCCACCAACGAATCGCTGTACTCAAACGAACTGACAGTAAAGAACTTGTACCTTGAGGCGCCGTCCGGTCTCAGCGCCACGGTGGGGACAGATTCTTCCGTCACGCTGAATTGGACAGACAACTCGACTGACGAGTCAGGATTTGAGATATGGAGGTATGATGAGGGCACCGATACGGGCACATATACCCTTTATGCGACGGTTGAGAAGAACGTTGTTACTTTTACGGACAATATGGTGCATACCGGCGTCAAGTACAGTTACATGGTTCGCGCGTATGTTGCGGACGGCAGCCTGTATTCGCAGTTTTCCGGCACGGCTTCCGTCGGCGTCGGGCTCATCAATCCGCCGGCCAACTTGCATTATGATTATGTATCGAGTACGCGGGTTCTGCTGAGATGGACCGATACGTCGGACAACGAAAGCGGTTTCATAGTAGAGCGGAAGGTCGGAGAGAACGGGGAATGGAGTGGGTACAGTTGGCTTTCAGCAAATACTACCGCGTATGATGTCACGAACCTGAATCCGTACACGAAATACTATTTCAGGGTCCGTGCCTACACAACAACCGGCAACGCAGACGCGGTAAGCGAAGAGATACTGGTATCCACCGCACTGCCCGCGGCTCCTTCCGATGTCGTAGCGTCATCCCTTTCACCCACGCAGGTGAAAATTACGTGGAAGGATAATTCGGACAGCGAAGATGGCTTCAAGATATTGCGCAAACCGGCGAATGGCTACTATTTCACGCCGTTGGCCGTAATTAAAAAGGATACGGAGATATACCTGGACAACAATGTGCAGCCCGGCATGAGATATGAATACAAAATAGCGGCATATAATGCGGTTGGCTCGTCAGAAAGCAAGGCGGTCGAAGTGAGAACCGGCACGAAAGCATATTTCAGTGATTTAGGGAGTGTTTCCTGGGCAAAGGATGCGATTGAAAATTTTGCAGGGCTAGGTATTATAAAAGGGGTTACCAAAACGCAATTCAAACCCAACAATACAATTACAAGGGCCGAGTTTATCGCGATCGTTGTAAGGGCGTTCGGTTTCGAAACGGTACCCATAGGCAGCATGGCGGATGTAAGGCCGGACAAATGGTATTATAAAGATATAATGGTCGCCGAGAACCTTGGTTTAATATCAGGCGACGACAAGAACAGGTTTTACCCGGAGGTTCCGATTACAAGGGAGGAAATTGCCGTAATCCTTTTCAAATCGCTTGTTGCTTCCGGCAAGGATTTTAAAATGCATGACAATACGGTGCTTGAAAAGTTCAAGGACAGGAATGATATTTCGCCCCATGCCATATCAAGCATGGCTGCGCTGGTAGGCGAAGGCATAATAGAAGGCTATTCCGGGAATATAATCGGGCCTAAGCATATGGCGACGAGAGCCCAGGCTGCGGTGTTCCTGTACAGGCTTTTGAACAGCCTGAATCGTTAATCTGAAATATTAAGAAGAACACTAAGCAATTTAATGGCGGGGGTGGAAAACCTCCGCTTATTTTTGGATCATTATCCTGGTTGCGGCATCCACGTAGTCATAAAATTCTTCCAGGTCTTCATTGTTCATGCCGATGCATCCCCAGGTCCAGTCTTTTCCTTTCCGGGGCGAATTTCCGCCGTGTATGCCGACCCCTCCGCCGAGTTTTGTGTTCTGGGTCGGTATCCAGCGCTTGTTCAGCAGGTAGATAATTTTATTGTATGCCTGGGTATCAATTAATCCCTGCTTCAAACCCCTTTCGGCGTCTTCGTAGTTCGGATAGCTGAGTCTCAGCCATCGTGTTCCGAAATCTTCCTGCGGAGGATCCAGGACGGCTTTCTGGCAGATATAGAAACTGCCTTCGGGAGTCCTGTGGTCGCCGGCTTTAACCTTGTCTTCGAGACCTCCGTTTCCGAGCTCCACGTGGTATGACTTAAGCCAGACGCCGTCAAGGTATAATGAGAGCGTATGGTCGTATTTGTCAACCAGGATGCTCATCCTTGAGCCGCCATAATATACGCCCATCTCGTCCATTATTTCCTTCAGCGGCCTGGCTTTTCTCAACGGTATTTTCAAAACCTGCCCGGGGAATATAATATGTGTTTTGATATTATTGGCCGCTTTAATTTCGTTTACCGTAGCGCCGTATTTTTTCCCGATATTATACAAGGTGTCGCCTTTCTTCACGGTATACCGGCTATGTCCCAGGGGGATAAGCAGGATTTGTCCCGGAATGATGATATCTGTTTTCAACCGGTTTGCATTTCTCAACCCCTCCACGGATACGCCGTAATCCCTGGCTATTTTATATAAAGAATCCCCGCTTTTGACTATATACTGTCCGGCTTTTGAAAGCGGACCGGCTGCCGACGCGCCGGCGGAAAATATCGCTAAGACCAAGGCAAGGATAAAGGCAGGGATGAGGTACTTCATTAGTTTTCCGTTTCTTCCGGGTATGTTTTTTTCACCCAATGCAATCAGCCTCTCTTTATACTTCAACTATATTATCAAGTAAAGTGAACATAATAATTCATGGTATTATACGCCATGACAAAGTGCGGATAATCATCGGACGGGGCGGCTTGCATTTGCTATTACGGAAAGGAACGGCTGCAAGCTGAAACGCAAAAATTTTCTTGTTTTTTATATGAAATTCTAATATAATCTTATCAACGCCGGCATCCGAAAGGAGTCGGACTGGATCAAGGTTGGAAACTTAATAGTTTTACGACTGGTATCCAAATAAATGGAACTAGAGCGGAGGTATAACATGTTTGAAGGAAAAAGACTTAATGTAAGAAAGCTGGCTATTGCAGGAATACTGGGAGCGTTATCCATAATTCTTGGAATGACCCCCATAGGTTTCATACCCGTAGGACCCACCAGGGCGACTATCATGCACATCCCGGTTATAATAGGCTCCATAATGGAAGGACCCGTCGTAGGCGCGGCCATAGGACTTATATTCGGATTGTCAAGCATATTTCAGGCGCTATTCAATCCCACACCGGTGTCTTTTGTATTTCTAAACCCGTTGATTTCGGTAGTACCGAGAATACTTATTGGAATTACGTCCTATTACGTGTTCAAGGCTCTGAACAGCCTTGGAAACAAGAAGACCATGGTACTGTTAAACGCCATATGGCTGGCTATAACCGGTTACCTATGCTACGGCATTTACAGAATTGTAAAAGATTCGCAAGCTGCCTGGTGGATAGCGGTGAACGCCGTCCTGATAGTCCTGACCGCAGGAATGGCATTTATAACAAACAGGAAAATGGGGAACAAGTCCCTTGATATCGTGGTGGCGGCGGTTGCGGGAACGCTGACCAACACTGTCCTGGTTTTGGGCCTGATATATTTAGTATACGCCGAAAGCTTTGTAAGGGCATTAGGCCAGGATAGCGGGCTTGCCGGTAAAATAATACTGGGCATAGGAATAACCAACGGAATACCGGAGTGTATTGTTGCAATACTTATAGTGACTGCCGTGGTGAGCGCCTTAAAAAAGCGCAATGCGACGGCGCCGCAAAAGTAAGCGAGGCTGACGGAAAGGACCGGCAGCTCACAGGTAAAATGCTCGGGAGGATGGAAACACATGCCGCTTAAAACATACCCGGGGTATATAACCGATGTAAAAGGCATAAAAGTCGGGCACTGCCACTCCGAGGAAGGCATGACCGGATGCACGGCGATTATCTGCGAGAAAGGGGCTGTGGGCGGAGTTGATGTACGCGGCTCCGCCCCTGGCACCAGGGAGACCGACTTGTTGAAACCCGGAAAATTGGTAGACAGGATTCACGCGGTTGTATTGGCAGGAGGCAGCGCTTTTGGACTGGATGCCGCGTCGGGAGTGATGGCTTTCCTTGAAGAGCAGGGAGTCGGTTTTGACGCTGGAATCGTCAAAGTGCCCATTGTGGTTTCCGCCGTTATCTTTGACTTGAACATCGGTAATCCTAAAATAAGACCGGATTATAAGATGGGATATGATGCGGCGCGCTGTGCTTCGGCAAAAGAAAGAAGACAGGGGAATGTCGGCTGCGGCATGGGCGCGACCGTCGGCAAAATATTAGGGCCTGCTAATGCCATGAAATCCGGGATCGGAAGCGCAACCCTTGCCGCAGGGGACCTAATAGTTTCTGCGATGATCGCGGTTAACAGTTTCGGGGATATTTTCGACTATGAAACGTGGCGCGAGATTGCCGGGGTTTACGATTATGAAAAAAAAGAAATGCTGAATACATACAACATAATGAAAATGAAAAACAAACCCTTGGGATTTCCAATAAGAAATACAACCATAGGGGTTGTCGCCACCAATGCCATACTGACAAAGAGCGAGGCCAACAAGCTGGCGGAAATGGCCCAGGACGGCCTTGCAAGGTCAATCAACCCGGTCCATACGATGCTGGACGGGGATACCATATTTACGATGAGCACCAACAAGGTCAGGGCAGATTTGAACCTTGCGGGGACCATGGCAGGCGAGGCGGTGTCAAGAGCTATAACAAATGCAATAATAAACGCAAAACCTTGCTGCGGGTTAACCGCTTATTGTGATTTATAACGGGTTTATAACAGAATAATAACTGCAAATACCCTGTCAAGAGTAAGTGATATTGAAGATCCGTATAACTCCAAGCTTGTTATGTATCATAATACTATATTTGCTCACTGCCCCGGACTTTATAATAGTGTTTCTAATAGAAGTGTCGGAATAGCGCGTTTTCGAATAATCCAGTACTTTCAGTTCAATAGCCGGCTTACGGTTGCTTATGGCTTCGGCAACCTTCTGTTCAAATTCTTTTTTGTTTTCCGCGATCAAGCCGTTCATGTGATGGTACCCGCCTTTTAAACTTCTGCACGCTGGGTATTTGGACCTGTCCCACCTGTTTTCAATAGCCATTTCATCGTCCGAAAGGTTAAAATAATCATACTTGAGTACATTGGATCCATCGGCCATTATGGGGTCATCGTTTGTAACATCAAGGTGGTAGTACGAACCGTCTATTTTAACAATATTCCAGGAGTGGCTCTCCCAACGCCCTTCATTATTGGTTTCTCCGCCTACTATCATACATTCGATCCCGGAAAGGTCGCAAAGCAGCTTCATGGCTTCCGAATAGCCCTGGCATACCGCCACCCCGAGCACCAGGCACCCGTACTCTTCAAAGGACTCGTCGCTCAGAGTATTATTCAGGTAGTTCTCATAGTCGTACCTTGTATTATTCACAATGTAATCATGCAGAATTTTTTCTTTCTGGAAATCGGACATATCCGCCGAAATGCTGCCGGCAACGATATGCCTGGCTTTGTTGAGCGCTTCGGTTACATTTTTCTTTCTCCTGTTGTATTCATTTTTTGAATACCTGTACGATAAGGTCACTTTTAAGCTTGGGCTGTCGGACCGGAGACTCCATTTCCATGAATCTGCAAAATTATTGACTCCCGTTATTTCTGTCACTACCTGCAGCGCCCTGTTGAGAGCGCCTTCAAAGTCATTCGTCGCGCTCCCGTTATACCTGCTTATATCAATGTTTACCGATTCCTCAAACAAGTATAATGATCTCCGCAGCAATCTGAACAAATCTTCGCTGTTTTCGGCAACATAGCCGTTTTTCGTCAATGGCTTGTCGTATTTCTCCGGGTTCCCCAGTTCCGCTGCAATGTCGTATGTATATAGCCCGAGCGCCTTGGCTGCCGGTTTGAATATAAAATTGTCACTGACCAGCTTGTCCAGCAGCGTTAAAGATGTCCCCTTCAGCTTGATTGATAATGCGCCGTAGGAAATGGCAAACATCTCTTTGCGCAAAAATACACCCTGCTTGTCCAGCGCGGATATTTCCGCTTCGGACAACAGGCTTATTTCCTTTGCTTTATCCATAACTTTGTCAAAGGTGAAATCCCTGTTTTCCTCGTACCCGGCGGAACGCAGCACAAAGGTGACGAACTGTCTGGCTGTAACCGGCTCGTAGGACCCAAACCGGTTGTTTCCGACACCCTTGGTTAACTTGTTCTCGTACATGTAACCGACATAATTTTTTGCCCATGACGGCACGTCGGTGAAAGGATGCGAATAATTTCCCTGCTTTACCTGTTTTTCTTTGCCAAGCAGTCGAATTAGCATAACAGCTCCTTCAATTCTGTTTGGAGCGCGGTCAAGATCAAAATTTCCGGGAGAATTGGCGACAAGTCCCAATATTTTCAGATCAATTGTTTTTTCATAACTATCGTTAAAGACGGCGGCAGAAGCCGCGTCCGCCGGAACAGGCAAAAACGCGACCGAAATAATGAGTGTAAATGCCATAAAAGCAAAAACAGCAATCTTCTTTATATTGGCCTTCATTGCATCATTCCTTTAAACAAATCCGGGTCTGCCGGCCCTGGATATAGAATTTTCTTCTTCCCGTGTTATTTATTGTACCAAAATGACAAGGGGTATTCAATAAATGATACAAAAACGTAATTTTTACTAAATAAACATGTAATGGAAATGAGGATGGAGAAATATAAGGAGACGGTTGCTCCGTACCGATGTTTTCCCGGTACGGCGGAACCGCCCCTCACGCTAAGTACACGACGGCAGCATCTTTTACTGCCAACAGTTTTCATCCGTTTATTCTTTATAATATCCTTCGCCTTCCCTTATGAAAATTCCGGGGAAAATCAGGATAATAACCAGTATGATGATTACTATCCAAATCCAGTTGAACGGCCCGCACCCAAGGCCAAAAAAACCGCCTCTCTCGTTCTCCGCCATTAATACAGCTCCTTTCCATATATAAAATTACTATTCGACCACGTCGGCATCTCTTACAAAGAATCCCCTATCTACAAACAGCAGGAGAAACAAGATAATAAAAAACAGTATGGCGCAATTGTCAAATATACCTCCGGTGAACTTTTTCGACATTAATTATTACCTCCTTTTTTACGGGCTTGCTTTAGCTTGCTGCCTTCTATATCATATTCATGGCGGCATATATGTGTTACTGCATTCGGTTGTTTAAAGAATGCGAAACCACCCTGGACGGGTGGCTTCTTTGTCCGGCGGACGTAATCCAGCTGGTTTTTTTCAAGGGTATCTTCAGATGATGAAATCCCTACGATCGAAGAACAGCAGCAGGAACAGAATAATAAAGAACAAAATAGCGCAATTGTCGCCAAAAAAGTTACAGCTCCCTCTTTCCGCCATTTTAGAGGCCTCCTTTCAACCAGATAGTTCACATAAACTTTTTTCTATTCCAGTTTATTCTTCCTTGGCATTAATTGTTACAGTACCATTATATTAATAGCCGCCCCGGTCTGTGACAGTAAAGTTAACCGGAATACTGCCGATATAATTTATAGAACGGAAAGAAATGCAGGCATTCATCCGGCAAAGTCAGCTATACAGGGGAGGTGGAAGAATGGCGTTAATTGCCGGTTCCGTTGTTGCTGTCAGGCATTATTCCTTGATAAACGTTTTTACAAGCATTGTTGCCAATGCGTGGGAACGATTGGTTGAAATAAAGCTTCCCAAAGAATGCCAGAATTCAACGTTTATACGGGGCGATCCGGTTGTCGTGGCCTTTGAAAACGGTGACTCGACCGAGATAAAAGGCGGCATGGTAGTGGAATATAAAAAGGAAGAAGGATTGCTCACTTATGAAGAAGACATATATGACGAAGAAAAAGTAAGGATGAGATCTTTTGCACGTTTTCCCGTATCGCTTTACGCAGATTACAAGGTAGTAGAAGAAGGGGGGCATAAGAAAAATTTTGCCCTTGTAAAGGACATAAGTGAATTCGGCATAATGCTATATTCCACGGAATCTCATTTTAAGGGTCTGAGGCTCAACCTGGACATATACCTTACCAGGGAGATACTGAATTTAACAGCAGAAATTGTGAGAAAAGTTGAGCATGACGGGTACATTGAGTATGGTTTGAGAATAAAACATAACGGTCCGTTTGTTTTCACCAAGATAAAGAATTACGTCAGGAAGTCACAGGAAGAACTCACCTCCAAGTTTTCAAGCTGACAGAGTGAATCGAAGCCCTATCCGATCTTTTGCCGAACATATGTTTGCTTTTTCTCTGTGTGTGTGATAGAATAAATACAGCAAAGATGCTAAATCGGTCATACAAAATATCACGGATAATGGTGATGCCATGGAGTTGACGGATAAGCTTGAAATATTGGCAAACGGAGCGAAGTATGACGTATCGTGCGTTTCCAGCGGAAGCTCGCGAAAAAACACGCCCGGCGGTATGGGCAGCAGCTTTGCGCCCGGCATATGCCATACGTTTACCGGTGACGGCCGCTGTGTTTCATTGCTTAAAATACTGTTATCAAACCAGTGCATATATGATTGCGCCTATTGCATAAACAGGTCGTCCAACGGCAAAGTTGCCAGGACCGCTTTTACGCCTGAAGAGGTGGCAAACCTAACAATAAATTTCTATAGAAGAAATTATATAGAAGGACTTTTTCTTAGCTCCGCAGTAGTCAAGTCGCCAGATCATACGATGGAGCTGATTATTCGCACAATCCGGCTGCTCAGGGAGGAACACCGATTCAACGGCTATATTCATGTAAAGGTGATTCCCGGGGCTGACGAAGCCTTGGTGGAGAAAGCCGGCAGGTATGCGGACAGGGTGAGCGTCAATATCGAATTGCCAACAAGCAGCGGGTTGAAGCTGCTGGCGCCGCAGAAGAAAAAAGAACATATACTTGCGCCGATGGATTTCATCAGCAGGAAGATACATGAATCAGGCGAAGACAAAGCGCGCTTCAAAAGCGCGCCCCGGTTCGCGCCGGCCGGCCAGAGCACCCAATTGATTATCGGCGCGACCCCGGATCACGATCTGACCATATTGAAGCTTGCCGAAGGGCTTTATAAGCGGTTTGGCATGAGGCGTGTATTCTATTCGGCATATGTTCCGGTATCGAATCATCCGGCCCTTCCGCGGACGGCCAAACCTCCTTTGCTGCGCGAACACAGGATTTACCAGGCGGACTGGCTGCTCAGGTTCTATGGTTTCAAGGCGGATGAACTGCTTGACGAATCTCACAAGGATTTTGACGTATTGCTGGACCCGAAATGCGACTGGGCGCTTCGCAACCTGCACCGGTTTCCAGTGGAAGTGAACAAGGCCGAATACCACGAACTGCTTCGCGTCCCGGGCATCGGGGTACGGTCGGCCCAAAGGATAATCAAGGCAAGGCGGATTCAAAGCCTTGACTTTTCAGATATAAAGAAGCTTGGTGTTGTTCTAAAGCGGGCCAGGTTTTTTATTACATGCAAGGGCAAATACATTGACAGGCTTGAGGCTACCGACAGTTTTATCAGGGCAAACCTGCTGGCAGCGAAAGAACGGTTGCCGGCGCCGAATGCGGGCTATACGCAGCTCAGTTTTTTACCTCCAAGGACTCCGCTTTTCCTAAAGCAGGCGGCGCAATGGGATACAACCGGGCTGTCTGCACTTGCCGATACTCCATACAATGCGGGAAGCCGTTTGCTGCTGCCGGCTGCAATGGAGAGCGGCGCCTCGGGACCGGAGCCTTTGTTACCGGCTCATCTGCCCTACGAGATTGTTCATGCAAGCATTACGGGGGAATTATGACAGTATACGTTTACGACGGAAGCTTTGAGGGGATCCTTACCGCCGTTTTCGAGGCGTTCAGCCGAAGGGAGGCGCCATGCGCCATCCTGCCGGAGCATAATCTCCAGCAGGACCTGTTGGCTTCATATGTTTTCATAAAAACCAATCCCGTCAAATCGGACAGGGTTTACAGGTCCGTCCGTGAAAAAATCTCACAGGATTCATTGAAGAATATTTATCATGTTTTCCTTTCGGAACACCCGGATGCGGCGACGCTGATTTATAAATATCTGAAGCTCGGCTTTGCGATGGGCTGCAAAGTGGACATGCACCTGGCGGATGATACAGTTTTCAGGGTGATGGATATAAGCAGAAAGGTTGAGCTGGAATTGCACAGGATGATGGGCTTTGTCCGCTTCCGGCAGGTGGAGGGCGGCATATTTTATTCTCCCATCGCTCCCGACAATAACATCGTTGAGCTGCTTGCGCCCCATTTTGCCGAACGTTTGCCCGGCCAGAACTGGATAATCCACGATGTCAAAAGAGAAATAGCCGCGTTGTACAATACCAGGGAATGGATAATATCCGAGTTTTCCGCCGGCGATATACCCAGGGCGACCGACGATGAGAAACAGTATTCCGCCCTTTGGAAAAAACTATTTAAGACGCTGGAGATTCCGGACAGGAAAAATCCGGCGCTCCAAAGAAGGCTCCTGCCAAGGCGCTACTGGGATTACCTCACGGAAAAGTGGTAATAGACTGAAAAAAAACTTGCTATTGACTTTATGTTTATTCATCTGCTACAATAGTAAAGCGCGCGGGGGCGTAGTTTCAATAAATAAACGAAACAGGCGCTATCGCGATAAATGGCGGCGTAGCTCAGGTGGCTAGAGCATGCGGTTCATACCCGCAGTGTCGTTGGTTCAAATCCGACCGCCGCTACCAAAATGTGCATGGCCCATTGGTCAAGCGGTTAAGACACCGCCCTTTCACGGCGGTAACAGGGGTTCGAGTCCCCTATGGGTCACCACATCCTGCCTGAAAGCCTTTACGGCGTATGGGTTTCCGGCAGCGTGGCCACTGAAGCAGGAGGACGCAAGTTGTACTTCGGCCTCCTGTTTCAATAATATGTAGGGGTCCAAAATGAATGCTTCATAATTACTGAAGCGTTTTTTATTTTTCAACAGAGCTTTTTATTCCGAAATTGAGCCTTTCCGGCTGGTTATTTTATCCGGGCATTCTTGTTTTATCACATATGGCGGCAAGCTCTTTGCAATAATAAATAGTGTAAAATCCAGGAACAACCGGATAATTATTGTCGTCAATATAGTTAGTGTTTTCTAATATTAAATGCGGGGTATCGCCATTGCGATACCGGGTTTGATGGTTTGTGTCTGAACGGAGGGAGCGAGTATGGGTAAACGTGTAAATATAACAGTTATTCTTGCCGTTGTGGCGGTAATTGTCTCGGTTATTCCCTTTGGGGCATTCTCCCGGGAAGCCGTGCCTGATATTGCGGCTGCAGCGGACAAAGGCCTTGCAGGCCCTGCCTATGCCATAAACGATAATAAAAGCGGCGGAGGCGGCAATGCGGGCAGTGCACGCGAAAGGCTGGATAAAAGCATCATTCTATATGTCGGAAGCCCTGTTGCGTATGTAAATGGAGCCGAAACACGTATAGACCCTGGCAATATCGAGGTTACCCCTCTCGTTATCGATAATGCGGTGATGGTGCCTGTGAGGTTTATCGCGGAAAGCCTGGGAGGCATTGTCCGGTGGGACCAGGGCAGCCTTTCCGCCATTGTCCTCCTGGACGGCAAAACCTGCAAGTTCAGGCAGGGCAGCAGAATTATGCTGGCGGACGGCTCAAGCTATTCCCTGGGCGCCGGGGTGCAGGCGTATAAAGGAAGGACTTTCGTTCCGCTGGATAAATTCGTGGAGGTGCTTGGCAAAAAGGCTTTTTACGACAGGGGCCTTATTGTTATAAGTGATGCGGAAGTTGATCTCGACGCTGAAAAAGACAAGGAGCTTATAAGCGAATGGATTACGAAATTGAGTTATCTCCCCGCGGTGGGTTCCCGCGACAAACTGTTGAGCCTGCTGGAAGAAGGAAGGGAAAGGGCGTCAGGCTATGATGAATTTCATGTAAAGATGAGATTGCCCCAGGTAGATGTAGGTCTATCCATGGACGGCACGACAGCGGGCTGGGAGGCGGAAGATTCGTCAACCCAGGGCAGTGGGAACCAACAAGCCAAGGCTTCGGAAGCGGCAAGCGCCGATATGGCGGCAAAAACTCCAGCCGGCCCGGAGCGGGATTATTCCGCCACCAATGTCCAGGTGCAGGGCGTTGACGAGGGTGATATCGTAAAAACGGACGGCAACTACATATACCAGGTCAATAAGGGAAGAGTGGTTATCGCAAAAGTTGATGCCCCTGACAACATGGAAATCGCCGGTATCCTGAATTATGCCGATAAAAACCTGGCTCCGCAGGAGTTGTACCTGCACGAAAACAAGTTGATTGTCATAGGTTCTTCGAGGTCATATTTCCCCATGCATAAGACGGTAGACGACATCCGGGTCGAAATATATCCCTCGCCGCGTTATACGCAAAACTGCGTTAAATTATTGATATATGACATTTCGGATAAGAAAAACGCCAGGCTGATCCGGGAGGTTGAACTGGAGGGAGATTACGTATCGTCAAGAAAGATCGGTCCGGCGGTGTATCTTGTAGCCAACGATTATATTGACTATTACCTCATTCAAAATGATGAGTCGAATATTACGCCATATTACCGGGATACCGCGGAAAAGGATGAATACAAAAGCATTGGCTATGATGCAATACGCTATTTCCCGGGAGCGATATATGATAATTACATGATTGTCGCCGGAATTAATGTTGACGGGAATGAGCCTGCCGATGTTTCCACGTACCTGGGAGCGGGCCGGAATATCTACGCGTCGACGGAAAACCTGTATGTGGCTGTGACAAGCTATTCCCGGATTTCTTCCAAAAGTGGCTATGAAGAAAAAACACAAATATATAAATTCGGCTTGAAAGACGCAAAACTCACATATTTGTGCAAGGGCGAGGTTCCCGGCGCCATACTTAACCAGTTTTCAATGGATGAATACGGCGACAGCTTCCGTATCGCGACAACAAAGGGAGACATATGGGCGACGGATGAGAGAGTTTCAAAGAATTGCTTATACGTAACGGACAGCATGCTTTCCATCACGGGTAGTATTGATGACATGGCGCCCGGCGAAAGGATTTATTCAGTCCGTTTCATGGGAGACAGGGCATACGTGGTGACATTCAAGACGGTGGATCCACTGTTTGTGATTGATCTGAAGGACCCGAAAAAGCCTGCTGTCCTGGGAGCTTTAAAAATACCCGGCTACAGCGATTACCTCCATCCTTACGACGAAAACCACATAATAGGTTTCGGGAAGGATACAGTCGAGATAAAGGGCCAGGCTTATTACCAGGGCATGAAGGTTGCGCTGTTTGATGTGACCGATGTAAGCAATCCGGTGCAGAAGTTTACCGAAATAATCGGGGACAGGGGTACGGATTCCGAGCTTCTCAGCAACCACAAGGCGCTTCTTTTCTCGAAAGAAAAGAACCTGCTGGCATTTCCCGTAACATTGATGGAAACCAGGGACGCCGGCAAAGCGGGGACGAATGCCCTTGAATACGGAGAATTCACGTTCCAGGGCGCCCTGGTATATAACCTGGATCTTGAAAACGGGTTCAGGTTGAAAGGCAGGATAACACACCTTTCCGCCGATGACTATTTAAAAGCCGGAAGGCACTGGTACAACAGCGACAAGAATGTCAGGAGAATTATTTATATAGGCGATAATCTATTTACATTATCCAATAGCATGATCAAGGCAAATGCAATGGAGGACTTGAAAGAGAAGGGCAGCGTTGCGATTCCGTAGGCTTGATTGTATCGGATATACAATATATACTTAATATGGATACTGATTATGCGCCTTGTTCGCGGGCGCGGCGAGATGCGGGGTCGATTATGAAAAAAAGGCCCAGTCACGGTATGACTGCCATTGCCATAATATTGATTGTGCTTAACCTTTCCCAGGTCGCCTTGATTGCCGCAATATTGCTGTATATAACAGGATTGAGCGAAGATCCGGGCCTGCTTAAGAATCCATGGGTAATTGCCTTGCTGCTGGTTATTCTTGCGGTTGTTATCATAAACAGCCTGGTGGCCATTAGGAACAGGAGCAGCACGCTCCGCTCAATCTACCAATTCCGGATGCTTGAAGACACCCTCTCAAGGCTGGAAACGCTGAATTCCACGCTGCGGGCGCAGAGGCACGATTTTCTGAATCACCTCCAGGTCGTTTATTCTCTCATGGAAATGGAAGAATACCACGCGGCCGCCGAATATATTGAAAAAGTATATGATGATATACAAAAGGTCAGTAAAATCCTGAAGACATCAAATGCCGCAGTAAACGCGCTGCTGCAGGCAAAGCTGCTGACTTGCGAGGACCGTGGCATCAAGGTCGAACTAAACGTGACAACCCAGTTGAAAGACCTGAAGATACCTTCATGGGAATTCTGCAGGGTTTTGGGAAACCTCCTTGACAACGCGATTTATGCGCTTCGGGAAAAAGAAGGCGACAAATTGGTTAAAATCGATCTGTATGAAGACTTAAAATATTATTATTTCAGGGTATCAGACAATGGCATCCCGATTCCTGAAGAGCTTCATAAAAAGATATTCGAAGCCGGGTTTACCACCAAGGGCGGCGAGGGAGAAGGGATGGGACTGCCGATAAGCGCCGGAATAATGGAAAAATACGGGGGAAGCCTCTCATTATCGTGCGAAGGGGAGTACAAGGTTTTTGAAGGAAAGGCGCCTCGGTAGTTCAATGGCCGGACGAGGAATCCGGATAGCAAATATATCCTTGGGGGCAAAAGAGATAACAGCCGGGCAAAATGACAATTCAGCGTTGCAAATGTATAATATGCGGCATATGCATTCAATCCGAACCTAATTGGTTATATAATGTCATCAGAACAAAAGTTGCCTGAGGCAGCACTCTTGAAACAGAGGGTAACAGGTTAAGTTATGAACGAAGAGGATATTCCTGAACGGGAGGTGTTATGAGTGTTTAACGGGGCGTTATTTGCCGGTTATGACTGGATACCGGTGCTGTTCCTGGTTGCCGGGCTTGCTTTCATCATAGTTGAAATGCTGCATCCGGGTTTCGGAGCGCCGGGCATTATCGGAATAATATTGCTGATACTCGGAATTGTCCTATATGCCAAGAGCCTGCTCCAAGCCCTGATAATGATTATAATATTGCTTGCGATACTTGGGGTGGCGCTTACGCTGGTCCTGCAATCGGCTTCAAAAGGGCGCCTGGCCAGAAGCCTTGTCTTGAATGATACGCTGGACAGCAATATCGGCTATCCGGCGATTGACGACATGAGCTACTTCCTGGGGAGCGAAGGAGAAACCATTACCGCCCTGAGGCCTTCCGGTGTTGCGGATTTCAGCGGTGTGAAGCTGGATGTCGTCTCGGACGGTGAATATATTCCCAAGAATACCGCGGTTATTATCACCAAGATTGAAGGCAACAGGATTATTGTAAGACAAAAACCGAAATAAGCGCGTATAAATGGTAAAACCTTATGAAAGGAGATTCTTGCAATGGAAATTTTAGTAACTACTCTGATCATATTCCTGGCAGTTATTTTCCTTATAATGTTTTTCACTTTTATACCGGTGGGGCTATGGATATCGGCTTTTGCGGCAGGAGTACGCGTCGGCGTTTTCACGCTGGTAGGCATGAGGCTGAGGAGGGTCAACCCTCACAAGATCATTCTCCCGCTTATAAAGGCGTCAAAAGCAGGGTTGGACCTTAATGTCAACCAATTGGAAGCGCATTACCTCGCAGGGGGCAATGTTGACAAGGTTGTGAATGCATTAATCGCGGCGCATAGGGCAAACATGAATTTGGAATTTGTCAGGGCCGCTGCGATAGACCTGGCGGGAAGGGATGTCCTTGAAGCGGTCAAGATGAGCGTAAATCCGAAGGTGATAGAAACACCGAATATTTCGGCGGTTGCGAAAGACGGGATCGAACTGTTGGTCAAGGCGAGGGTTACGGTCAGGGCAAACCTGGACAGGTTGATTGGCGGAGCCGGAGAGGCGACCGTTATCGCCAGGGTCGGGGAAGGCATAGTAACGACCGTGGGCAGCTCGGTTTCACACAAGGATGTGCTTGAAAACCCTGACCTGATATCCCAGACAGTACTCAACAAGGGGCTTGATTCCGGGACTGCGTTTGAAATACTATCCATAGACATTGCGGACGTGGATGTGGGAAGGAATATCGGCGCCCAACTCATGACGCTGCAGGCGGAGGCCGACAAAAACATCGCCCAGGCAAAAGCCGAGGAAAGGCGCGCCATGGCGGTGGCGAAAGAGCAGGAAATGAAAGCGCTTGTGCAGGAGATGCGCGCGAGGGTCGTAGAGGCGGAAGCGGAGGTGCCGAAGGCCATGGCGGCCGCTCTCAGGGAAGGAAAGCTTGGCGTGATGGATTACTACGGCATGCAGAATCTGAATGCCGACACCCAGATGCGCAACACGATATCAAAAATCAGCGGCAAAGCGGATAATGACGAAAATGCTATAAAGAAGTAGAACAGGAAGGGTATTAACATGCCTAAAAGAGGTTTTGGTTATTTTGGGTTTAATCCGGCGCCGGAGCCGATTCCGATAATACATTCGTCGAAGGTGTCAGGGATAAAAGCGGCAGCGCCAGGGACGTCGCAGGTATCGGGGAAGAGCGGGGCGACAAAGCCGGCGTCGGGGCCGGGGATGAATATAACCGCGAGGCAGGTGAAAGATATGCCAATGGGTGCGATGCTTGAGGGGAAGCAGCCCATGACGGCGTCAGCGATGGCGCAAGGTATGGCGTCAGGTTTACCTCCGGGAATATCTCCGGGGATGCATTCCGGGGCACAGCCCGGTATGACTCCGGGAACGATAGCGAAACCGATGCAGGGAAATGTCACGGAAGCTGCACGAAAAAGAATGGCAGAAAGAAAAATGACGGCAGGAAGCAAAATGGCGGGATATGTGCCTGACTTTTCCCCAAGCACCCTCCTTAACGGCATTATATTATCGGAAATACTCGGAAAGCCAAAGTGTTTGCAAAAAACGTTCGGAAGACGATGGTGATAGCTGTTGGATATAAAAGTACTGATAGCCGACGATGACAACGGCATGCGGACAGTATTGAAAAAAGCTGTGGAGAAAGTAGACGGCTTCAGGGTGGTAGGAGAAGCGGAGGACGGCGAAGCTGTCCTTCTTTTATTTGAGAAGCACCGCCCGGATGTGGTGTTCCTTGACGTGGAAATGCCGCATGTTACAGGGGTGGAATGCGCAAAAAGCATTATGGATATCGAGCCTAAAGCCGTCATTATTTTTGTTACCGCCCATGAGCAATATATGCCGGAGGCTTTTGACGTTTACGCTTTCGATTACCTGGTAAAGCCTTTCAAGGTAACCAGGCTTATAAAAACCCTTGAGAGGATAAAAAGGATAAACGCCGAAAAACCCTGCGGCAATTGTGCAAGTCCCGCCAAAATGCAAGGGACGCCTAAAAAGCTTATGGTCCGCAGCAAGGAAGGGATAAGCCTTGTTGACATGTACGATATCATACTGATTCAACGGGAGGACGGAAACACGGTCTTATATACTAAAAACGAGCGCTTCACAACATCCGAAAGCCTGGGCAGCCTTGAAAAGAGGCTTGACGGCAGGACGTTTTTCAGGTGCCACAAATCCTATATTATAAACCTTAACGCGGTTAGCAAAATATACCCCTACGGCCGGTGGACATATATCGTTAAATTAAAGGATATTGATAAAGACGCACTCATAACGTACGACAAATACGATGAACTAAACAGGATTTTTTCATGAGATTATAACGGCGCCGGGAACCGGAAAATGAAAAAGGGGAAGAAGATCAGCTTATCGCCGACTCCTCCCGGTATACCATTGTGCAATTCCTTCCGGAACGTTTTGCCATGTAAAGCGCGATTTCGGAAGTACTGATAAGCGAATCCTTGTTATCGCAAACGGCCGGGTATGTAGAAACCCCGATGCTGCAGTGAATGGATGATATTACTACGTCATCGATCGGCGGGATGTATGCCCTGGCGACTTCTTCACGCATTTTTTCCGCCAGGCGCCCGGCTGTTTCGGTATCGGTATCCGGCAGGACGACAATGATTTCGTCGCCGCCGTACCGTGCGATGATATCCGTTTTCCTTATGCATTTCAGAATAGTCAGTGTAAAGATTGACAGTATGTGATCCCCGACCACTTGTCCGTACATGCTGTTTATTTCCTTGAAGTGATCAAGATCAGCCATAATGACGCTTATGGGCTTGCCCTCTTTTTTTGCGGCAGCGACCTCTCCTTCCAGGAAAGGGTCCAGAACGCTCCTGCTATTTATTTTTTCCAGCCATTCCAATGCGGATTGCTTTTTGTAATCTTCAAGGAAATTGTTTATTCTTTTGTATCGGGTATAAATAAATACGGCTGCGGATGACGCAAAAAACGATAACCCGGATAAAAATGCAGTTATTGCGCTTAACAATGTAATACCGCCAACGCTGATCCTATTGGCAGCTATGAATGCAACAGCGCCTACACAGATTCCTATGACTGCAAAAACCAACATTTTGTTTTTTGATAAAGCAATTTCGTTATTTTCCATACTACTACCCCAATACCTAAAATATCTTATAAAACCAGGTATTTTAGCGAAAAAAACCCGAACCATATTATTGCAATAATTATTTTGCCTAAAATGCGCTTTGCCGGGCGCAAACAGATAATGCCAATGGTTATGAAAAACAACTGGTACGCTTGGTAATGCTCGCTGAAATACCAGGCATTAAAATTAAGTATACCATAGTATGAAATTAATGGAAATAGAAAAAAATCGACAAAATCCTACAAAATTCTTATTCTCACGGGTTTATTGCGGTTTCGAGCCCGCCAATTTCAGATACAATTTCATACGGACTCCTTCCGGAGCTTGAAAGGGGCTGCACAACATCGGTATGAAGGTTCGGAACATAGGTTTTCAGCGCGGTAAAACTTCCGCTGAGCGTGTATTTGCCCAATGAGGCCGGGACAAGGACGGAATCGCCGGTTTTTACGCCGGTTTTACCGCCGTCCCAGGCGATCGTTCCGCTGCCGGAGATAATTACGTAAATGTGAAACTTGCTGCCGTCGGCAATTTCAATAATTTCGCCATTTATATCGTATATTTCCGTGCAGAAATATCTATTGGCTATTACGATTCTCCTGGAACAGCCGCCGCCCAGGTCGAGCTCAAGACCACGGTATTTTTCCCTCCGGCCTTCGGATTGAAAATCAATGACCTGGAGCGCCTTTTCAATATGAAGCTGCCTGCCGGAGCGGCCATAATCATATATCCTGTACGTTGTATCCGAGTTTTGCTGTATTTCGGCGAGAATAATACCTTTGCCGATGGCGTGTACAATTCCTGCGGGTATGTTGATCACATCCCCAGGGAATACTTCCACGGTCTTCAGGCAGCTTTCAACGGTGTTTCTTTTGATGGCTTCGGCGAATTTTTCCCGGGTTGTGCCGGGGACAACGTCGTAAATAAGCCTGGCGCCGGGTTTGGCACTTATTATGTACCACATTTCATTTTTGCCATATTCCCCGTTTTCGTTGATCCGGGCAAATGCATCATCCGGATGGACCTGGACGGACAGATCGTTTTCGGCGTCGATAAACTTAACCAACAGCGGGAATTTCTCCACATCCTTGTCAGGGAGGTCATTCCCTACGATTTTCCGGCCGTACCTCCCTATAAGTTCCGGAAGCGTCATACCCTCGTATTCCCCGTTGGCTATGGTGCTGGCGCCGTTTTTATGGCACGCTATTTCCCAGCTTTCGGCAACTATTCCCGTGGGAGGAAGTTTTTTGCCTAAGGACTCAAGGTTCCTCCCGCCCCAAACATAATCCTTGTATACTGGCTTGAACTTAAGCGGATAAAGCATAAAATCCCCCTCACTGTGAAATTAACGGTATTTTGTCCCAACCTGACCGCCTCAACCGTTATTATCCGTTGCTTCGATAAGTATACAGCATCGGGCTTCGTTAATCAACGGGTTGCGGCTCAGGGTCAAGCCTGAAATATTCCCTTATTCAAAGGGAATATTTCAAACCTGGCCCCGATAATATATGGTAGAATATTGTAGGACATATTGGGCGACAAATAAGACTATATATATTAGAGTGGAGCTCGATGCATATATGGAAGGACCGGCTGTAAAGGTCATAAAGCTTGTAAAAAAATACGGAAGGAACACTGTACTCCGGGAGCTGGAGTTTGAAATAGACAAAGGCGAAATATTCGGGCTTTTCGGGCCTAACGGGGCGGGCAAGACCACGTTTGTTTCAATACTTGCAGCGATAAGCAAACCAACATCCGGCGATATAATCGTAAACGGGTTCAGCGTCCGCGAACAGCCTGACAGGGTAAAAGCCGATATTGGTTTTGTTCCGCAGGATATTGCATTATACCCGATGCTGTCCGGGAAAGACAACCTGGATTTCTGGGCAGGTATTTACGGCTTGCGCGGCAGGTTGAAAAAGGAGAGGATGTCGGAGGCGATCTCAATAGTGCGCCTGGAGGACAGGATAAAAGACCGTGTCTCGGAGTATTCCGGCGGGATGAAACGGCGCCTTAATATAGCCGTATCGTTAATGCATCATCCAAAGATTCTCGTTATGGATGAACCCATGGCAGGCGTCGATGTTGTATCGCGGAAATACATACTGGATGCGCTGGCCAACCTCAAGAATGAAGGAAGGACAATAGTATTTACCAGCCATTATTCCGATGAGCTGGAAACGTTATGTGACAGGATAGCCATAATGGATAAGGGAAAAATTATAAAGACAGGCTCAGCCGATGAGCTTAAAAAAACATACGGCGCCGCCAGTCTCGCGCCGGTGCTTTTTCAACTGACGGAAGGCTGTGATCCTTAAGGAGTGAAAGAATGAGAGCGCATAGAAATAACAGGAGAAACAACGGTGTTATATTTTTTGTAACTTTCGTCGTGCTGGCTGCCGCGGCAGTTTTCATTGCAGTCGTAATGCGGCCGGAAAGCGCGGCGGAGTTGTATTTCACTTCCGAAAAGCGCAATCTTGAGAGGATGTTTCAGGAAATCGACAGACAATACAGCGATTTTATGGCAAAACAGAAACCCTACCTTGAAAACCCGCATAGACGTCGTATTGAGCTAACCCTGGATATCAAGTCAGGCATTGAAATATTCAGCAAAAAAAGCGACAGCCAATTGGGCGATATTATAAAAACAAGCAAGCTTGTGATAGATACGGTACGTTCGTCCGGGGAGGAATCCGCACCAGGAGGGGTGTCCGCACCCGAGGAGGCGTCCGCATCCAAAGAAACATCCGCGACGAAGGTGTCTTTGCTGGTCAGAAAGTCGCCGTTCATCGACTTGGAGCTCTTTACAAGGGGGGGAAATCTCTTTTGCAGCATTCCCGTGCTAATGCCCGGCAGGTATTTCAGTGCCCGGCTCGACCAGCTTGACGAAGTGTACGACAAGTTTTCCGTGCCGGTAAAACCCAAGAAGTTCCTCAATAAAGCGGCGGTTGCAAAAGCATTGAAATTTGATAAAAGCGCTTTCACCGAATCGGGCGGAAAACTGGCCGGTATCTTTAAGAAATACATTACCGGCGATAATGTAAAATATGGCCGGGACAGGGAAGTGACAATATCAGGGACAACGGTGAAAGGGAAAGAGGTTGTAGTGACAATTGGCAAAGAAGCGGCGACATCCCTTTTGCGGGAACTGGCCTCGACAGCCGGAGGCAACAGTTTGCTGCTCGAATATACCTACGGCAATGCGGCGGCCTTGTCTCAACTGCTGGACGACGCCGGTTTTTTCCGCCTGGCGGAATACCTGGACAAAACCGGGATCATAACGCTCGGCGATCATGAAAAAAGCATATTAAGCGGACTGAACCTTGATAAGGATGTCAAAGGTTTTGCAGATTCTCTAAAGATGCACGCGGATAATTACAGCCTGGAAAATGGCTTTAACATGGTATTGGTCATAGATGGCAGCAAGAATATCATAGACCGCAAGTTGACGCTGGAATTCGCCGGGACAGGCGATATGGCCGGTGTTTCCTATACGCTGGAGATAAATACGGGCAGCAGCAACACGGCGTTTGAAGATATAAGGAACAGGTTTGTAAATATTGTGCTTACCGAGCATGCTGCCGGAGGAACAAACGCCGCCGAAGGATCAAATGCCGCCGGGGGAGCTGATGCTGCCGCCGCCGAAGGATCAAATGATACCGGCAAAACCGGCGCCGCCGGCGGTGCAAAAACAAGCGGCGAAGAAAACACCTTCCGTTCCGCGCCCGTAAAAACCACCGAATTCAGTATAATACCGTCTTTTAAGAAAACAGCCGGCGCAGAAACGGATGGCAGCGTTGATATCAGTTACGTAGTAAAGGAAGGAGCCTCGGTAACGGGATTTGATTTGAACATGGAGATTTTAGACGGTATTGATGGTGAGACTAAAAAGAGGAACAGGATCACGCGGTACCGGACGGACATTTTCGGCGACGCCGGGGAAGGGACTGTGGAAGGCGATATTGACAGTTATTACTGGGAGAACAAGAAACTGAACACAAAAAATTATACTTCAAAAATCGATTTAGATGTGAACCTTCCCTTCCGGGATGTCAACAATTTCTCAGCCACGCTTTACCTGGCGGGGGAGGACAGGTTTATTGCCGGGGAGCCCGAACTGCCCGGCCTGGACCGGGAAAATGTTATTGACCTGAACGTTGCAACACAAAAAGATATTGAAAGGATCAAGATTGAAGCATTGGCTTCGTTCGGTGAGCTTTACTTTTCCAACAAGGAGTTATTTGACGGTATACTGGGACAATGACGCCAGTCCGGCCGTACAGTTCCCGGCCGTACTTTCGGACATGCTTCAGGGAGCGGATACACAGGATGACTTCATTTGCTGCCTTGCTGAAAAATGACATAAAGCTCTTTTTGAAGGATTGGAAAGCGTGCGTCCTGCTTCTTGCCGCGCCGTTGTTTTTTATCGCGTTTTTCACATATGCGCTGACGCCCCTTCTCAATAAAAGCAGTTTTATTGAACCGTTCCCGATAGCGCTTGTGGATAACGAAAACACAGCCCAGACGCGGATGATCGGGAACCAGTTGATGAACATAGGCATTTTCAGCGAGATAATTCAGACGGATGAGCATACGGCAATGCTGATGCTGTCTGAAAAGAAAGTGGGCGGCGTTATTATTATTCCCGATGGTTTTACGGGCAGCATTTCGCGCGTGGAAAACAAGCCCGTATCGGTGGTGGGAAGCAGCGCCATGCCGTTGCAAGCCTACGTGGTGAAAAATGTAGCAGAAAGCGCGGCGAACCTTGTATCCGCGGCGCAAAGCGCCGTCATAACGATTTATCATTACGACAAAGAGGCCGGCATTACCACCGGCGAACTGGATGAAAGATACAACGACGAGGCTTTGAAATATATATTTATAGCACTTGACAGGCTTTCTCTCTTTTCTGAAACCGACAAGGGCTATAGGTACGATGTCTCTCCCGCAGAATATTTTACGGCGGCTCTGATCACTGTTTTCATGCTGTTTGCGGGTATGCCGGGCATGAAAATGATGGTAATGGAACGCAGTTCGGGAATATCGAAAAGGCTCCGTTCTACTCCCGTAAAAATGAGGGATATCGTGCTTTCCAAGCTGATAGTGTCCATATTGCTGCTTATTTTGCAGTTCGGAACGGTAATCGTCCTTACGTCGGTTTTTTTCAAAAACCATTGGGGAGCCCCGGCGGAGAGAATTTTTATGCATTTCGGGGCAATTATCCTGGCAGCCTGTTCATGGTCGGTTTTCGTGGCGGCTGTTTCACCTACGCCGGCTTCCGCTGATATTACCGGCAGCCTGGGCATCATCTTGATGGCTGTCGCGGGAGGAAGCATTTACCCGTTATACTCGATGCCAAGACTAATAAGGAGCATCAGCGTCCTAACAATCAACAAGTGGGCGATGGACGGCTTCCTGGCGCTCTTTTCCGGCGATTACGCCGCATATGACGGTATTTATTCTCTTGTGCCGGTTGCGATGAGCCTTGTTTTATTTACGGCTTCCGTGATGGTTTTGAAATTTTCACGGAGTGAAAGGGGGTAAACCTGATAAAGGTATTATCTTCGGTATATTTCAAGTTCAAAATGATAATAAGCGACAAACTGTTCTTCCTTGCCATGATTATCGCGCCGCTTTTTATAGCCGCGGCGGCGGGAAATGCCCTGAGATATGAAAAACTCGGCGTTGTACCGGTGGCAGTGGTGGACGAGGATATGTCGGAATACTCCGCCCTGCTGTTTTCAAGGCTTTCCGGCAGGGACGGGCTGAAGCTGGTTGCCGCAAGTCGCGAAAACGCAGAAAATATGCTCGAGGACATGGAAGTTGAACAGGTGTATATAATAAAAAAAGGATTCGGCGAATCAATAGCCAGTGGCGATTATGAAGAACTGATTGAACAGGTTGATTCGCCGTATTCCTATTCCGCCGGGTTTACCCGGGAAATAATCGCCGGGGAAGCCATGAGAATTCTTATGGCAAATATGACTGCCGGTGATGTTGCCGGTAAATATAAAGAACTTGGCATATTGGAAACGGAAGATTTCAGGAATGAAGTGCTGGAATACGCGGATTCCTTATGGGAACCCGGACCGTTGTTGATTACTGAATATAAAGTGCTTGATGGGGGACTTGAAGGAGAAGCCTCCGGACAGGAAGCCCGTTTGACATTGCCGGCGGCCTCGGCATCTTCAGCCGGACTGATAACAGCTTTTGTTATGTTTTTCATGCTGTACGGGAGCGGCTGGCTTATCGAGGAAAGACTGAACGGTACGATTAAAAGGCTTTGCGCGGCAAAAGGCGCCGTTGCCGCGTCATTTGCGGGAAATGTGCTTGCAATGGCGGCGGCGGGAATACTCCAAGTGCTTATATTCTGTGCTGCACTGAGAGTATTTTTCGGAATCGTATTCTTGCATGGCATATTGTCGTACGTGGTGCTGGTAGCTTATCTTTTTTCGGTTATTTCAATCGGCATGTTTCTTTCTTCGGTGTTGAAAACCCAGGCGCAGCTCCAGGCAGGCGCGCCTGTGCTTGCCTTGATTACCGGTTTTGTGGGCGGCTGCTTCTGGAATTTCGTGGAATTGCCGCAACGTATCCGGGACCTGGCGCTGCTAACACCGCAGGGCTGGGCTCTCCAGGGCCTCAACAGCTTGATTTTGGGCCATACGGTTTCATCCGCCGTTCTTGCTCCGATCGTGGTATTATTTTCAATATCGTTGATTTTGCTTCCGGCAAGTTATATTATTATTAATATACAACTAAAGCAGGGATGAGTTCTGAAGAGATTGAGAGATAAACATGGATAAACTGAAAAACAAGCTTGCAGATATATTTACGTATCCCGCCAGGTATTATCAGAGTCTTTCGGATAAGAAGGCAACGTTATTTGCGGGGATAATCATGGTCGGCGCCATTGATCTGTTTATCCCGGACATTGCCGCTGTATTTGAAATCCTTTTTTCGGGCAAGTCGGCGGATGATATCCGTTTTAACGCTCTTATGACGGTTTTTGTCATACTTGTATTGGGAATAATTGACGTTGTCTTTCTCAGCGTGCCGCTTTTTGATATTTTCAAGTTTTTGAAGAAGAAGGAGATGGCGATGGGGCAGCATTCCGGAAACGATGCGTATTATTCGCTTCCGTCCTCGTTTCCGACAGGGCAGGACATCTGGGAAAGATGGGATAAAAGACCTTCCCTTGTAAAAGTGATGAAGATATATATAATTTCACACTTTATTATCATACCCGTCTCAACATTCATTTATTTTGCTTTTGAACGCAATATTACCGAGACAAGTCCTGCCTGGATGCAAAATCTTTATGCGCTTATTTTTGCATTGACTTACGTATGGTTCGCGGCGATAATAACGCGTGGAATAAATGTTATCTTCCGCTTTAATCCCCTGTTTAAGAGGTTGACATACCTGATAGTGCTGATATGGATTTTTATTTTTTCAACAGTGTTCAGCATGCAAATCATGAAATGGATGCTGATGCTGTTCAGGAGATAGGGGCGGTACCGGGACAGAGAACGTCCCCTGTCTTACTGTCCGCCACCTGTGCTAATGCATTTCTTCAGTAACAAAGATATTGATGAGCCGGGCGGTTATATGCTATAATCTACAAAGTAATTGCTCGTAATTATACCATGAAGGTATACGACCTCTCGAAAGAGGTATTAAAGAGGCGGTACCGGCATGGCTTTTTTATTTTTACTCGCGCCAACCGGTTACGGATGATTAACCAAAGCCGCGGCAGCCGGGTAGGGATCGCCGCAGGCTGACTGTTCAATGAATTGCACAATTTATGAATCAACTTATGAATAAGCGAAAGGGGAATTATTAATGAAGTCATCATCAACCAGGAGACTTGTGTTGGCCGGATTGTTTATTGCACTCGGCCTGTTATTGCCTTTTCTTACCGGACAAATCCCAAGCCTGGGAAGCCAATTATTGCCGATGCATATCCCGGTTCTGATAGCCGGTTTTGTTTGCGGCGGGCCGTACGGCCTGGTAATTGGTTTTGTTACACCGTTGCTCAGGAGCGTGCTGTTCGGAATGCCGCCGATGTTCCCAACCGCGGTTGCAATGGCTTTTGAACTGGCGGTTTACGGTTTTGCAACAGGCCTTTTCTACAAAGTGCTGCCGAAAAAGAATGTTTCCGTATATGGAGCTTTGATTATTTCAATGGTTTGCGGCAGGATCGCCTGGGGCATCGTAAGCTGGATTTTATACGGGCTGCGCGGAACGGCGTTCACATGGCAAATGTTTGCCGCGGGCGCGGTAATTAACGCCATACCGGGAATAATACTTCAAATCGTTATTATTCCCGTGATAGTACTTGCCCTGAAAAAAGCAAACCTGATCGAGAGTGAAGTTAGTGTATAACCTGGAGGAAATACTGGAAAGCCATTATAAAAAATATCCCGGCATGCAGATACAGGACGCGGTGAAACTTGTTTACCAGAATGAGTTTGCCGGCGGGCATTTCATTGTAGATGAGGGCAGGAGCCTTGAAATTCTCCGTGACGAACTGCGTTCCATCGGCAGCCATGAGGCGGGCGGAGGAACGGGTCACGGGTTTCCGTTGTTCGAGGAAATCGGAAACGGCTTGTGCAGGCTCCACCTGAGGGGTCTTAAGGATTGTGCCGTTGATATAGGGACTGTGAACAAGTTTTTCATTTATACGGCCAATTCCAACACCGGCAGCATCCGGGGTTTTGAAGAGAAGCTTAACGTGCTGAGGAAATGCTGCAAGGAGGGCAGCCTGCCCTTTCCTCCGGATGAACTGGAGGATTACCTTCAATCCTACAAGAGGCGTGGCTACCCCCCGTTAAGCCACAGCGGGAAATACCGTGAAACATATTTCCCGGCGTATCGCGTCGTAAGTTCAAAGTTCCGTGATTATTTTGAGGTGTTTTGCAGGATAGATAGCCTCCTGCATAAGAAAAACAGCGTAATTGCGGCAATCGACGGAAACAGCGGGGCGGGGAAAAGCTTCCTGGCGTCGCTTATGGAAAAAATCTACGACTGCAACGTATTTCACATGGACCACTTTTTCCTGCCCGTCAGGCTCAGGACCAGGGAAAGGCTGGCGGAAACGGGCGGCAATGTTGATTATGCCAGGTTCAAGGATGAAGTCATAAAAGGTTTGTTGAGCGGCCGTGAATTCCGGTATCACATATATAATTGCGCCGGCGACACGATGGACACGACCATAACGGTGACTCCCAAGAGGTTGAACATTGTTGAAGGCAGCTACAGCATGCATCCGACCCTTATAGAATATTATGATTTGAAGGTTTTCCTGGGTATCGGCAAGGATGTGCAAAGCCGCCGAATCCTTGAGAGAAACGGTCCCGTCATGCACGAAAGATTCATGTCGGAATGGGTTCCGATGGAGGACAGGTACTTCTCGGAAATGGACATCCCGGCAAAATGTGATATTGTTATTTCTGATGTATAGGCTTGAAGCCTGGCTGCGATATGCTATAATATAATAGTCATAAATAACTAGGGACGATACGGACGATACCGTCCCGTAATTTTTTACGCCCCGGTGGCCTAATGGATAAGGTAGCGGATTCCGGTTCCGCTGATGCGGGTTCGATTCCTGCCCGGGGCGCCAGGATAAAGAAGACCACATGTCCGTGGTCTTTTTTATATTTAGGCATCCGGCATGGGTCAGAATTTTAAATAAAAGTGTTATAATATACTTGATTGCATGGATTACCAGGTTGAACAGTACAGCAGATCAAGCAAGGTTTTTAAAGATAAACAAAGTAAACTGGGAGGTAGGATGCATTATTGCCGAAAGCATTGATAATTTACTACTCAAGAACAGGGAATACGAAAAAGATGGCTGAACATATCGCGGAGGGCATACGCAGTGAAAACGTGGAGGCGGAAGTCCGGGATGTCAATAATGTAAAAGCGGACAACCTCCTGGAGTATGACGCGATTATTGCCGGCTCACCTACATATTACGGAAGCATGGCGGGCGAATTGAAAAAACTGTTCGAGGAATCCGTCAGGTTTCATGGAAAGCTGGATGGAAAAGTCGGCGCGGCGTTTTCTTCCAGCGCACAGATAGGAGGAGGCAATGAAACGACCATACTGGACATCCTGAACGCTATGCTTATCCACGGCATGGTCGTCCAAGGAGATTGTCAAGGGGACCATTATGGCCCTGTTTCAATAGGGTCTCCGGATGACAGGGCTGCAAAAAAGTGCATTCGCATGGGGAAAAGGATAGCGCAACTCGTTAAAAAATTGAAAGGGTAATACGTCAAACGGTATAAATGGTGCATTGCATGAAGATAGGACAGGTTGAAATTGAAAACAACGTATTCCTTGCGCCGATGGCAGGCGTGACTGACCAGGCTTTCAGGCTGCTTTGCAAGGAGCAGGGCTGCGGGCTTGTCTGCACGGAGATGATCAGCGCAAAGGGAATGTACTATAAAGATGAAAAGAGCTGGAAGCTGGCGGAGCTAAGCGAGCGGGAACTGCCGGCTGCAATCCAGATTTTTGGTTCAGACGCCGGAATATTGGCTTATGCTGCGGGAAAACTAAATGATTCGGCTGCTGCTATCATCGACATAAACATGGGCTGCCCTACGCCGAAAATAACAAAGAACGGCGAGGGAAGCGTGCTGATGCTGAAGCCGGAATTGGCGGGCGAGTTGGTCAAGGCCGTTGTTTCTTCCACGGACAAGCCGGTGACCGTGAAGATACGCAAGGGATGGGACGAGGAGCACATCAACGCGGTTGAAATAGCCGGTATCGCCGAAAGAAACGGGGCTTCGGCCATAACCGTGCATGGCAGGACGCGGGACCAATTTTATAGCGGCAAGGCGGATTGGGATATCATTAAAAGAGTAAAAAAGGCCGTTTCAATACCGGTAATAGGGAACGGCGATATTTACAAGCCCGAGGACGCGGCAAGGATGCTGGAATACACGGGCTGTGACGCGGTAATGGTGGGAAGGGGGGCGCAGGGCAACCCGTGGGTATTTAAAAGAATCATTCATTACCTGGATACGGGCGAACTGCTGCCGGAGCCAGGAATGGACGAAAAAAGGAACATGGTCAGGCGCCACCTTGAAATGCTTGTGGAACTGAAGGGCGAGCATACGGGTGTGCTGGAAATGCGAAAACATATCGCGTGGTATGTCAAGGGATGCAGGAATTCATCCCAGTTCAAGGAACGCGTTTTCAGGGCGGTATCTTATGAAGAAATGGCGGAACTGGTTTGCGGGTTTTTCCTCAGTTGAACCGGATTTATTGAATTAGCCGTATGAATTCCTCAACTATGGGGATTCCAAATATTCATTGTAATAACTTTTAATTGTCTCTGTTTCCGACGAAATTTATGCAATCCAAATATATTGAATATTAAAACAAAATACGCTATACTTTTCTTGGCAGAACACTAGTTCTATATCCTTGGAGGGCATTTATGAACCTGGAGCAAGTGTTGGATTATTTCAGATCCTCGGAACAAATAATGAGAAATGTTACCTCGTGGGTGGAATTGCCCGCCAGGGAACCGGTATACGCGGAATTTCCGGATTTTTTGGACAAACGCATCAAGGAGGCGCTTCAAAAGAGAGGCGTTAGGCAGCTCTACTCGCACCAGGCTTCAGCCATCCAGGTCATACATGAAGGCGAAAGCGTTGTGGTCGTGACGCCCACGGCCTCGGGGAAAACGCTGTGCTATAACGTGCCTGTGCTGGATGCGATCCTGAAGGACGAAGAGTCCAGGGCGCTTTTCCTTTTTCCCACCAAGGCGCTGTCGCATGACCAGACGTCGGAGCTCCATGAATTAATCACGGAAGCAGGAGTGGACATAAAAACTTACACTTATGACGGCGACACCTCGCAATCCGCCAGGAAAGCCATTCGGCATGCAGGTCACATTGTCGTAACAAACCCCGACATGCTGCACAGCGGTATCCTGCCCCACCATACAAAGTGGACGAAGCTTTTTGAAAACCTCAAGTTTATCGTAATAGACGAGATCCATCATTACAGGGGCGTGTTAGGAAGCCACCTGGCAAATGTTCTCAGGAGGCTCGCGAGAATATGCAAATTTTACGGCTCAAGCCCGCAGTTTATTTGCTGTTCCGCCACCATTGCAAATCCTGCCGAGCTTGCTTCAAAGATTACCGGCAAGGATGTGAAGCTTATTGATAACAACGGCGCGCCCTCGTCAAAAAAGCACATTATCTTCTATAACCCGCCCGTGGTCAATAAAGAGCTTGGCATACGAAGGAGCAGCATGCTGGAGACCGAGAAGCTTGCGGGTATGCTAATCCGCAACGGGGTGCAAACCATTGTGTTTACCAGGAGCAGGCTGAACGTGGAGGTGCTGGTTACCTATCTCAGGGAAAAGCTCCGCGGGAGCAGGGATGGGGAAGAGAAGGTGCGAGGCTACAGGGGAGGATATCTACCGGGGCTGCGGCGTGAAATAGAGAGAGGCTTGAGGGAAGGGAGCATAACAGGCGTGGTGTCGACTAACGCGCTTGAACTGGGTATTGATATTGGCGCGCTGGAGGCATGCGTTATCTGCGGTTACCCGGGCACCATTGCCAGCACCTGGCAGCAGGCCGGGCGCGCGGGACGCAGGAGCGGCGTTTCGGCTGCGTTTCTTGTAGCGAGCAGCAGTCCTCTCGACCAGTACATTATAAACAACCCGGAATATTTCTTCGGAAAGAGCCCGGAGAACGGGATGATCAACCCGGATAACCTTGTCATCCTTTACAACCATATGAAATGCGCCGCTTTTGAGCTTCCGTTCGAAGACGGCGAGAAATTTGGAGTGGAAACTACCGAGGAAGTTTTATCCTACATGGAAGAAGCGCGGCTGGTAAGGCACGTGGGCAACAGGTGGCACTGGATGTCCGATGTGTTTCCCGCCGATGATATAAGCCTCAGGAGCGCGTCAAATGAAAATGTCATCATTATAGACATAACCGAGCCGAAACCTGTCGTCATCGGGGAGGTGGACAGGTTCAGCGCGCCGATGCTGCTTCACGAGGAAGCCATTTATATGCACGAGAGCGTGCAGTACCAGGTGGAAAAGCTGGATTTTGACGATAAAAAGGCTTACGTGCGCAGGGTGGATGTCGATTACTACACGGATGCAAACCTTGCCGTGGACCTGAAAGTTCTGGATGTTTTCAGGGAAGGCGACGACGGACGCGTGCACAGAAGCAGCGGGGAGGTATCGGTTACTTCGCTGGTAACGATGTTTAAGAAAATAAAGCTTCATACGCATGAGAATATTGGTTCGGGTCCTGTAACTCTGCCCGAGCTTGAGATGCATACAACAGCGTATTGGGTAGGCCTGCCCGGGGAAATACCCGGCATGTCCCAGTCGGATGTACAGAACGGCCTTCTCGGCATTTCAAATGTCCTGGCAAACGCGGCGCCAATATACCTTATGTGCGACCCGAGGGACATACGGGTGGTGCACCAGGTCCGGGCGCCGTTCACGCAGCGCCCGACGGTGTACATTTATGACAATTACCCGGGAGGCGTCGGGTTCAGCGATAAACTGTACGAGCTTCACGATGAGCTTTTTGACACGGCAGCAAGGATGATTGAGCACTGCGGATGCAGCAGCGGGTGCCCCTCTTGTGTAGGCCCGCTGAATGAATTTACGGGGACGGACAATCCGAAAGAACTGACGCTAAGGTTGATGAGAGTTGCCTGCGGGATAGGCAGGGAAGGAACGGGAGCATGACCGGATGGATTTGAGAAGCAAGCTTCAACTATATAAAGAAAGCGCGAACCGTGCGGCATTAACCCGTCCGCAGCGCGGAGAACGGGATATTGACGTGATTGTGCCCGGCGCTGTTCTGGAAAACGAACACGGCACTTGCTACGTTATTGAAAACAAGTACCCGCTTTCGTACCTGTACGGGGGATGCAGCATCGGCAATGCGCTGGGTATCGGGGAAGATATTGTTGCCATGCTGGGAGGAGCCGGCTGTAAAGCGGTGCGGTCTGAAAAACTGCTTTACCTGGATACTGAAACGACAGGCCTTTCAGGTGGCGCCGGTACGGTGGCTTTCCTGGTGGGGACCGGATTCTTTGAAAATGGGGCCTTTGTCGTCCGGCAGTATTTTATGCGGGACTATGATGAAGAAGCCGCCATGCTGCGGGAATTGCAGCAATTGTTTGCAGGATGCGGCGGATTTGTGACATTCAACGGAAAGGCGTTCGACATAAATCTCCTGCAAAGCAGGTTCATATCCAACCGTTTCAAACCTTTTTTCAAAGATTTGCCCAATGTCGATTTGCTTTACCCGGCACGGAGAACCTGGGGATTGAAGCTGGAGAGCTGCAGGCTCGTTTCCCTTGAGGAGAACATACTTGGCGAAACCAGGATCGGCGATATACCGGGGGAGCTGATTCCTGCCGTATATTTCAAGTACCTCGACGACAGGGATGCAACCGAAATCAGGAGGGTCGTAAAGCATAACGAGCAGGATATCCTTTCAATGGTGTCGCTCCTTTGCAAGCTTGCGGCGATGGTTGGAAGCCCGATTTCCGAAACCGACGGCTGCCTTGAACTCCTGGGCGTAAGCAGGCTTTTTGAAGCTAACGGGAGAATTGACGATATGCTTGAATGCCTTGAAGCCTTGACGGCGTCGGAGCATTTCAATGTCCGGATGCACGCTGTTAAGCGCCTGACAAGGGTTTATAAAAGAAACGGAAGGTATGACCGCGCGCTGGAGCATTGGAAGGCTGTCGAAGCCGAAAACCCGGGTTTCGAATGCTTCCACCTGGTAGAATTGGCCAAATACTATGAGCATAAGGTAAGAGACTATAACATGGCTCTGCGCGCGACAAACAAGGCCATGGAGAGCTGCATCCGCGCGGGGTTTGCAGGCGGCAGGCAGTTGGAGGAATTGAAGAGACGGAAAGCCAGGCTGATAAAAAAGCTGGGCCGCAGTGGCGCCATGGGCTGCGAATCCTGAGTGAAATTCTTTCGGATAGTGTATATAGGCCAAATGGTTCGGAGATCGAACAGTACGAACAGGCCGATATGAAAAACAAGCATGAAAGTTGGCATTTAGCTGTCATATAAATTTATTCCACTAATAAAAATTAAAAAGAGAATTTACTTGGAGCAATCATGTGCGTAAATCTTTTGCAAGCGGCGTGGCAATACTTGCGGCGGCAGGATTGGTAGCCAGGCTTTTTGGATTTTTTTCGAGGATTTACCTGACAAACCTGACAGGAGCCGAAGGAATCGGGCTTTACGAACTGGTTTTGCCGGTGTACACCGCGGTTGTGCTTACCATAACCTCGGGAATTATCATCGCGGTATCGAAAATGGTCGCCGAGCAGAACGCGCGGCGCAACCGGGCCGAACCGGGAAGGATCACAATGTGCGCGCTGGCGCTTGTTGCCGCTGCCGGTACGGTTGTTTCCTTGTTTATATTTGCAAATGCAGGCGCAATCAGCAAGTCCGTTCTCGGCGACGAAAGGACACGGAACGCGCTCTTGGTCCTCGCGGCATGCTTGCCGGCAGTCGTCGCCGGGGCCGCCCTGAAGGGTTATTTTTATGGCATGCAACTGGTCATGCCCACGGCATTTTCACAGGTAGCCGAGCAGGCTGTAAAACTCGGCGTATTGATTGCACTATCCAAGGGAATTGCTGAAAGCGGAGCGGAGTATGCCTGCTCCATAGCCATGCTGACGGCGCTGTTGGGCGAAATGGCAAACCTTGCAGTCCTCTCGCTTGTTTTTGCAATAAGGCAAAAGCGCATTTCCGGGATAAGCCGCACTGAAAAACCCCAAAGGAAAAGAAAAATTGTTGCCTGCCTGCTGAAATCAGCGGTTCCTGTTTCGGCAAATAGGCTTATTGTTTCAACGCTGTCGGCCGCCGAGTTTATCCTTATACCCGTAATGCTTGAAGCCGGCGGACTAGATAACAAGAGCAGCATGGAAATGTTCGGCCGGTTGACCGGCATGGCATTGCCGCTTATAATGTTTCCCTCCCTGATCACAAATTCACTGGCCACTTCGCTTGTACCGGCGATTTCCGAGTCGGTAACGCTAAAAAACCGGAAATCCGTCGGTTACCAGGTATCAAAGTCCATACAGGCCACGTTTATCCTTGGAATATTTTTTTCATCGCTGTTCTTATGCTACCCTGACGACATCGGTTCGCTTATATACAGGCGTGAAAATATCGGGGACCTTTTATTTATGCTGTCTTTTTCCTGTGCGTTTGTCTACCTGCAGCAGACAATGGCAGGCATCATGAACGGCCTGGGCAAGCAAGGCATCCTCCTGGGAAATACCGTTATCGGGTCGGCGCTGAGAATAGGGGCTATTTATTTCCTGGTGCCTGTCCTGGGCGTCAAGGGTTATATTGCCGGTTTTATCATAAGCCTTGTGTTGGCGGAAATCCTGAATCTCTCCGCTATTCACAAGATAACGGGAATGGTGTTTGATCTGCGGAACTGGCTGATCAAACCGGGCCTTGTCGGATTCGCGGTAGTCCTGACAGGCAAATTCATCCGCCGGTTTTTTGATATATTGCAATTGGGAGCGCCGTTGGCCACGTTATTGTCATTGTCGGCAAGCACGTTGACGGCGGCCTTTTTATTTGCAGCAGCCGGCGTCTTGAAACCGCAGGAAATCCTAAGAACAGTTGGCTTGAAAAAAGGCTGAAATTTCAAGAAAAACTGAAAGATTTGCATATATTTCACAATAATGACCCTTCACGGAATAGAATGGTCAAAGATAGTCAAAAACAAATTTTGATATATGGGAGAGAAAGGTTTACAATAAAGCCAAGGTCAAAGAAAGTCAAAGACAAAAAGACTAAAATTACATACGCGAGATGACTTGATTATCCTGAAAATAGCATGAATAATGAAATTAACGGAGGTGTTGTGTATGTTCGGATTGGTTCCATTCAGAAGAAAGGCAAATGATCTGGCGATGGGAAGAGACTTCTTTGATTTGGAGAATTTCTTTGAGGATTTCTGGAGCTGGCCGTTTACGACAGGGTTCTTTGCTGCGCCGCACCCGATCAAGGCGGATATAAAGGAAACAGACAAGGAATATATCATAGAGGCGGACCTTCCGGGTGTAAGAAAAGAAGACATCAAGCTTGAACTGAGAGACGGCGTGCTTACGATTGGAGTGGAGCATAATGAACAGATCGACGAGAAGAGGGAGAATTACATCAGGAAGGAGAGAAGGTACGGGTCATATTGCAGGAATTTCTGCGTCGACGGCGTGAAGCAGGAAAATGTTAAGGCAAAATACAACGATGGTGTACTAACCGTGCATTTGCCCAAGTCGGAAGAGGAAAAACCGAAGACACACAGGATAGACATCAACTGACAAGACGTATGACAAGAATGGATGAATTAACGCAAAATGAAGCTGCCTCACCAGGCGGCTTCATTTTGCTGTTTTCCTGCCAGGTTAAACGCGGCAAACAGTATTGCCGCTACAGCCCAGAATAACAGGAGGATTCGTTTGAAGAACCATACGTGGTCGACAAACCCGATTACAAGAAGGCCCGTAACGGCAGCCAGGGATGCCGCCATTATGTTGTTAAGGCCGGCATTTCTTTCTTCACGCATCGAGGCGAAAGTATTCTTAAGCATTCTCACCAGCATGGCCAGGAAACTTAAAATGCCAAGAATTCCTGTTTCAAGCCACAGCTGTATGAAAAAAATGTGCGTGTGCGCCACTATTGACAAGCCGGGAACTTTATACCTGTTAAATATCAGGTTTACCGCGTTATTGCCAAGCCCGACCCCCGTAACCCAGTAATCCTTCAACATGGAAACGGCGGTGTCGAATATCTTCTTTCTGAAATCTATGGAGGAATCATTCGGGTTGAATATGGTCAGTATCCTGTTATAGATGGGAGCAGGCAGAAAGGGCAGCGCAACCATGCCGATAATCATAAATACGGGCACGAGCCTTATATTCCAGAAAAGCAAAAATACGAATACGGATATGGCGAAGGCGCCCCAGGCCGCCCTGGAACCGGTTTTAAACAGCATAAGCACCATGGGCGGCAGCAAAAGCGTCCACAGGATTTTTTTCAGCCAGGTTTTTTCATTTATAATAAGCGTGAAAAAAAAAGGTATCGTTAGTACAAGGAATTCGCCGTAAACATTGGCGTTGCCCATTGTAGAGTAGACCCTTCCGCCGAGGTCCTGGCTCAGCGTCACGTCGGTCTCCAACGGGTTGACCGGTATGCCGACGATCTTCCACTGGTAAATGCCATAGAGCGACGTCAGGAAAGCGGCTGCCGAAATCATTTTTACCAGCGTATCCAGCTGCTTTGCCGAATTGATTGAGCTTACAGTAACAACAAGTGCCAGGAAGCATATGAAGTAGAAGACGATGAAGCTCAGGCTTTCGGATAAGAACAGCGATGTCGCCCCCGCCATGAATACGGCCAGGAAAAACAGCACGGCGGTGTGGTCCACTGCGGCCAGGTTGAAGCCGTATTCGTCTGACGTCATTGTTTTCAATACAAAGACTGCAAAAAGCAGGACAGTCAGGTATACGCTATATTCATTGTACCATAGGTTATGGGGAACCAGTATGGTTATGGCCAGGTACAATCCGACCACGATATGCATCCTGCCGGCCAAATATTCCATGGCCTTTATAAAAACGCTGCCGTCAAATATATGTTTCCATTTGGCAAATAAACGTTTAAGCAAACTGCAGGGTGCATTAAAGAGGAAATTCAAAACAGAGAACAAAAAGCTGCTGTTCCAGGAATCCCGGGAATAATCCGGGCTGGCAAAGTAATTTACTATTCTGCTGTTATATATTGCATTTCTCAAGAAATTTGCCATATGTCCACCTGTCCATGCATTGCCTTACTGCCCGGCTTTGACAATCCTGGATATTCTTCCGTCTTTCAGCGTGCATTTCCCGACATTCAGCGTTACCGTCAGGCCGACGTGATATACCGAGTTTCCTATGGTCACGCCGTTTTTGCCTATAATGCCCTCGGCTTCCATTGTCAGTACCAGCGAAGAGTACCCTTCCCTGCTGGAAGCTACGAGCTGCCCGTCGTCCCCGCTGCTCCAGAAGATCGAGTCGCCGGTGGTGATTTCCGTTACCTTGCCGAAACTGGAGTTTTGCACTGATTCTGTCACCGGGTCCCCGGTTTTTATTGCCTTGACAATACTATCATGAACGTTTTCCATGTAAAACGAAACCAATATTTTTTCCTTGGGAGTTACTGCCGGAGCGGCCACGCTTGCCTTTGAAAACTTGTATGCCGTCCCGGCGATGCATACAAGCAGAATTATGATGATTGCGAGGTCTATCCATGTAAATTTCTTTTTTGCCATGTCAATCCTCCTCGACCTTTACCACGTCGGTAATCCTGCACCATATAACAGAGGTGCCGAACCTGACATTCAGGGCCTGTCCGATATAAAACCTTGAACCGCCTGATATTATGCCGTTTGAATCGAGCAGCGCGTTCGCCTCGGTTGTAATATATACGGATGAATACCCTGCTTTCGTTGATTTTACCTGTCTCCCGTCTTTATCCACTCCCCATGAGACGGACTTGTCCGACTTAATGTCGATTACATTCCCGAGGTTCGCATTCTTGAGAGAATCGCTTGCGGGGTCGCCGATCTTTATATTTTCAACCGTGAATGTGTTGATTTCTTCCTGGTAAAAGGTTATCCTGATTTTTTCGGTATTTACCGCCACAGCCTGTTTCGGCGAAAATATCCCCAGCCTTGCGGCCACAAACAGCAAGGCCGCCAGTAACGCCAAGACGATTATTATATCTATTATGCTGATTTTGCCGAACAGCTTGCCGTTTTTTACAATCACAACAAATCCTCCTATTGTTTATATAAATTATATGTTTCTTCGGCTGTTTTATCAAGGCAAAAGTGCTCCCGGACGGTCTTAAGCCCGTTTTCTGCGTACAGCATTCTCAATTCCTTTTCCCGGGCCAGCCTGGCAAGACCCTCTGCCAATGCCTTCTTGTCGCCGTAATTTATCAGTATGCCGTTTTCAAACCGACTGTTTACAATTTCCGCCGCTCCGCCGCTGTCCGTGGATATTGCGGGAATTCCAGCCGCCATGGCTTCCAGTATCGATATGCCGAGCGCCTCGTTTTTCGAATGGGAAATAAAAATGTCGGAGCTTTTCAGCAAATCTTTTATATCGCTGATATAGCCGGTAAAAATGACGTCATTTTGCAGACCCAGCGCCTCGGCCTTTTTTGCTATATTACCGCGCAACTCGCCGTCGCCGGCAAGGACGAACCTGAATTTGCCCGACGCGACGCCGAGCTCTTCCATATGTTCTTTGAAGTAACCTATGGCGTCAATCAAAAATTCATGGCCTTTTTCCTCTGAGAACCTTGCAACCGACGTTACCACTATTTCATCCGCGGAAATGCCATACTCCTTTCTGAAAGCGGGCGTGACCGGAATGCTCCACTCTTCAAGGTCTATCCCGGTATATATCAGTTCGACCTTGCCGGGATTGATCCCTTCGCTGATAAGCTGCTCCCTCACGCTGTTGCTGACGGCGATAATTTTGCTGTTAAAGCTGGTAAAAAGGCGGTTCGCGGCGATGACGCCCCTTGAGTTTTTAAAGAGCATATGCCTGGTATTGACGATTTTTGCCTTATTTCCAAGCATTTTTGAAAGAACGGCGATATAGTTTTCCCTCAAAAAATGTGTATGAACCACGTCTATCGACAGCCTGGCGCACAATGCCTTAAGCCCGGCGGCTGCCCTGATATCGATAGGATTTCTCATTTCCAGCCTTACCAGGTCAATACCTGCTTTTTCGAAAAGCTCCCTTCCGCCGCCTTCCTCGGAATACGCGAGGTAAAACCTGCATAGCTTGTTGTGAAGCTTTTTTGCCAGCAGGCATATGTATTTTTCGGACCCGCCCCGGCCGAGGTGGTTAATCAGGTGCAGAACATTCAGCATCTTGTACCTTCCGCAATTTTATATGGGAATATTATAACATATATTTTTTTGCAAAAGGGACAAATCAAATCACGGAAATTATATTTGCAATATCCGGTAATCACAGGCAAGCCGGTTTATTGTGATACACATCGCTATTACTGCTGCCAGCATCAGTATTTTTTCAATTACATTCCTTTTTAGTGCTGTTGACCCACAAGCGGCAGGAAGTCGCAAAATCCAGTATTTTAAGGCCTAGCACAGGTTCCTCGCCATTTGTATGTATAATAAGCCGGTAGGTAGCATAACCCTCTCCCGGCAACTTTTGTCCTTTCGAGTTTTCCGGCGGTCCCTGCTCCTTGCCGTTTCCCCCGGATTTCTGCATCATATTGCTTTCCGGCAGCCTATAACCGTTCCATATGCCGGGAACGCGAATATACCCGGTCATGGCAATTTCATTTCCATCTAAAAACCACAGCAGTGAGAAAGCTGCATCTATCGACATTATAACAAATCTTCCAATGATATGAAACGCATAAAAAACATTGCGCAGCTGATTTTCTTGTAAAAAAAGCAAATCAAACTTATAATTATCACAAGCGGATTTTCTGGGCAACATATGAATTTGCAGTGTAACACAAGAATTCCGCGTAAGAATCGCAAGGTTGAAACCTGCGGAATAGGATGTGACATTGGTGCGGACGATATGCGAGAGCCGGCTCTGCACGGGATGCGCGGCGTGCAGCCAGGTTTGCCCCCAGGGTGCGATAGCGATGACGGCAGACAGCGAGGGTTTTCTTCACCCGCGCATAGATGAAGATATATGTACCGACTGTGGGTTATGCACGAGGACATGCCCTGTCAACAAAGCCTTGGAATCAGGTATTGAAAGCGATGTCGTTCCTGGTGCGGATACAGGTCTTAAACAGGATACCCGCCGCAGGTTTTATGCCTGTTGTTCCAGGGACGAGACTATAAGAGCCGCGAGTTCCTCGGGGGGCGTATTCTCCCTCCTGGCAAGGAGCGTTCTGTCGGAAGGCGGGGTCGTGTTCGGGGCAGGATTTGACGGCAATTTCAAGGTGAGGCATGCCTATATAGAAAACGAAAAGGAGCTTGACAGTCTCAGGCGTTCCAAGTATGTGCAGAGTGAAATAGGGAATACTTTCAGGGAAGCAAGGGGCTTCCTGGATAAGGGAAGGAAAGTGCTTTTCTGTGGGACGCCGTGCCAAGTAGCCGGATTGAAGGCTTTCCTGGGCAGGGAATATGCCGGATTGCTTGCGTGCGACCTGGCGTGCCACGGGGTTCCTTCGCCTAAAGTCTGGGACATGTATCTTGAATATATCAGGGATAGGTACAAAAGCGAAATCAAGGCAGTTTCATTCCGCGACAAATCCACCGGGTGGAGCGGCAGCAGCATTAGGATCGATTTTAAAAACGGCAGCAAGTATATGGACCTGGTTAAAAAAGAGATTTTTTTCATCGGCTTCGGGAAAAGCATATTCAACAGGAGGTCATGCTTCAACTGCCTGTTCCGCATTGATAATACGAAGGCGGATATAACGCTGGCCGATTTCTGGGGCATTGACAAAGTCAGCCCCGGCGAGTTTTCGGACGACAAGGGAGTATCGCTTGTGATAACCCATACTCCTGCCGGGGAAGAGGCGTTTTTGCGGATAGGGGATAATGTCCGTGTGAAGGAGCAGCCGTACAACGCGGCCGTAAAATACAACCCGAGACTTGTCTCTTCGGCGCCGGAGCCGTCCGCACGCAAGAGCTTTTTCAGGGATATGGAGTCCGGGTATGGCTTCGGCCGCCTTGTTGAAAAATACATGGACAACAAGAGCTTTAAGTATAAGGTGAAATGCATAATAAAAAGAATCCTGGGCCGGGGATAGGAGAATAGACAGCTGGCTCCGGAAAAAGCGGCCCGGTACATGAGAATGCGGATAATGTGGGTTTGAAAGGAACGGTGCTTGACATGAAGGCCGGAATATTGACATTTCACTATGCGCACCACTACGGGGCGCAACTCCAGGCTTACGCGCTGATGAGAGCTATCGCGGGGTTGGGAGTGGATTGCGAGATAATTGATTATGTCAGGAAAGACACCGTTGAGGGCAGCAGTCTTTTCAAAAAAGGATTTTCGGCAAGGGCTTTGCTTTCAAATGCCAATACCCTGATAAACTATGGCGGGCTTAAAAGGAGGCATGCCCGCTTTGGAAGCTTTGTACGCGACAACATGCGGCTTTCCGGGAAGCATTACTCGTCATACGACGAATTGAAAGCGGATGCTCCGGAATACGATGTCTATGTGTGCGGGAGCGACCAAATCTGGAACCCGATGATATTTGAAGAAAAAACATTCGACCCCGCTTTTTTTGCGGATTTTGCAAAATCCGGGAGGCGGATCGCGTATGCGCCCAGTTTTGGCATAAGCTCCATACCCGGAAACCTGAGGGATACGCTCAAGGAATACCTTGACAAATTTGACTGCCTGTCGGCCCGGGAAAAGCAGGGAGAGGACATAATCCGAGAGGTTGCCGGGAGGGAATCGGCAACGGTCCTGGATCCGACGCTGCTACCGGGGAAGGAGGAATGGGCCGCGCTTGCGTCCACGCCGGTTTTCAAAGAGCCGTACCTGTTGTGCTACTTTATAACCGACGGCAAAAAATACGGCGAGGCCGTGAGAATTTTTTCGGGAAAATACAAACTGCCGGTTGTCTCTCTTTGCGGGTCAAGAAGGGTCGTTCCTTCCACGCGCCATAAGGTGATGGATGCCGGGCCGAAAGAGTTTTTGGGCCTGTTCGCAAACGCCCGGGCTGTTTGCACCGATTCATTTCACGGCACTGTTTTTTCGATTATTTTTGAAAAGCCTTTCGTTTGTTTCGAATCACGTCAAAAGGCGGAAAAAGCGGTTAATTCCAGGCTTTACAACATACTGGGCAAGCTTGGGCTTCTTTCACACATTTATTCGCATACGATGAACGCAATGGAATTCGAAAAGCGCGTTGAAGAAGCCGGAATGCCCGATTACAGGCAGGTTGCCGAGTTGCTCGGGGATGAACGTGATAAATCTTTCCGTTACCTTGAAAACGCACTGCGCGGCTGTTAAAAATATCGTTGTGAATATCCGATAATAGAAATATAATAAATTTACCGGAAACGGGGATGGCAGCATGAAGCTATTGCCCTGGAAATTGCACCGCGGCAGTAAGTTTGACGTAAAAACGCTGAGAGACAACAATATCTCGCCGCTTATACTGGATGAGCGTTGGAACGGGCTTTTTAGCAGCATCAAGAAGACGCCGGCCATAGAACGCTTGGAAGAAAAGCTGAGGGGGTTATTGAAAGAGGAAGCCAGGCTGGTTGCCGAAAGAAAGGAAATCGATGTGCAAAAAAAGCGTCATATGGATAGAATTATTTCGCTTACCCCTGATGTATTTGAGAAAAGTGATGAGAACGCCAGGAAGATAATGCAGGAGTCGGAGCGCGAGATAAAAAGGATTAACCGGCAGACCGGGCAAATAGAGAAGCAGCTTGAGAAAATGCCCGAAAGGTTGAAACAGGCCAATATTGAGCTGCTGGAAGCCACAGTAGGCATCGTTTACCGCAAACTCAGGTCAAGCTCAAAAAGAATAGATGAATTGGAAAGGCTAATTGAAGAAACGAGGGAAAAACTAAGGACCTGCATAGATGAAAAAGAAACGCTTGCAAAAGAAAGCGCCGATGTTTATACCTACTTCCATGACCTGCTGGGCGGAGAGAAACTGGAGATATTGGATAGGGTATTTCTAAACAGGGATAAGAATGAAACGGAAGATAGTTTAAATAAGGATAAGAACGGAAGATAGTTTGAATATAAAAGGACAGGGGCAGTTGAAATGAAGATAGTTACTCCGGCGCAAATGAACGCGATCGACTCATGCTCAATAAATGAATACGGGATACCGTCGTTGCTGCTCATGGAAAACGCCGCCGCGGCCGTGGCTAATGAGGCTGCGTCAATGATGGGAGGCGCTTCCGGGAAAACGGTAACGGTAATTGCCGGGAGGGGCAACAACGGGGGTGATGCGTTTGCCGCAGCCAGGCTTCTTTACTCAAAAGGCGCCTATGTACGTGTATACCTGGTGGGTCCGAAAGACGGCATATCGGGGGATGCTTTAATTAACATGGGCATCCTCGAAAGGATTGGCATACGGGTCGAGGAGCTTGCGGAAACAGGCGGGCAGGGTGAAAAGGGCGGTCTTGAGCGGCTTTCGGCGGATATAAAAAATTCCTGCATGATTATAGACGGTATTTTTGGCACCGGCCTCAGCCGCGACGTTGACGGGATTGCCGGAATGGCTGTTGAAATGATGAACGCATCCGGGAAACCCATACTATCTATCGATATTCCTTCCGGTATAAACGGGGCTGACGGCAGTATCATGGGCGTCTGTGTGAAGGCGGATGTGACCGTTACTTTCTGCATGCCCAAGCTGGGGCTCGTTTTACATCCGGGCTGCGAATACGTAGGAAGGCTGAGAATTGCCGATATTGGAATACCCCCTGAGGCAATTGCCAGGCAGAGGATTTTAACCGAGCTGACCGGACGGGCGGAGGTCTCGCGGCTGATTCCAGCCAGGAAAGCCGAGAGCAACAAGGGCGATTATGGAAGAGTTTTAATAATAACCGGCTCCACCGGCATGACAGGCTCCGGCTGTCTTGCATCGCTGGCCGCGCTTCGTACGGGAGCAGGGCTTGTTTACGCGGGAGTGCCCGAGAGCTTGGCGGGCATATACGGTTCTATGCTTGCCGAGCACGTGGTTTTGCCGCTGAAAGACGGCGGCGCCGGAATATTGTCCGAAGAGTGTGCGGAGCAGATAATCACGTACATGGAAAAAATGGATGTGGCGGCTGTCGGACCCGGACTGACGGCTTCGGACACAATAAGGCGCATCGTGGAAAAAATCGTGGCAAACAGCAAGGTCCCCCTGGTGCTGGATGCCGATGCTCTGAATGCAATTTCCGGGAATACTGAAATCCTTGGAAAACTTAAAACAGACGCCGTTATAACTCCGCATCCCGGGGAGATGGCAAGGCTGACCGGTCTTGACACGGCCGGCGTGCAGCGCGACAGGATAGGCGTTGCCGCAAGGTTTGCCGCCAGGTACGGCGTTACGGTAGTGCTCAAGGGCAACAGGACTGTCATCGCGCAGCCGGACGGGCGCATCCATGTAAATCCGACCGGCAACGCAGGGATGGCTACCGCAGGCTCCGGCGATGTTCTGACAGGCGTAATTGCAGGGATGGCCGCACAGGGCGTGCCTGTAGCGGATGCCGCGATCGCAGGCGTTTACCTGCACGGGCTGGCCGGGGACAAGGCAGCCGGTGAAACAGGCATGCACGGAATGCTGGCAGGCGATATCGTGAGGCACCTGCCGCTTGCAATCATGGAATTGGCTGCGGAAAACGCACAATAAGCAATGGAGCAAGTACCGGGACGAATTGCAAACCAGGATAGCCAGGCATGTCCGGAGCAATGGCGCGTTGAGAATATTGAATGCATGAATAAGCAGTTTCAGTACTATATATAAATATAGAGATAGAGATAGTTTTCGGTTGTTACAGAAATAGAAAAATTTTAATTTGACCGGTATATGCATGCGGATATATAATCATATATATCAATCACATAATTTAAACCCGGTCGGCAAAAATTATAATGTTCGCTGCTGAATTGATCGATGAGTTCTTTATAAATGGGGGATTTATTTTGGCGGAATTGAAAAAAATATTAATAAGCCTTCCAGACAACTTGCTCAAAGAAATCGACTACATCGTTTCCGTTGAAAAAACAAACAGGAGCGAGTTCGTCAGGGAAGCCATGAGATTATATTTGCGCGAAAAGAGAAAGATACAGATGAGAGAAAGGATGAAGAAGGGCTACCAGGAAATGGCCGAGATCAATATCAGGTGGGCGGAAATGTGCATGAATGCTGATTCCGAGCAGCAGCAAAAATATGAGTTACGGCTTGGGGAGTTGGAGTAAACGTGATCATAAAGCGTGGTGACATATTTTATACCGATTTGAGCCCGGTCATTGGCTCGGAGCAGGGAGGAGTCAGGCCGGTTTTGATAGTACAGAACGATATAGGGAACAAGTACAGCCCGACCGTTATAGCGGCGGCAATTACTTCACAGATTAACAAGGCGAAGCTTCCTACGCACATAGAAATAAGCGCGCAGGATTACGGCCTGCAGAAAGATTCCGTGATTCTGCTCGAGCAAATAAGGACTATAGATAAAAAGCGGCTTAGGGAAAAAATCGGGCACCTTGACGAAGAACTCATGGAAAAGGTAAATGAAGCGCTGAGCATCAGCTTCGGCCTGGCGGACATATGATCAACCGGCCGGCAGTGGGAAAGATGCGGCGATTACATATATGTTTATGATAAAGTCTTTTTGCGGTGGAATCTTATTTTTTCCTGCCTGTTAATGCCGATAATAACACACGGCACATGAACCTGGGCAGATCCAGCATTCGTTTTGCGCGTCTCGGCTCGCGCATAAGCCTGTATAACCATTCAAGGCCGTTTTTCCGGAAGAAATCAGGAGCACGCCGCGCTCTGCCCGAGAGGATGTCAAGCGTTCCGCCGACGCCTATGCATATCCTGGAATTCAATTTATCCTTGTGGTTCGAAATCCAATATTCCTGCTTCGGCGCTCCAAGCGCAACAAGTAGGATATCCGCATTGGTCGCGTTTATTTCGTTGATGATTCCTTCTACCTGTTCTTCGGTAAAGTAGCCGTTCATGCAACCTGCAATGACAACGCCGGGATAATCCCTGGCGATATTTTCCGCCGCTTCTTCGGCTACACCGGGCTTTGATCCGAATAAAAAGACCCTGACGCCTTTATTTGCATAAACCTTGAATATATTCACGACCAGGTCGACACCCGAAACTTTTTCCGGGACCCGGCATCCGAGTATCCTGGAGGCCAGTACCACGCCGGCGCCGTCGGCCGTCAGCATGTCCGCGCCTGCCAGTATATCTTTCAGGATGGGATCTCTCAAGGCGGCCATCATTATTTCGGCATTGGGAGTGTAGACAGTATGGACGCCGCCTTCCTCAAGAAATTTGCCGATTCGTTCAACGGCTTCGTCCATTGTTATGCTATCAACGGGTATACCCAGAATATTGGCTGTTTTTCTCATAGCTTTACCTGCGGTTATTTTGCGGACAAGGGCGATCTCATAATATCCCAAGTTCCTTTATTATATACAGATTAATATAATCGCGGTATTTTGTAAAGAATTTGAATATTCAAGGTCCGCTGGGCAAAATAAATATATGGGATAGGCGAATCGCGGATAAGGCGGTGTTTTTGTTGAAATTGACCGGCAAGCTTGCACATGTTGGCAATGATTATATATTGATTATCACAGGATCCATCGTTGCAGCCTGCTCCATCGATATTTTCCTTGTCCCGCACAGGCTGGCGCCGGGAGGGATGTCCGGGATTGCAACGGTTATCTATTACCTGACCGGAAAAATCTTGCCCGTTGGAGCCATAATGCTGATTTTAAATATACCGTTGTTCATTTTCGGATTTAAGTTTATAGGACGCAAGTTTATTGTCAGGACTATTTTCAGCACTATCCTCCTTTCAGTAGGAATAGACTTTATAAAACCGTATACCGGGATGCTTACCAGGCAGCTTGAATTTGAAAATCCGGCAGGCAGCCCGGATTATCTCTTGTATGCCATATTTGGCGGTTTCTTTATGGGCATAGGATTGGGACTGGTTTTCAGATCGGGAGCAACGACGGGCGGTACGGACTTGGCTGCCAAAATTGTGCATCATTTCAATCCGGGGCTTTCAATAGGCAAAACGCTCCTTGCTTTTGATACCGCCGTCATCTTTCTTGCAGCTGTCGCGTTCAGAAGCTTTTTGCTGGCTCTTTATTCGGTGATAGCTCTTTATATTTCTTCAAAAATTATTGATATTATGCTGGAGGGAATTAATTTTGCCAAGGCGGTATATATTATTTCGGACCGCGCCGACGACATAGCGGAAGATATAATGAAAGAACTGGACAGGGGCGTTACCGCCCTGAGGGGAACAGGCATGTACACGGGCAATGAAAAAAAGGTTCTTTTTTGTGTCCTGCACAGGGGGCAACTGACACTTTTGAAGTCGATAGTAAAAGGGATTGACCCCTCGGCATTTGTCATACTTGGCGAGGTCACCGAAGTACTGGGCGAAGGGTTTAAAACATATGAATAAAACCAGGGTAATAAATACCAATGAAAATGCAGTGAAAATGACCGAGAAAAACCCGGACACGGAGTAAAATAATCGTAGGAAAAAAGTAAAAGAGACCAATCTTCTTTGGTAAAATAAAGTTGACACAACCCAAAACCAAGGAAGGAGAGGTCTCTTTGAATAACATTATACAGCAAG
>JBLNDI010000121.1:0-12404 GCA_050261495.1 Bacillota bacterium
ATCACCCTGGGATCGCCGTTCCCCTTCAACTCTTTCATTATTTTCCCGAAAATGGCCTGCATCGCCTTGGTCTTTCCGCTTTTGTAATCGCTGACAGACTTCTCTTCTTCGGCGACAACCCGTTCAATCACGGACCGTATTAAGGACTCATCGTTTTGGATAATCAACCCGTTTTCAGCGGCGAACTTCTTCGGTTCAACGTCTTCTTCGATAACGGCGGCCAATATTCTTCTGGCAGCGTTTCGTGTTATTTCGTTTGATATGGTCATTTTTATAAGCTCTCCAAGCTTGAGAGGGTCAATAGCAAGGTCATCCGCCGTAAGCTGCTTCTTGCGAAGCCAGCCCATGCAATCCGTAATAAGCCAGTTCGCCGTATCCTTGGGTGAACCGCAGACCGGGTATGCGGCCTCAAAAATGTCGCATAAATTCCGTGAAGCCGTTAAAATCCCGCTGTCATACTCGGTAAGGCCGAGCTCGGCAACATAACGGGCTTTCTTCATCTCGGGAAGCTCCGGCAGCGACTCCTTTATCCTATTGTACCACGCATCGTCTATTATGACGGGCATCAGGTTGGGGTCAGGGAAATACCGGTAATCGGCCTCGGTCTCCTTTTCACGCATGGCATAGCTCTGCCCGCGGATATCATCCCATCGGCGGGTTTCCTGCACGAGTTCTTCGGAGCCGTTTGTGAGAGCGTCGATATGGCGCGCGATTTCATACTCAATTGCCCGGGTAATGGCCGACAGGGAATTCATGTTTTTAATCTCGGTGCGTACGCCAAACTCCTTGGAGCCAAAAGGCCTTACGGACAGGTTCACATCACACCGCATTGAGCCCTGTTCCCACCGGCAGTCGGAAACCCTTCCAAAACGCATCAATTCGCGGAGCCGCTCGAGGTAGGCAACCACTTCCTCGGCGCTTCGGAGGTCGGGCTTGCTGACTATTTCTATGAGAGGCACGCTTGTACGGTTAAAATCCACGAGAGTGGTATTTGTCCAGTCGTCGTGTATGAGTTTTCCTGCGTCTTCCTCAATATGAATCTGCTTTATTCCGATAATCTTTTTGCCCGCGGAAGTCTCGATTTCCACGCTCCCGTCTACACAGACCGGCGAAAACCACTGGGTTATCTGGTATGAGTTGGGAAGGTCGGGATAATAATAACTCTTCTTGTCAAAAGTTGTTACACGGTTGATGCGGCAGTTCAGGAGCATTCCCGCGGTTATGGCAAGCTCCACGGCTTTTTTGTTGATAATGGGTAACATCCCCGGCATTCCGCTGCAGGCTGGGCAGACGTTCTCATTCTGCTCCGCCCCGTATTTCGCGGAACAGGAACAGAATACTTTTGATTCCGTGGCCAGTTCCACATGCACTTCCAATCCAATCACGGTTTCAAAACTCATGACGACACCCTCTTTTCGTAGACCGATGCCGCGGTCAGCAGCTTGTTTTCTTTAAAGTTATTGCCCATGATCTGTATACCGCCGCTCACCACGGCCGGTATGCCGGTAATGCTCGCAAGCGCGGTAAAGAAGCTTTCATTGTATACGACGTCAAGACCCTTTCCGGTATCTGCAAGGGTATACGCCGTCTTTGAACAAGCAGGCGCCAGGATGCAATCATACCCGGCGAATATCTCATCAAGCCTGCCGCGCAAAACGCGCCGTATGCGCAGCGCCTTGTCGTAGCAAGCGTCATAGCGTCCCTTTGATAAAACATCGGAGCCGTACAATACGGTAAACTTTGTAAGCAATCCGAAAGATTCCGTACGGGAGCGCGTATATAGTTCCTCTATATTTTTATAATTCTTCGTTCTATAGCCGAATTTCACCCCGTCATAACGGGAAAGGTTGTTGCAGGTCTCGGCAGCAAGAAGTATCTGCCATGCCGGCTGCGCAAGCGCGAGTTCCGGGAAGGAAAACTCTTCTGCCACGGCGCCCCCGGCTTTCATAGCCTCCGCGAACGCGGTCATCTTTGCAACGGCTTCAGGTTCCGCTTTTGCAAGGTACTCGGACGGAATTCCAAAACGCATTCCTTCGACCGTGTTGCCTATTGCATAGTCATATTTTTCTGCGGGAAGGCTTGTGCCGTCCTTGTCGTCATGGCCGGCGATAACGGCAAGAAGGCGGGCTGCTTTTCCGGCGCAACTCGCGGTGACGCCCACCTGTTCGGCAGAGCAGGCGCAGGGAATAATGCCGTATCGTGATACCGTGCCATAGGTCGGCTTAATGAATGTGACATTTTGAAGAGCCGCCGCACGGCGCGGATAGCCATTCAGGTCTACATTCAGCGCATATTCCACGTTCCCGCCTGCCACAAGGGCGGCCGCCGCTCCGGAAAGAGTCCCGTCGGTGTTTTCACATGCCCCGAAATACGACGTTTCACCAAGCAGGTCAAGGCCGAATTCGCCGACATTGGTCTTTCCGGCGACCTTATATCCGGCAGCATACAGGCGCGTGACAACCTCCGCGTCAAACAGGGGTTCAAAATTGTACAACATTTTTGAACCGGCAGTGGAGGGCATCCCCTTAACCAGGATCGTATCATCCACCGCAACAGTCATTTCGGCTTTTTCAGCCATTTCACCTTTTTCACTGATATAGTATTTCATCTCCAACTATCTCCCACTTAATGCAATTCACCCAGGGCAGATCTCTCTTATGCGCGATTTGAGAATGTTCCGGCATGCGAGCCGGCACTATTCCAGGAGGCGTGGCACCTGCCAGTACCCGTCCGTTTTTTCCGGCGCACCTTTTAAAAGGTCCTCACGGGAAAACTGCCGAGTCGGTACATCCTCCCGGAAAATGTTGTACATGGGATTTACATGAACCATGCGTTCAACGTTTCCGGTATCAACCAAGGCCAACTTATCTTCATCGGCGCCAAGTTTCGCGAAAAATTCAAGGACACGGCCGCGTTCATCTTCAGTTAATTCGACCTGGTTTAGTTTTTCAAGCCCGATAAGCTTTTCTTCATCCATCAGCCCATTATCCCCCAACCGTTTTATATAAGCTTTCTTTTCATTATACCATTAATTCATCGGTTTTCTTTTTCTTTTTCTTTTTCCTATTCCCTGACCAGCCTATTCCCTGATCCGGATGTTCGCTTCCCTCAACTGCTGCTCCGTTACTTTACCGGGAGCGCCCATCATCAAGTCCTGCGCATTACCGTTAAGCGGGAAAGCTATTACGTCGCGTATCGTTTCTTCACCGGCGAGCAGCATTATTATGCGGTCAACGCCCGGAGCCATGCCGGCGTGCGGCGGCGCGCCGTAGTGAAATGCGGTGTATAAAGCGCTGAACTTGTTTTCAATATCGGCCTCGGTGTAACCGGCAATAGCGAAAGCCTTCCGCATTATTTCCGGACTGTGGTTGCGCACGGCGCCCGAAGATAGTTCAACGCCGTTGCAGACAACGTCATACTGGTACGCGAGTATTTCCAGCGGATCCTTTGTTTCAAGGGCTTCCAGTCCACCCTGGGGCATGGAAAAGGGATTGTGCTTGAAGTCAATTTTATTGGTATTGGGATTCAGTTCGTACATCGGGAAATCCACAACAAAGCAGAACTCAAATGCATCCTTGTCGATAATTCCCAGGTTAGTACCCAGCCAGTCACGAATCCTGCCCGCAAAAGTGTTTACTATGTGGGCGGCGTCGCAGATGAAGAAAAGAGTATCGCCTTCGCGGATGCCCAGGGTTTTTATCAATTCCTGTTTTTGCTCGTCCGTGAGGAACTTCTCAATCGGCCCCTTGAACTCGCCCTCGTTCAACGTGATGTAGCCTAAGCCTTTCATGCCGATTTCCAGGGCGAACTTGAGCGAGTTTTCAAAGAAGCTGCGGCTTTTGCCCGCGCAATTTGCCACTATGCCGCGTACCGGCTTGCCCTTGAACAGCGGGAAATCGACGCGTAAGAAAAATTCGGTAAGGTCGCATATAACAAGCGGATTGCGCAAATCCGGCTTGTCGCTGCCGTATTTCAGCAATGCGTCGGCGTAAGTAATGCGCATGAACGGCGGTTTGGACACCCTCTTCGTGCTGAAAGCCGAAAAAGTTTCATAAAGGACCTTCTCCGCCACTTGCAAGACATCCTCCTGCTCCGCAAAGGCCATTTCGAAGTCGAGCTGGTAGAACTCGCCGGGCGAGCGATCCTGCCTTGCGTCCTCATCCCGGAAGCATGGCGCTACCTGAAAATACTTGTCAAAGCCTGAAACCATCAGCAGCTGCTTGAATATCTGCGGAGCCTGTGGCAGTGCGTAAAACTTGCCCTTGTGCTTGCGGCTCGGCACCAGGTAATCCCGCGCCCCTTCGGGCGAGGAAGCGGTCAGAATAGGCGTCTGGATCTCAAGGAAGCCCAGTTCCTCCATTTTGCGCCGCATAAAGCTGATGACCTTTGAACGCAAGACAATATTCCTGTGAACAGCGGGATTCCGCAAGTCAAGATAACGGTATTTGAGCCGCAAATCCTCCCTCGTGGCCGTGGAATTTGAAATCTCGAAAGGAAGCATGTTTTTGCAGGGACCGAGAATGGTTGCTTCTTCGGCATGGACCTCCACCATCCCGGTTTCAATTTTGGGGTTTACGGTACTTTCATCCCGCTTCATCACCTGTCCGACGACAGAAATAACCGATTCGCGGTTAACGCCTTTCAGCAGGGACTCATCATGGAAAACCACCTGCGAAACACCGTTGTGGTCACGCAGGTCAACAAACTTGATCCCGCCGTGGTCGCGGATCGTGTCCACCCATCCCGCCAGCCGGACCTTGAGCCCGATGTGCTCCAGCCTGAGTTCATTACAAGTGTGCGTCCTGTACATAATTTTTTCCTCCAATATAAAAGTCCCGGACAAATTATTCAATATAATAGCCGGGACGAGTTCATCAAATCCGTTTATTCAGGAAGAACCCGCGGTGCCACCCGCATTGACGCCGGAATACCGACGTCCACTTTATTTATATGATATTTCCGCAAGTTGCTGTCGGAGTGTTCCCAAACCTACTACTCATCCGGGCCGCGCTTTCAGCCGGTGGCGCAACTTCTCTGTCGGACTTTCCATTTAGGCCGAGTCTCCGTTTACTAATTATAATGTCTCATAAAGCCATTGTCAATACTGGTATAAGGCAGCCTGCATTATTCAGGAACGATGCATAAAACCCAAGAGCCTGTAAATTCAGCCCTGGTGCAAAATCAAACGTGACTTGCTCTTGAAACCGGGGCGCTCGAAAAGGACGGGTGGGCATGGCGCAAATATAGGCATCATGTCCATCCGTCCTTAAAACAAATCAGTCCCCATATCCGTCCGGGTGGTTTTTGTGCCAGCGCCACGCCGTTTCTATTATCACGGCCAGATCGTCATACCCGGGCTCCCATTTCAGCTCATTGCGGATTTTTTCGGATGAGGCGACAAGGACCGCAGGGTCGCCTGCCCTCCTGGGAGCTATGGTTTCTTTTATCTTTACGCCTGTTACTTCTCTTGCGATCCGCACCACTTCCTTTACGGAAAAGCCCTTGCCGTTGCCCAGGTTGTATATCCCGCTCCCGCTGCCTTCCCTAAGGCTTTTCAAGGCAAGGATATGTGCGACGGCCAGGTCCGTGACATGGATGTAGTCCCTGATGCAGCTTCCGTCCGGGGTGTCATAATCATCTCCGAATACCTGCACCGAATCCCTCTTGCCGAGAGCCGTCTCCAGCACAATTGGTATGAGATGGGTTTCCGGCTTGTGGTCTTCACCTATTTCTCCGCTTACATGAGCGCCCGCTGCGTTAAAATACCTGAGGGACGCGTATTTTATGCCATAAGCGGCGTCCGCCCACTTCAATGCCCTTTCCACCGCCAGCTTCGTTTCTCCGTAGGGGTTCGTCGGCAACGTCCTGTCAGTCTCAAGAATAGGTATATTTTCCGGCTCTCCGTACGTTGCGGCGGTTGAAGAAAAGACAAGCCGCCTTACCCCGTATTCCTTCATCTTTCCAAGAAGTCGGAGGGTGGAAACCACGTTGTTGTTATAATATTTCAATGGGTCCTGCACACTTTCTCCCACAAGGGAATCCGCCGCAAAATGGATCACTTCTTCAATTTCGTTTTCACCGAATACCCTGTCCAAAAAAGCATCGTCCCTTAAGTCGCCCTGGTAGAACTTCCCGCCTTTAACCGCGCCCTTGTGCCCTTTTTGCAGGTTATCGACTATTATTACATCTTCATTTGCCTCAAGGAGCTCTATCGCCGTATGGCTCCCTATATATCCCGCGCCGCCGGTAACCAGTATTGACATGTTTTTGCCTCCTGTCCTGGTAATGCCTGTGTCTATAATATCTCCCTACCGCCGTCGCCTGCTTCGGATATATAGAAGTCAGGTTTAAGGCCTGTTCGTTCGGTATAGCCTCTGCCTACCTCTTCAATAAATTTTTCCACGGCTTCTTCCCTCACTATGCTTACCGTGCAGCCGCCAAAGCCTGCGCCCGTCATTCTTGAACCGATAACGCCTTCTATTTTCAGCGCTTCCTCCACCAACGCATCAAGCTCAGCGCCGGTTACTTCATATAAGTCCCTTAACGAATTATGGGAGTCTATCATGTATTTCCCGAAACGCTCTATATCGTCATTTTCCAAGGCTTCCACGGACTTGAGAACTCTCTCGTCCTCTGCAATGACATGCCATGCCCTTTTCCTTATAACTTCATCCTCTATTTCATGTTTGAATTTATTAAAGCTTTCCATTGAAATCTCGCCCAGGCATGACGCTTCCGGTATAAATCTTTTCAAAATTTCATAAGCCTGCTCGCACTGGCTCCTTCGCTCATTATACTTTGACTCGCCCAGACCTCTTTTTTTATTTGTATTTGCAATGACGATGCCGTACCCCTTGAGATTCAGGGGAACATGCTTGTAGCTCAGATCCCTGCAGTTGAGGAAAATGCCATGATTAGCCTTGCCCATTGCGGAAGCGAACTGGTCCATTATTCCGCAGTTTACCCCAACATAGTTGTTCTCCGCCCTCTGGCAAATAAGTGCTATTTGTACCATATCAAAAGGCTGGTCCAGGCCGAATGCGCTGTTCCCCAGGGAGACCAGCGCTATCGCGGTTGCCACCTCTATGGCGGCGGACGATGAAAGCCCTGCTCCCAGCGGAACCGTATCATGGTACAGCAGGTCGCAGCCCGTAAGCTTGTATCCTGCCTTCTGAAGCTCGTCGGCAACCCCAAACTGATAATTGCCCCATTTTAAATGCTTGTACTCGGAAAGCCTGTCAAGCGAACCGCTAACCTGGATACCCAGGTCGGTTGCGATGAGGTTCATCATCCTGTCGGTCCTGGGGCGCGTTATCACCGTGGAACCGAGAGTCAGGGCAGCCGGAAAAACATAGCCGCCGTTATAGTCGGTATGCTCACCGATAAGGTTTACCCTTCCCGGTGAAGAGAATACCCTTATGCCCCTGTCCTCACCTTTGTAGATTTCCAGGAATTTTCGCTTTAATTCGGAAATATTCATGGCCGATCCCCTCCGGATAAAAATCTTGCATGCGCTTTTCTTAGTTCCTCCGCTTTTTCCTCCGGTTTGGTCGGGTTGGCATGAGCCCATGCCCCGGTTTCGCTTGACGCGTTGAACTTCTGCTTGTTTTCCGACCGCATCGGCGGGAAAAACTCTATGTGGAAGTGGTAATATTCACTGAAATCCCCGCTGTTTACAGGATCCTGGTGCATGCACATCATATACGGGAATTCAAAACCAAACAAAGAATCAAACATACCCGTAGTTTCCTTCAATGCCTTTGCAAAATTTTTCTTTTCCCTCTCGTTGAACTGGGTAAGGTTTTGCTTATGATTCTTGCTTGCTATATAAACTCCATATGGATATTCGGTGAAAAAGGGCAGAAAAACAAGAAAGTCTTCATTTTCAAATATCACCCTGTCGCCCGAAGCCTTTTCATCCTTCAGCATATCGCATATGAGGCATGTCCCGTTCATATCATGATGCTCCTTGCACGCTTCCAATTCAAGCTCGAGCTTTTTGGGTATAAAGGGATAGCCGTAAATCTGCCCGTGGGGGTGGGGCATTGTGACACCTACCATTTCTCCCCTGTTTTCGAAAATAAATATATATTTTATTCTCTCATCCTTTTTCAAATCTATAAACCTTTCGGTCCATAAATCTATTATCCTGACTATATGCCGTATGGAAAACCGGTGCATGGCCGACGTATGCTCCGGCGAATAGAGTATAACCTCGCACTTTCCGTAAGCTTCAGCCATTTTGTAAAGTCCGGTCGGCACGTTATCCGGTACGGGAGGCTGCTGCGAAAGAGCGGGAAAATCATTGTCATATTTGTATACTTCATAATTATCCGGCACCCTGCCCGAGCCAGGACAAAACGGACACCAGTCCTTGGGCATCTGCGGCCTGTTTTGCCTGTGGGATGCTATCATGACCCAATCCTTGATTAAAGGATGCCATCGTAGTTCAGCCATTTCAATACCTCCGGCGAAACTGCTTTAGTTGTTTTTATTGCTCTGATTATATTAAATCCTATCGATATGCAAAAGTAAATGGTGGAATGTTATGAAAACATGGTATAATGTTGTATGAACATAGTATAACTCTTAAAACACAAATTGCAGGAGGCGCTTCTTTGCTCGAAAAAATTTATATTGACGAGCCCAGGTTTACCGATTTGAATATGTACCGTTGTGGGATTGAGGATTGCAAAGGCGGGCATTCGTGGGGACCTGCCGTCAGGGACCACTATATCATACACTATATTCTCGGGGGCAAGGGTACATATACTGTGAATGGCATTACCTATACCCTGGGGAAAAACGACGGCTTTCTCATATGCCCCGGCGCCATTGTATACTACAGGGCTGATGAAAATGAGCCCTGGAGCTATGCCTGGGTTGGCTTTAACGGCTTTAAGGCCTCCGTTTTCCTCAAACAGGCAGGGCTTGACAACAACAACCCTATTTTCAGGTATGATCGCGACAGTTTTCTGAAGGATTGCCTCATGAAGATGATAAAGACCAAACAGCTTGCCAGGGGAAGGGAAATAAGACTTCTCGGACTTCTGTACGAGTTCCTTTCACAGCTCGTGGAAGTCTCACCGGAAAAGCCGATGGAAAGCAGCACTCAAAAAGAGGAGTATATTAGGAAAGCTCTTGAATACATCAGGATGAATTACTCCCGTAAGATCAGCGTAAGCGAAATAGCCGGCAATACAGGGCTTGACAGGAGCTACCTTTATTCTCTCTTTATGGAATACCTGGGCGCTTCCCCACAGGAATACCTCATCGGTTACAGGATGGAAAAGGCCTGTGAACTCATGAACAATCCTACGCTGGCTATAGGCGATGTGTCACGCTCCGTCGGGTATGACGACCCGCTCACATTTTCCAAGGCGTTTAAAAAATTTCACGGAAAATCGCCCCGGGATTATAGAAAAAAGATTTGAGAATGCGTATGGACGGAGTCTATATCTCTTTATCGAGCGTCCGCAATATTTCACGGGCAAGCAAGGCAGCTTCCCGTATATGGTCCCGCCATGCATCGCCGCTGTGATACCACAACTCTGTCACATACCTGCGCACGCCAAGCTGCCAGCAGGTTTTGATGAGGGTTCCGAAATCGACGCATCCTGTCTTGAACGGCACATCCCGGTACTTGCCCGGCTTTGTTTCCTTGATATGGGCCGCAATGATATATCCGGCTCCGGTTTTCAGATCGTCGGAAACAGGGACGCCATAGATTAAAGAAGCGTTGTTAAGGTTGCCCAGGTCGGGATAAACGCCTAAATAGGGCGATGAAATGGCGTCGACGTAAAACATCGCTTTTTGCACGGTGTCCATGAAGGGCGTTTCCATGGTTTCGAACCCGAGCAACACACCGTACCGTGCCGCCATATCCGCGCACTTGGTCAGGTTGTCTTTAAATCGCCGCACCGTATCCGCCGAAGATTCTTCATAATATACATCATATCCCGCAAGCTGGATATAACGAATCCCCAGGTCGGCTGCAAGCTCAAGCGATTTCCGCATAATATCAAGACTTTGCGCGCATATCGAGGGATCATTGCTTCCCAGCGGATACTTTCTATGCCCGCTCAGGCAGATACTGCCGAATGGGACCCCCGTATCAAGCACAAGATTTAAAAGTTCTTTCCTTGTATCTTTTGACCAGTCCAAACGGGCAAGCCGTTCATCCGATTCATCGATTGACAATTCGATATAGTCGAAATCCGCATCCCGCGCGGCTTCCATACGTTCCTTCCACGTGAGGTCCGACGGCATTGCCTTTTCATATAACCCCAACTGATAACTAGCCATGTATTACCTCCGATTTATCCTACATATGATTCTGCAGCATGATGTTTCATACACTGGTATGGGAAGGAAAACCAACCGTCAGGCAAATATCAGCCCGGTTGTTCCATCAATTCTTTAACCTTCTCGCGGATCCTGCCATCCCGGCAATTTTCAAAAAAGAACTCCCGGAACCTCTCGGTGCCCAAAGCCGTTAATACAAGGTCACGGTCCAGTTCCTCAAGAATGGTTAAAATATCTTTGTGGCTGACGGTCTTTACTTTATCCATCAAGCGTTTGTAATACTTTTCGGTTTCCGCATCTTCGGGCGGATAGCCGACGCCCGCTTCATGCTCGAAAAGGCTTACGAACGTATTCTTCAGGTTCAGATCGGCGGCCCATCCGAAGCCTTTTGCAAACGGTAATGATACCGCGTTGCCGTTGTTAATCTGTGAAAACAGGAAAGCATCCACGGGATCGGCAATAAAACCGCACTGCACTCCCGGAAATGCATTGCAGGCAACAAGCACCCCTTGCCCGGTCCCGCAGCCTGTGATGATAAAATCCGCCGCGCCTGAATTCAAAAGGACGGCGGCCAGGATACCCACATGCACGTATCCCAGTTCGTGGGCTCCCTCTTTTGAATACATGCCGTAATTAAACACTATATGCCCCATTGGTTCGACAGCGGAACGCAGGACTTGTTCTATCAGGCTGTTTTTGCCGGATTGGCTTTTTTCGTTGATTAGAGCAATTTTCATAAGTCATTCCCCCGTCAAATAATCATCAAAAATTCTCGATGTCGTTCCAGATGCCATTCAGGCTTTCGATCGCTTTCAGATACAATGCATATTTTTTTCGATACGATTTCGCGTTATCGAGGTTTGGCAGATACTTGGCCGATATGCGCGTCATGGCATGTATTGCGCTTTTCAGCGACGGATGGTCGCCTGCCGCCACCGCCGCGCACATGGCGCAGCCCAGGGTGCCCGCTTCCTTCGCGGATACGGTCTCCACGGGCAATTCCATCACATCCGCGAACATCTGCGTCCAAACAGGCGATTTGGTCACGCCTCCCGACAAGCGGATTCCTTTGGGCAGATCATGTCGCGTTTTTAACAGCTTGTCCAGGTGATATTTATGCGAAAGGCACACTCCCTCATATACGGCGCGTATAATATGGGCCCTTGTGTGGTTTGCGCCAATCCCGACAAAGCTGCCCTTTGCATTTGGATGCACGTTCGTTCCCAATATAAACGGAAGGAAAACGGGACAAAACTCATCGACCGGGATTGCCGATATCTGGCGGTCCATTTGATCATAAACGTTTTTAGCCGACGATTGCGACAACAATTCAGGGCAAAGGGTCTTCATGAGCCACTCATGGTTGCCGGCCGATGTCGGGCTGCTTTCTTCTATAAGGTAATATTCCTTTGCCGCAAAGAGTGAATTCATCAATGCCGTACCGTCGGTTACGGGAGTTCTCCTTATATATTCGTTAATGCTCCAGGTTCCGGCAATCATGCATATGTATGTCTCATCCGTAATACCTGCCGCAAGCGCGCAAGCGTCGATATCGAACAAACCTCCGGCAACGGGCGTGCCTGCTTTCAGCCCCGTCATGGCGGCGGCTTCTTCACTGACCGTTCCGCACACATCCGTAGCGCTCTTCAGCGGAGGCAGCGCATCCCACAAATCTTCGAGACCGAAAAGCGCCATTAAATTGCGGTCATAATCGCGCGTATACAAGTTCATCAGGTTGGAACCGGAATAATCGGAATACTCGCCGTAAGCCTCCCCCGTGAGGCGGAAACGCACATAATCCTTGCAGGAGAATATCCATCGCACGTTTTTCAGGGTTTCGTGCTCGTTGTCCTTGAGCCATGCTAACAGCGCCACAGGCTGGCAAGACATTATATGCTGGCAGCTCAGGCTGAATACCTTCTCCGCCGTTCCGTCCTCCTCCCACATCAGCGGGTATTTCCATGCCCTGTTGTCGGTAGATGCGATTCCCTTGCGGGCAGGCCTGTTGTCTTTTCCCCAAAGGTACAGCCCTTTGCCGTGGCCGCATATAGCCACGCTTCGTATATCCTCGTTGGATACGCCTGTTTTTTCAAGCAAAG
>JBLNDI010000122.1:0-12395 GCA_050261495.1 Bacillota bacterium
CAAAAGATATATATGTCAAGCTTGATGAACTGGTGCAGTGCGTCGAGCAATCCAGCAACCTTATCCACAGCGTGTCATTCGGCGAAAATGATTTCCGTGACAGAAAACCCTCATTTGCAGGCATATTGATTGATGATGGAAGCATCGCGGCGGTAAACCTGGGAAATTGCAGGATATACAAGCTCGAAGGCGACACTTTCAAATTGCTGGTCAACGATTACAAAAGAGCGGAGCGGCTGCTGAAAATGGGCATTATCAGCAAGGAACAGGCTGAGATGCTTTCAAGCCGGCAGAAATCTTCGCTTGAAGAAGGGAAACTGACGGTTAAAAAGTCCGATGTGAATATTCTCAAGGAAGGTGTTACTTATCTTATTTGCAGCAGCGGTATTGTCGAGGCTGTAAATGAGGACAGGATTTACGACATCCTGGCTTCCGGCTGCGACCCGGATGAAACGGCAAACAGGCTTGTAATGGAAGCTGTCGAAAGCGAAGCGGAAAACTGCATGACTGCCTTGGTTATCAGGACGGAGGCTGCCGAGGAGGACCAGATACAAGTGCCGGCTGTCAGGCCTATGCGTTACAAGCCTGCGGCTGCAGGGGTCCCGACAAGGCAGGCCAGGGTGAGCGTTGCCAGGAAAGACAGCAATATCGACGCCGGGAAAATTGTATTCACAGCCATACTGGTATTACTGGCTGCGGCGGTAATATTCGGAGGATACAGGCTTTGGTCCGTGGTTCGCGAACGTGAGGCGAAGGATACGTTAACGGAGCAGGAAGATACGCTTCCGGAAGACGAGGATTGGACGGATCCCACAATAGACGTGGAATATACGGATGAAACAGATGATGAAACAGACGGCGCCGGTGAAGAAACACCTGCCGAAACCGGAGATACGCCCGGAGATTCGGGCGGTTCAAGCGGCTCGGGCGAAACAGGAGCGGTCCTGATTGGGGATACAGAGATTGAGTATGTCGTAAAAAAAGGCGATATGCTCATGATGATTGCAAAGAAGTATTATGGCGATGAAAAATATTACACGCTCATAATGGAGAAGAATAAAATCAGTGATCCCAACCTGATCTATCCTGGGCAAAAGCTGATATTGCCCCCGAAAAAATAGGTGAAAGGAACCGGAGGTTTTATCCCTTCGGTTTTTGTTCTGCAAGCTTTTTTTCCAGCGCAGCGCAATTTTTCTTCATTATACCGATAGCTGTTTTCTGTGTTTCAAGCTGGCTTTCCGGCACTTGAGCCAACCCTGCCTCGCACTTTTCTATATTCTTTTTATATGCTTCGATTTTTTTTGCAAGACTCTCACGCATCACATCATTAAGCTCCATGCTTATTGCTCCTTTCGAAACCGGGTGCTTACCGGCATATCATCAATTTCTCATGTTAGCCCGCAAAAAACGTATCATCAACCGGTGCACAAGCCGGGCGGGCTGCTTGTATCGCATTCGTTCCGGACAAAATTATTATTCGTTCCCTGGTCTTCGATATCAAATGGCCTGTTGTCCTCCATTTTATTTCTGATTATTGAATGCGGTGCGGCCCCTGTTGTCAAAGGATGGCCGGTTGCAGGCGGCGGCAGGATATCCCGTACGGTTTTGTTTTTTTGTTTAAGAGCAATACTATAATGGTATTTACTAAATAAAGCATAAGTGAAAGGGGAAAAGGTGACGGGACCGGGCAGGGCTGAGATAAAGCACTAGTGAAAGGATATAGAGATGACGGAACAGGGTAGGACCGAGGCATGGAAATACCGCAATAATGGGTGTTTTGACGGGTATTTTTAAGTAAGAATCACTTTAATCAACATGACAAGGAGCATGAGACATGGGTTTTTATGAACAGATAGCGCCTTATTACGACTATATATTTCCCGCAAGGGAGGAACAACTGGAATGCATAAAACGACTGGCTGGGCGTCCGCCTAAAAAAATCCTGGATGTTGCCTGCGGAACCGGCGTATATTCAATCAGCTTGGCACAGCAGGGATACGATGTCTGGGCGACGGATATCGATGCCGAAATGGTACGTCAGGTCAGGCGGAAGGCGATGGAGAATAAGGTTGCCGTGAATGCATTTGTTTCAGACATGCGGTACCTGGATCAGCATATCAGCGAACTGTTTGATTGCGTAATGTGTATCGGGAATTCAATTGTGCACCTCGAAAATGTTGATTCCATATTGGCTGCGGTGATTCAAATGAAGAACCGCCTTACTACTTCAGGGAAACTGCTGCTGCAAATTGTCAATTATGACCGTGTACTTGCAAAGGGAATCACGTCGCTGCCCACCATCCATAACGAGGAGATCAGCCTTGAATTTCGAAGAAATTATACCAGGGATAAGAAAAGGGGCTTGATTTATTTCGATACGGAGCTAATAGTAAAGGAGGGGGACAAGTCAACCAGGTTTGCAAACCGGGTTGAGCTTCTCCCGTTATTATCCGCATCTTTACAGGAAATATTGGAAAAGGCGGGGTTTGGTTCAATTAGCTTTTATGGCGGCTTTAGCCGGGAACCATATATACCGGATGATTCTTTCCTGCTGGTGGCGGAAGCGTCTTAACATGCCCGATATCTCTTAAGCGAATAAATATTTTCTTGATTTTTTCTTTTTTTGGTATATAATATATGTATATAGGTCAAAGATAGTCAAAGTCAGCAAAAAGCAATGATGCATTAATCAGATAACGGTGTGCCGGAATTGTGTATCAGAGTAGTATATAAAAGCAATATATTAGGAAACGGTATACCGGACAGTATATAAGAGCGGTATAACAGAACGATAAAACAGAACGGTATATCAATACGGTATACCGGGGAGGAAAAGTAATGCATAATAAAATTGATCAGCCTTCCGAGGTGGTTTTATGAAATACAGGGACTATTACGAGATACTGGGAGTTGACAGGAATGCGTCCCAGGAAGAAATAAAAAAAGCATACAGGAAGCTGGCCAAGAAATACCACCCTGACGCCCATCCCGGCGATAAAGCCGCCGAGGAGAAATTCAAGGAAATCAACGAGGCTTACGAGGCGCTTGGCGACGAGAAGAAAAGGAAGATATACGACCAATTCGGCCGTGAAGGGCAATTCTACAACGGGGCGGATTTTGACCCTTCCCGGTACGGTTTCGGCAATAATATCCGGTATGAGTTCAGGCATGGAGACGGCAGCGCATTCAGCGATTTCTTCAACATGATATTTGGCAGCGGAAGCCCGTTTGGCTCATTTGGCACGGAAGACCTGTTCGGCGGCTTTACCGGAAGGCAGGGCAGGTTTGGCGGAAACGTGCGGATGAGAGGAGAAGATAGGGAAGCGTTGCTTGAAATCGCCCCCCAGGAAGGGTTTTCGGGAGCGGATAAAAGAATCAGCATCAGGACGCCGTCAGGAGAAAAGACTATTTCTTTGAAAATACCTGCCGGAATAAAACCGGGGGAAAAGATAAAGCTGGCGGGCCAGGGAGCGCCCGGGATCAACGGGGGCAAAAACGGGGACCTGTACTTGCGCGTCGAGTTCAAGAAGGATTCGGGTTTTGAACTGAAAGGGCTGGACCTTGAATCACAGGTGGCGCTATACCCGTGGGAGGCCGCGCTGGGCTCCGAGATCAGGTTCAATTCGCTTGACGGGGCAATCTCGGTTAAAGTCCCTGCCGGCATACAGACCGGGAACTATATCAGGATCGCCGGAAAGGGCTACAGGGACAGATCTGGCAGGCGGGGCGATTTGTACTTGAAAGTGATGATATATAATCCGGATAGGCTTAGCGAGGCGCAATTGGATTTGTATAAAAAGCTGGGCAGCATCTCGCCGCGCCACAATTAGAAAATTGAAAAGGGGAGATACTGAAATATTGCGAATTGTTATTGAATAACTAGTGACAAAAAGGAAGTGATCTTTATGGATATGGACAAGTTTACGGAGAAAGCGCAGGAAGCGTTGGGAGCCGCGCAAGAAACGGCGCTGCGCATGAAGCACCAGCAGGTTGACGGGGAACACCTGCACCTGGCGCTGCTGATGCAGGAAGAAGGCCTTATACCCAGGCTCCTGGGCTTCATGGGTGTAAATACGGGTTTAATGATCGATGATGTTGAAAAGGAGCTTGCAAAGCAGCCTTCGGTATATGGGCCGGCAGCTTCAAGCCTATATGCCACGAGGCGCTTTAATGAAATACTGCTTCACGCGGGTGATGAAGCGAAGAAGTTCAAGGATGAGTATGTAGGCGTGGAACACATATACCTGGCCTTGCTGAGGGAGAGGAACACCCCTTCGGAAAAGGTTTTCAGGAGGCATGGCATAAACCGTGAGAATTTCCTCGCCGCGCTGAGCAAAGTCAGGAGCAACCAGCGCATAACCTCCAGGAACCCGGAGGAGACCTATGAGGCATTGGCAAGGTTCGGAAGGGACCTGGTGGATATGGCCAGGAAAGGAAAAATTGATCCCGTTATTGGGAGGGATTCCGAGATCAGGCGTGTTATCAGGATACTGTCTAGAAGGACCAAGAACAACCCGGTGCTGATAGGAGAGCCCGGCGTCGGCAAAACCGCCGTTGTGGAAGGCCTTGCCCAAAGGATTCTTAAGGGTGATGTCCCGGAAGGGCTGAAGGACAAGACGATCTTCGCGCTGGACATGGGTTCGCTGATAGCCGGCGCCAAGTACCGCGGAGAATTCGAAGAAAGGCTGAAAGCGGTCCTCAGGGAAGTGGAAAAATCGGAAGGGCGCATCATCCTCTTTATTGACGAACTGCATAATATAGTAGGCGCGGGAAAGGCGGAAGGCGCGATGGACGCCGGCAATATATTAAAGCCGATGCTGGCCCGCGGGGAATTGCACTGCATAGGAGCAACCACGCTGGATGAGTACAGGAAATATATCGAGAAGGACGCGGCGCTGGAGAGAAGGTTCCAGCCTGTCCTGGTCGAACCGCCTGATGTCGAGGACACGATATCTATTTTGCGCGGACTTAAAGAAAGGTTTGAAATACATCATGGCGTCCGCATCACCGACAGCGCCATCATAGCCTGCGCCGTATTGTCGAACAGGTATATCAGCGACCGCTTCCTGCCGGACAAGGCAATAGACCTTATGGACGAGGCGGCAGCCATGATAAGGACGGAAATTGACAGCATGCCGGCTGAACTGGACGAAATCAGCAGGAGGATCATGCAACTGGAAATTGAAAGGCAGGCGCTTCTAAGGGAGACAGACAAGAGTTCGCTGGAAAGGCTGTCGGCGCTGGAAAAGGATATAGCGGCCATGAAAGAGCAGGCCGATATCATGAAAGCGCAGTGGGAAAGCGAAAAAAACGCGCTGGTCAGGGAAAAGGAACTAAAGCAGCAGATCGAGCAGGTAAAAAGGGATATAGAAGAGGCTGAGCGGAAATATGACCTTAATGAGCTGGCTATACTGAAACATGGAAGGTTGCCTGAACTGGAAAAGCAATTGCAGGAAGAAAAAAATAAAATCATGAATTCAAACGGGAAAAGGCTCCTGAAGGAGGAGGTCACGGAAGAGGAGATAGCCGAAATTGTTTCCAAGTGGACCGGCATTCCCGTTGCAAAGCTGGTGGAAAACGAAAGGGATAAGCTTCTTCACCTGGAGGAGATACTTCACAAGCGGGTGGTTGGGCAGGATGAAGCCGTTGAAGCCGTGGCAGGCGCAGTCCTGCGGGCGCGCTCGGGACTGAAGGATCCCCGCAAACCCATAGGGTCGTTCATTTTCCTGGGTCCGACCGGCGTCGGCAAGACCGAGCTTGCAAAAGCATTGTCGGCGGCATTGTTTGACAGCGAAGAGAACATGGTACGCATCGATATGTCGGAGTACCAGGAGAAGCATACGGTCGCCAGGCTGATCGGCGCTCCCCCGGGCTACGTGGGCTACGAGGAAGGAGGACAGCTCACCGAAGCCGTAAGGAGGAAGCCTTACTGCGTTATTTTGTTTGATGAAATTGAGAAGGCTCATCCCGAAGTCTTCAATGTGCTGCTGCAATTGCTTGATGACGGCAGGCTTACCGACAGCCAGGGCAGGACGGTCAATTTCAAGGATACCGTCGTTATCATGACGTCAAATATCGGCAGCCGCTTTCTCCTCGAGGAGCTGAGCGCCGGCGGGGATATCGACGACGAGCTCAAGGAAGCGGTAATGCGGGAACTCAGACGCAGCTTCAGGCCGGAGTTTCTCAACCGCATAGATGAAATCGTGATGTTCAAACCGCTGGGGAAAGAGGAAATTGTGCGCATTATCGATCTCGCCCTTGAAGATATCGGAAAGAGGCTTGCGGACAGGCGAATAGAGCTGGAAGTCACGGACGCCGCGAAAAGCCATATCGCGGATACCGCCTATACCCCGGAATACGGGGCCAGGCCGGTAAAAAGGTTTTTGCAGAAAGAGCTTGAAACAGAACTTGGGAAACTCATTGTCAAGGGAGATGTCAGCGAAGACAGCCGGGTATTGGTAGACGTCGAAGGAGGTTCTCTTGTGATAAGGCCGGGCGTATAATTTTATGCAACCAACTTTATGCAGCTTTTACGCAGCCGACTTTATGCAGTCTTTTCACAGCCAGCTTACGCAACCAAGTTTGTGTAGCCAGGTTTATGTAACCAACTTTATGTAACCTTTTGGGCTGGTAATGCATAAGCTATACCAGGCTTTTAAAGGAGTGGTATAGCATGCAGGAATATTATATTGTCCGCCAGCCTCAGCCTCCTGCTGCCGGAGGCATGGATGGCATGGAAATCCCGTTTCAGCAGATGCAGTTCATGCCGCCAGGCCAGGTGCCGGGCTTTGTTCCCCAGGGGCCGGGTTTTTCGCCGGGGCAGGGACAGGGCTTCGGACCGGGGCAGGGTTTTGGACCGGGACAGGGGCAGGGCTTCGGACCAGGACAGGGCTTTGGTTTTGGGATAGGTTTTCCGCCGGGGCAAATACCGGGTTTTCCGCCGGGCCAGGTACCAGGTTTTCCGCCGGGGCAAGTACCAGGCGGGGGTGTTGGCATGGGGCCGCCATTGGGGCGCCCGCCGCAATTCATTCCTTCACTGGCTGCAGCACAGCAGACTGCGGGAGTATTGGCGGTTGATCCCGGCGCGATAAGGCCATGCCGGTTCAGGTTTGTATACCTGTGGCTTGATACCGGGCAGCAGTTCTGGGCATGGCTTGTATTTGTCGGGAGACGGTCCGTTTCGGGATGGAGATGGACCGGGTTTAACTGGGTTTTCTTCGGAGTGGACCTGGATAGGATATCGGCGTTTGTATGCTTCTGAACGGATTATCTTATCGCCCTTACACGCAGGGAGTTCAGGACGGACAACAAGGTCACGCCGACATCGGCAAACACCGCTTCCCACATTGCAGAAAGTCCCAGTGTTCCCATAAACAGCACCAGCGCTTTTACGGAGATGGCAAAAACTATGTTCTGAACTGCAATCTTATGAGTTGCAGCCGCGATTTTCAACGCTTCGGTTATCTTAGACGGCTCGTCGGTCATTAGTACTATGTCTGAAGCCTCTATTGCCGCGTCGGAACCGATGCCTCCCATGGATATGCCTATATCGGCCGAAGCGAGGACAGGAGCGTCGTTGATGCCATCTCCTATAAATATGGTCTTGCCTTTTGCCGATTTTTTGATTTTTTCCAGCCATTCCGCCTTTTGGTGCGGCAGCAGGCCAAAATGAACTTCATCAATTCCGAGTTGGCTTGCTATGGCTTCTGCCGGCTGTTTTGCATCGCCGGTCAGAAGGATTACCCTGCCGACTCCTGATTTCTTCAGTTCGGTTATTGCTTTCCCGGCGTCCTTTTTCAGCTTATCCGATACGCTGATCCAGCCCATGTATTCACGATCCACCGATACATGTATAACGGTGCCTTCCAAAACGCCTGTATCCTCCGCTTCCGGGCGGATACCGAAACTTTCGAGGTACTCCATGTTTCCTGCAATGACCGTTTTTCCGCATATTGCCACTTTAACGCCTTTTCCGGCAGTTTCTTCAAAGGCGGTAATCAAGGAAGTATCGATGTTTCCCTCATATGATTCAACGATTGACCGGGCGATCGGGTGGGTCGAATTTGCTTCGGCGTATGCCGCGTACTCCAGCAGTTCTGCCTCGGTGCATCCTGCCGCCCTCAGTCCGGATACGCTGAACGATCCTTCCGTTAGCGTGCCCGTCTTGTCGAAAACAACCGTATCAACTTTATTCAACGCTTCAAGGTAATTGCCGCCCTTTACAAGTATTCCTCCCGAAGATGCCCTGCCAATGCCGGCAAAAAACGTGAGGGGTATGGAGACCACCAGCGCGCAGGGGCACGAGATGACGAGGAATATCATTGCCCTGTAAAGCCATGTTTTAAAATCCATGCTTCCTGTCGCCAGCGGCGGAAGGACTGCAACCAGGAAGGCTGCGGCGATTACCGCAGGAGTATAATACCCGGCAAACCGGCTTATAAAGGTTTCCAGCGGCGCTTTCCTCGCTGCCGCGTCTTCCACAAGCTCGAGTATACGCGTTACGGCAGACTGTTTTAAAGTGTTTAAAGCTTTAAGGATAAGGAGGCCTGTTTTGTTAATAGCTCCTCCAAGCACCTGCGTTCCGGGTTCTGCTGTCAGCGGCATCGATTCGCCTGTGAGCGGGGAGACGTCGATCAGCGATTCGCCTTCCATAACCGTGCTGTCTACCGGAATACGTTCCCCCGGCTTAACCCGGATGATATCTCCTGCTTTTACCATCTCGGGATTTACTTCGATGAACCCGTTCTCAGTTTTTACGGAAGCAGTTTCAGGTTTAAGATTCACAAGGGCGGCGATTGTTTTCCTGGAATGCCTGACAGCTTTGTTTTCCAGTATAATTCCTAGCTTGTAAAACAGCATTACAGCGGCAGCTTCCTCGTATTGTCCGGTTATAAATGCCCCGATGGATGCCGCGGTCATCAGCAGGTTTTCATCAAAAACCCGGCCCTTTACCAGGTTTGATACAGCCTTTCGCAACACGCCAAAACCAGCGCCCAGCCAGGATACCATAAATAATACGAGGGAAAGGGTTCCGCCGGCTGCAAACCCCACGGCAAACAGAACAATACTTGCGATCATGCCCGCCAGATCCGGGTTAATTGTGAACTTGGTCCGGGAATATGACTCCGGTCCGCAGCATCCGGCGCAATTTATATTATTTGCTTTGATTGTTTTCTCGTTCATGAAGTAGCCCCTTTCACCATACAATTCATAATATAAACAATTGAACATACATTCATATGTTACTATAATAATAATGCAGACTATGTAAACTGTCAAGATAAAAATAAAAAAGTCTAAACGAGATATGCATGTTGAAATTATTCCGTTGCCAACTTTGAACTTAAGCCATGCATCGGCTGCGGAGAATGTTACTGCCAGGATAAATGTAAAAATGACTAATAAGTCCTATTCGGAACAATAATTTGCCAATTTCGTCTTTATCAATGTGCAGATGATTTAATAAATATTGATATGGCGGATAACAAACCGATATAGTGTTTAGATATAGATTGATAAGCCTTCGGCATATGCTTGATAAGCTGGCGGCATATGTACTATAGATTTGCAAATAATAAGGGGATGAGGTTCGGAAACATGAAAAAAACCGTTTACAGGGGCTTGGCGCTTTCATTATTCATTATATTGGCTTTAACAGCTTCGTCATGCGCAGAAAATAATAAAGATGTCCTGCCGGGAGAATCGGGCAGCATAACAGGCCAGGCGACACGGGAAACAGCAACGGATCCGTCAAGGCCGGATAAGGCCGGCGCACAGGGAGGGACTTCCGGGAGTGACAGCCTGGAGGAGGCTTCCGGGACAAAAGGCCTGGCGGAGCTTTCCGAAGCTGATAATCCGGCTGCTGATTCCAATATTGAAAAACTAAAGTCTCTTGAAAAAGCTTTCCTGGCTTCAGATTTTTACCGGGAGAAACAAATGATACCATTAACCGTTAGCGGTGATCATAAATATATCATTGCTTACAGGGTCTCGGATGAAAGCCCTGAAAAGGAGAATGAGCTTATCCTGGTCGGCATGCCCAGGCAAACGGTGGATTTGTACCTGGTGGACCTGGACGGTAACAAGGCGCAAAAAGCAGGGAGTACGGGGTTTATAATAAGCCATGCCTGGTCGGAGGACGGCAAGCTTTTATCCCTGGTTTCATATGAATCGGTCACGATTCTGAACGTTGCCGCAGGCCGTTTGAAAGAAGTCCCCGCAAAGTATGAAACAGGAAGAATATATAATACCAACTGGGAGCCGGATAACCGCACCCTGAATATCCACCTGGACACGGTGGCGAATTATTATTCTTTTGACTCGGTTTCGGGGAAAATGCTGAAGACAAGGGGCGGTTTTTCCGAAGGCGATGAAGTTTACCGCGGAATGGCAGGAGATAAGATATTGCTTAGTAAAGGCAAACGGGTAGGCGTGGCAGAGGACCTCTATATAAGATCAGGGAAGGAGGAGGCCGAAAAGCTGCTGTTTACCGATGATGTTGTCATACATGATATAAACCAGGACCGGATACTTGTTTGTCGTGATAACTACAGTTCAACAAATCGTCCCGGATATGTGCTGGAAGACTATGATACACGTACCGGGAACAGCAGGATTATATACGGCGGGGAGAACAACCAGGACGCAGGGAAGATATTTAAAGCATCATACCTTAAAACTACGGGAGATATCATCTATACGACATTTGAAACGGATGAAAACGGTGTGAAATACCATATGGCGCGTATCGGCCCGGACGGGAAAAAGTCGGAAATCAGCGTGCCTTCGCCCCTGTATACCGTTACACCGGGGGAGAGCATCCTGCATTTCGCCGCATTCAAAGACGGGGACCCCTGTTTTATGGATACCGCGAGTTTTCAATTTGCCGGCGAAGCAGAAGCCAGGGAATTTAAAAATAAGGAAATCCGGGATTTGATGTACCGCGCTCTCGATATCTACAGTTCCGACGAGCCTGATATCGCAAAAATCAGGCAGGTTTTCGTCAATACGTACGACGATATTCCCCAGGAAGCCCTCGAAAATATTTTGCTTGAATTGGAAACCCCGGGATACTGGAAATATATCAAGCCGGAGATCGGAAAAGATTTAACCATGACGTTAAAGTACAGGGACAACAGCAGCGCTGCGTCCGTCACGCTGAACCAGTTTTTCAGGGGTCCGTATGAATTGGTGAAAAGAGAAGGCAGGTGGTATGTCACCGGGTTTTCCACCTGGCCGGACAGCAAGGAGAGAGACGACGTTTACAAGGCCTGCAAACAATATATTGATGAAACGATTAAAGCCGGAAAAGCCGGTGATGTGTTTACAACGGATTTCTCAAGGATAGATGCGGGAGAAATAGAATTCTGGGCAATGAGTGACCCGCACAGGGCTGTATTCCCCTATGCCACCGAAGCAAGGGTGAAGATAATTGCAACACGAGATGACGGGTCAACTGAAAAGTATATGGCGCATTTTTCAAGGAAGGATACCGGCGGCAAGTGGAAGTGCATAAGCCTGGGGAAGCTGTCGTCAAGCCTGTTCCCCAGGTAATGTGCATATACGGCCGTTTCCGGCATATTACCATAATGCCGGGCATGTTTTGACAGCGCCAAAAGATATGCCATAGTGCATATATAGCATGTATGGCAAATGGAACGAGTGCGTCATTATTAATCAGCATGGCAGCACGATAGCAACACGCCGGGTTTGCACGGAGGCTGAGAACCGCGCCATTTATAATCAGAAGACCTAGAATTTAATCTGCGGGTTTTTTGCCTCATCCTCGTCTATTGTAAAGAAAGGCTCTTCCGTGAAGTTGAACCGGTTTGCCAATATGTTGGCCGGAAACATCTGCACCGCGTTGTTGTATTCCATTACCACGTCGTTGTAAAACTGGCGGGCGAACATGATTTTGTCCTCCGTCTTGGAGAGCTCGCGCTGAAGCTCCTGGAAATTCTCATTGGCTTTCAGTTCCGGGTATGCCTCGGCTACGGCCAGGAGCCTGTTCAACCCTTGTGTCAGTTCGCCGCTTGCTTTTATAACATCCTGGTGGGAACCGGCGGACATGTAGTTGTTCCTTGCCTGCATGACAGCCTCCAATGTCTGCCTTTCATGCGCGGCATAGCCTTTGACCGTTTCAAGCAAATTTGGTATCAGGTCAAATCTTCTTTTCAGCTGCACATCTATCTGGCTCCATGCGTTAGCCACCTTGTTGCGCTTGCTGACCAGGCCGTTGTAAGCTGCAATTGTGAAAATTGCGAGAGCCAGTACGAACAAAACCAGGAGCATTATAAGTTTTACGAAAATAGGTACCATTCATATATCCTCCTTGATCATTAATTATATATACCGGCTGAACCGGGAATTATCACGTTTTTCATCAGGATGCTCAC
>JBLNDI010000123.1:0-3555 GCA_050261495.1 Bacillota bacterium
GGGGAAAGTAACACCGGTATTCAGGGTTCTTCGTGGAATCCAAAATGCTGGATTAGTTTAATTTTAGGGTTAACCGAGGAAGATTTGGTTTGAAAAATCCTACAACAAGTTGACACTATCGAAGACTAATTTCCAATTGGCTTCTTTTGACTTCTGTAGTAAAATATTAATGAATATTATCCATATTTTGAAATGCAATAAATGAATATGAAACAAAGTCGCTTATAATTTGCAAGAATCGTACTCAGGGGGTCAATAATGGGTTCTGAATTCAATTATTTTCTCGATGTAATACCGCAGGATATATATTCCAGGACGAAAGCGACAATTTGCCAATACATTGCTATCTATGAGCCGGAAGAATATGTACTGGGAGAAGAGTTCTGTGTTGACGATTACCACTTCGTTCTGTTTCTTGCAAGCGCCCCTGTTACAAGAATTAATAATGTCGATTACCAAGTAAAAAAAGGCGATATGGTGGTTGTTCAACCGTGGGATAAAATTTACGGCGTTCCCTGTAAAACCAAGGAATATGGCAAGTATCTGCACATTGCGGTAAAGAAAGATTTTTTCCAAAAGATATCCTCTGAAATTGCAGGCGGCAAGGATTTTGAATTTAAGCGCATTAAGGGGCGCTATAGCAGCCAGTTGCTGGATTTGATCGGTAGTTTTCAACAGGAAATGATGAATTACGGCGAAGCATATCCTCAAATGCTTCTCAGTCTTTCCACGCAGATTGTATTTCAGGCGATTCGCGATATAAATGCCGACTGCATAAACCCCAATGAAAAGAACGGCAAGGACAACCCATATATCAGTGAAGCCATCAATTTGATGCAGCAATATTATGCGACCAATATCGGCATCCGCGATATCAGCAATCTTATTTATCTAAGCCCTTGCCACTTTAAACGGGTATTCAAGGAGTATACGGGGCAGACGCCGCACCGGTACTTGATGAATATCCGGCTGGAAAAGGCAAAAGAGCTTTTGGCAAATAGTGAATATTCGATTGAGGATATCGCCAGGCGATGCGGTTTTATAAATGCAGGGCATTTTGCGGTAGCTTTTAAGCGCAGTACAAAACTTTCGCCGTCCGAGTACAGAAAAATGCATGCGAAAAAATAAAATTACGCTCACACTCCATACTGTCCGCCGATAAGGTGGACAGTATTTTTTTGTCAAAAGTTCGGAGTAAAGAAGATAGCACTTTTGAGAAATAAAAACGATACTTTTGGAAAATTAAAAAATCTCATATCATGCTAACATATGAAACCGGAGCCTACTTTTCAAAGCTGAAGGATTTGGGGATAACCACTCGCGATCCCTACCCCTACGAGGAGGATATCATAATGGAAGGCGAAGGTGAAACGTTTGAACTCCATTGCACTTATCGCAGAGATTTTAAATAATTTGAATATCAATTACTATTACAAAGATTAAGAAAGGGGTAAACCGCCTGAAAGGGCATTATTATAGCGAAAGTAATCACCCATTCAGAATGTTTATTATCGTTTTCGAAAGGAGAATACATTATGCCAATGAAATCTGCAAAGAATAAACGTGTTCTTTCACTTATGCTGGCATTTATGGCATGCCTGGCGCTGTTACCCGGCATCTCGCTTGCAGAAGAGTCTTTCCCTCCGACAACTCTTGAAGCGCCGACAGACGTCATACTGAGCATACCAAAGCCAGACCACGGAAAATATGTTTATGTAACCTTCAATAAAAGCAAGGAACTGTCGGCTTGGATCGAAAAGAGATACGAACTGCAAGAACAGTATAACCTGAATTATTTAAATTTTTATATTCAAATAGACTGGTCCCTTGACAGCAGAGACGACTGGAAATACCACCCCAACTGGGACACGTTGGAAACAAAGGCTGGAGGCTCCTTTGAAGGTGAGTATGTAAAAAAGACCTGACATCGGATACAGCCGAACGAATAAGCATTCTTAACCAGAGCTACAAGAGTAACCCCGACAACGCTTTATGGAGGCAGATGTCTACATTTTTAAAGGAAGGTCAGTACTCCATCGATGAAGACGGCGAATTTTATATCGATTGGACCAAGCATACGGTTTATGTGCGTGCCCGCTTTATTATGTGTTACAGGCCTAAAGACGGAAGCATGCAATACCTGACTTCCGATTGGTCGCCAATTGTGGCATACGGGAAGGATTACAAACCCTTTGAAATCCCTGAAAGCCTTGAAGCACCCGTTATATCCGATCTGAAGATGACCGACCGGACATTGAACGGCAGCCCGGTTGTGGCTTTTAAACTTATAAATCCGGAAAGCGTGAAAGCAGCCTCCGCAGGAGCAAAGTCGCTGACGGATTATATCATTGTAGCTGCCGAAGTGAGTATTGGAGGCGGCGAATGGAAAGCGGTAGGTCTATCTGATCGTGATGTTTCCGACGGAGATATGTATGCGGAGCTTGCGCGCGCTGCCGAAACCATATCGGAGGATACCCATGTAAGGCTGCGGACGCGGTATCAATATCATAAAGGAAACAGCGCGCTTGTTCTTCGTCCCCGTGGTCTGACATGATAGAGTTCGGAGCCCCTGCCTGGGGCAAAGCTTCCCAATGAGCGACGACAGAGCTGAAAAAAGCCGATGACTTGGGGCTTATTCCCGATTCCCTGCGGGGAGCCGATCTGACAAAGCCCATCACTCGCGCAGAGTTTGCAGCTGTGTGCGTAAAAGTTTACGAGGCGCTCTCCGGTACTTAAAGGCTTTTTTGAGGATTCTGTATTCCATGATATCGAGGATTGCAAGATTTCGGGCATGGACGCGGTTCGTTTACCGATAGATGTAAAATTTGTCGGCGTCGAGCAGAGACAAACATATTACTACTTTGAAAAAGCACCCGCATGCAATCCGCATAAAAGCAAACACTCTGCAGCCATTCCTTCAAATAATGTCGAATTTGCCTCATGCCCACACGCGTCTTTATAGTAACTCTTTAGTTAATCATATGTAGGTATTTAGACTCACTAAAACCGGCAAAAAACAGGAGTTCCGCACTATTTGGTTATAATCATAAATGCTGTAAAATATTGTTGGAGAGGTATTTTGTCACTAAAATGCCTCTTTTTCGGCTTAAACCGGGGTAAACTTGCTTATCCGCCGCAAAACGGAACAAACAAGGCAAGAAAGGGGGACTTTAGTGTTCGGTTTCATGGAATTTCTAAAAAAAAGGAACGGTCAATCATTGGTCATGACTGCACTGTTGATGGCAGCCATATTCGGATTTTCCGCCTTGGCCATAGACGTGGGATCACTTGTTATAACAAAGTCGGACCTTCAGAAGGTGGCCGATGCCGCAGCCCTTGCCGCCGGGCAGGAATTGCCGGATAACCCTGCCCAGGCCAGGATTGTTGCGCAGAACTACGTTTCCATTAATGGAAAGCCCGGAGACAACGCCGATATTACTATCAGGGCCGACAACAAATCCATTACGGTGGCCGTCAGCCGTACTGAGCCATCGTTTTTTGCCAGGGTATTCGGCATAAGCACCAATACCGTATCGGCGGATGCTACCGTGAGCA
>JBLNDI010000124.1:0-4314 GCA_050261495.1 Bacillota bacterium
TGCTTTGTCGAAAAAACGGCGGTATATAGCAGCGCCACAATTACAAACGCCGCCGAAAATACAATAATCCACTCAAGTATTTCTCTAGCTATGGCTTTTATTAATTTCATTCCTGCACCCCTGCATGAAAAAACGGGCTGTCTCTAACCAAGAACCCGCCCGTGAACCGTTAACGGACATCCGTTTTACACCCTTTCAAGGTATTCGCCTGTCCTGGTGTCAATCCTGATTATATCGCCCTGGTTTATAAAAAGCGGCACCTTGATCGTTGCGCCTGTTTCTACTGTAGCCGGTTTTGTAGCACCTGTGGCGGTGTCGCCCTTGAAACCGGGTTCGGTTGCCGTAACTTCAAGTTCGACAAACGTCGGAGGCTCAATGCCGAATACATTGCCCTTGAAAGAAAGGATTTTTACAACCATATTCTCCTTAACGAACCTGAACGTGTCCCCCACGGTATCCTTGCTGATAGGAAGCTGCTCGTAGGTTTCCGTATCCATGAAATAGTACAGGTCGCCGTCATTGTATAGGTACTGCATGTCTTTTCTTTCAATATGGGCCTTGGGCATTTTATCGGTGGGGCTGAACGTCCTTTCAATAGTCGCGCCGGTTATTACGTTTTTAAGCTTTGTCCTGACAAACGCGGCTCCCTTGCCCGGTTTGACATGCTGGAACTCGACAACCTGGTATACTTGCCCCTCCAGCTCAAATGTAACTCCGTTTTTGAAATCTCCTGCTGTTATCATATAAATTATACCTCCGCTTTAGTTTCTTTTTTATTATAGTGCTTATTGCTTTTTTTGTGAAGCATCCAGGATTAATGACGCCGCATGCAGCGCCAATATATAGCTGTCCGCTCCGAACCCGCTTATCTGGCCCGCGCATACCGGCGCAACCACCGATTTGCTCCTGAATTCTTCCCTTGCATATATATTGGACAGATGAACTTCGATGAATGGCAGCTCCACCGCTTTAACGGCGTCCCGTATCGCCAGGCTGTAATGCGTGTACGCACCCGGGTTGATAATGACAAGATCATATTTGCCGCGGGCTTCATGAATCTTGTCAATTATTTCGCCTTCATAATTGGTCTGGAAAAAATCAACGTCCAGTCCAAGCGCCTGTGCTTCCCTTGCCACAGATGACTCAATGTCCGAAAGCGTCGCTGTCCCGTAAATATTTTCTTCCCTTTTACCCAGCAGGTTTAAATTAGGGCCGTTTATTACCAGAATCCTTTTCATGTGCTGCTTTTCCTTTCATCTTCCCCTCTTTTCATACTCTCCACAATCTTTCGCGTTATACAACGTTATGCCTCGGATTTCTCTTTACCAGGATGGCCGCCTTTGTGATGGCCGAGACGACGTCAACCTCAAATTGCTGCATCAAGATATTGATCTTGGAATAAAGCTCTCCTTTTTCCGTAACTATGTATTTCGTCGGCAGATCGTTCAAGGCTATCGCGGCAATGTCCATCAGGCACTTTTCGCATTTGCATACGTTGATGTCGGCCAGAACCTCTTTCATTTGATTAAATACAATCTCTTCCATATAATTCTTTAACTGCGGCATAAATTTTCCTCCTTCGAAGTGATATTTAACTGTATTGCAATATGTCAATACTCACTTTCCGCCTAAAAATAAACCTGTATAATATACCTTCCAAAAAGCACAGCCGCAAAAGTTCCTGCCGCGATAAACGGTCCGAACGCAACGGTGTCCCTTCGTTCTTTCACGCGAAAAACAATGAGAAGCACCGAAACCAATCCGCCCAGTATTACCGAAATAAAAAGCGCGGCAAGGCACAGCCTCCATCCCAGGAAAATACCCACTGACGCCATCAGCTTTACATCACCCATACCCATGGCGTCGTCCGTTTTATATATAAACGACCCGAGCATGGCGATCAGGAGCAAGAAAACAGATCCGGGGAATATGCCTGCCAGCGGCGTCCACCACTTGTCGTCGCCAAATATTTCGGCATGCGGCCTGATCAGGTTTATCACGAAAAAAACCGCACCGCCGGCCAGTTCCGCTATTACGAGACCGTTAGGTATGATCCTGTGCTTTATATCGATAAACAAGACCGCAATCAAAATAGTCATCAGGTACGCAAAAGCGGCAAACAGCGCTGACAATCCGTAAAAGGCAAACAAGACAACGAAAACAGCCGCCGTTAACAGCTCAACGAGCAAGTATTGCGGTGAAATCTTCGCGCCGCAATACCTGCATTTGCCCTTCAGCAGCAAATAGCCCAGCACGGGTACGAGGTCCGGCGCGGTCAGTTTCGCACCGCAGGCCGGGCATTCGGAGAGAGGCGCAATAATCGACTTTTTCAGAGGAATGCGATAAATAAGCACGTTCGCAAATGACCCTGCTAAAAGTCCAAGCAAAAATATTAGCACGTACGCAGCAATCATTTCCCCTTACACCTCGCCAATTATTTCTAGAATAATTCTCCATATTGCCGTATAATTCCTCTTAACCCCGCAAATATTTTAAAAATTCGGAAAAAATCTTTCCTGCAGTAATATCGTCGACTTTCATACCCATCCATGTTTCAAAAGCTTCGAGCCCCTGGTAAAAAAGCATGCCGGCCCCGTTAACCGTCCGGCAGCCCCTGGATGACGCCTGGGCAAGCAGCCTCGTAACAGGAGGATTATAAATGACGTCAAAAACAATTTGCTCTTTGCGGAACGGAAAATCATCCTTCAGCGGACTGTCCCCGGTATTAGGATACATGCCGACGGATGTCGCATTGATTATGACATCGCTTGAGGCAAGCATTTCATACGATTCCGCCGAACCGTGCTCCGCGGCTGAGGCTATTTCCCCTCCCCGTCCGGCGCCACGCACTGCCTCGTTTACGCAATTTGCAATTTTCTCAGCTTTTTCGGCGGTCCTGTTAATAATACTTATCCTGCCCGCGTTTTCCATCGCTATCTTGATAGCCAGCGTTCTTGCGGTGCCGCCGGCGCCCAGGATGCACACATGTTTCTTCGCAAACCGCGTTTTCGTCTCCTCGTAAAACGAACGCAGGAAACCGCCGCCGTCGGTATTGTACCCGTAAAGCTTGTCCCCGTCCACTTTAACTGTGTTCGCCGTACCCAGCAGGCGCACTTCAACGCTTGCTTCATCCAGGTAAGGCAGTACGGCTTCCTTGTAAGGTATCGTGACGTTGAATCCCTTAAAGCTCAGGGCTTTGAGGCCTTTCAACGCGTCACCGAGGGCCTTTTCAGGAACTTTCAAAGGCAGGTATATGCCGTTTATGCCAAGCCCTGAAAAAAGGCTGTTGTGGAGAACGGGCGAAACGGTATGTTCTACCGGGTTTCCCACCAGTCCTGTCAATATTGTTTTACCGTCGACGCGCTTATCAAGAAGCATCGCTACCACCTTTCAGAAAAAGCCTGCGCCCGTCCGATCAGTCACTTTTACCGGCCTGCTTAACCATTTCCTCGTATTTTTTTAAAATCCGCCTTTCAAAAATCCTTTTGAAGCGGATCAGCATATTTTCCCTGGAATCCAGCGGATTAACCAGGATTGTGAACATGCCGGCACGGTTGCCGCCATATATGTCGGTAAATACCTGGTCTCCGACAACCGCGACATGCCTGCTCTCCAGCCCCATTATCCTTGCTGCCTTCGTAAATGCGGCCATTCTTGGCTTCATCGCGTTATAAACCGCCGGCAGCTTCAACCTGCTGTTAAATTTCTCCACGCGTCTTTTACGCGCATTTGAAACAATGCACATTTTGTATCCTGCCGACATCAAGCCCTCGATCCACTTTTCCGTTTTTTCGTCGGCTTCCGGTGTATGGTTTGGCACAAGGGTATTGTCTATATCCAGGATAAGCCCTTTAATATTATGCTTTTCAAGCAATTCCGCGGTGATATCCGCAATTCCTCCCACGGCAACAGACGGGTAGAACCTCCCGTTATTCATCGTCTCCTCCATGTTCCATCCGTTATATCGCAAGGCGATTAACCTGCGGCAACTGCTGTTTTGTTTTTCCTTCACATTATAATATTTATCGGAGCATATAGGAAGAAAAATCTTAAAAAAACAACTTTATAAAATAAGTCTGGATTTTTTAAAAGAAAAGTTGCATAATAGAAAAAAATGTTGACGATGGGCATTCGGCGTACGCTTCAGTCATCATTCCGAAACGGATGCTAAAATGCCGACCGGCTGTCTTAAAAGAATATTCTCGAAAAGTAACTGGAAAACCAGCTAAATGTTAATTATTGGGATAAAATAACTTTGAGAGACTGACAAAAGTAAATACATATTGACGAAATGAACCTTGATAAACGAATATG
>JBLNDI010000125.1:0-17277 GCA_050261495.1 Bacillota bacterium
GATTGTGTCGTCCTTTTCCGCCAAGTCAACCAAATAATTAAGCCAGTCTTTTTGCACGTTAGTGTCATTATTCAGAAACAGGATATACTTCCCCCTGGCATGTTTCGCGGCATTGTTGCAGTTGCGCAGAAATCCCAGGTTCTCAGTGTTTCTTACGACTTTTATGTTTTCTATATATTGTCCGATATTTACAGTTTCATCACTAGACACATCGTCTGCTAGAATTATTTCATATTCAATTGATTCTGTATTTTCCCGAATAGAACGAAGGCATAAATATGTATATTCCCATTTGTTATAGACGGGAATAATAATCGATACCAAAGGTTCCGATGAGGGTTTGAAGCTTATTTTCTCATAAGAGCCGGCTTTTTCAAATAGTTTAAGTTCCATTGGGGGTATTGGCTTGAACCTGTTGAAATAATTCTTAATACGGCCGAATATGCGCCTGGGGTTTTCTGTCCTTGCATATTTGAATAGCTTCTTCAAATTTTCGAGGTTAATATGTCTTACAACAAGTTTCAGGTTCCTCAGCAGAAAATATATGACTTTTAGCGCTTCTCTTCTCCTGCTGTGCAGAGGTATAATCCGGTTTTCGATCTTATACAGCGCTAAAAGTAATTTCCATCCCCTGGAGTTGTATATCTTCTTTAATTCTTCCTCTTTTTCTTGGATTCTAGTTTCCAGCTGCTTTAAAGTATCATTATACCCTTCAATCTGTTCATTTAGTGAAGATATGGCGTCGTCTTTCCGATGGTTCTCCTTGTCAAGCTGTTTTCCCCAAGATGCCAATTCTTCTATTTTTTTGTTTAGCAATGAAATTGTCTCATCTTTTTCAGCTATTTCTTTTTCCTGCTTCTTGCCCCAGGCGCTTAGCTCCTCTATCCAGGCATTTTGTGATACTATCGTACTGTCCCGCCTGGCTATCTCTTCGTCCTGCCATTTGCCCCATGCACTAAGTTTTTCTATCTCATTCTGAATCTCGATAATTCTCTTTTTCAAATTCAAATACTGATTATCATATACAATAGATCCGATTGATACGTTGATTTCACGGTTGCTGCATATCGCTACCATGTATTTGGCGTTATCCGGATTCTCGATTATATCGAGCACATCAATACTGCTTTCTTTTCCGTTATTCAATAACGAAACCACTTCATATCTCTGGTGAAACATCTTTATATATTTAAAATAATTACTAAGAAATTGGTGAAATTCGCTTCTGCCAAATTCCTTTACATGGAATGGATTGCGATAATCAAATAAATCCGAGTATATTTCCTTGTTCGGGGTTGATATAATTAAAAGTCCATCCTCTTTAAGCGCTCTTTGAGCTTCCAGCATAAAATCATTCTGCGCTTGCGAATCGACATGCTCTATAGTCTCAAATGATACAATAATATCGGCCGTTTTGTCCTTAACAGGCATTTTGGAAATTGATGCGCAGATAAAGTCCAGGTTGTCCTTTTTATACTTTTCTTTGGCTTGCTTTATTGTTTCTTCCGAAATATCAATTCCTATCACTTTCAAGGCATACCCTGCCATGAACATAGACCCGTAGCCTTCACCGCATGCGGCATCTACAACTATTTTGTCCCGTATAATGTCTTTAAGGGAATAATAACGTTGCAAATGTTCTATTTCGGTTTCTTTATCATTATCACTTCCAGGTATAAACCGTTCACCAGTATATTCCACCATATCACCCTTTATTAATCTTGTCTTGACCATTCTATAACTACCCGGTTTTGCCTTATAAGGTGCTGAATAAAACTTTATCAATGAAAAAAGCCCCTTGCAGCGAATGTCGCAAGCCGCTTATAACGCTGAATATAAGCACATCGTGCGTATAGCAATGTTGCTTGTGCTCTATTTGAGTGCCCGAAGCAATTGCTACAGACAGCGTATATTCACCGTCATACAAGTTTGGAAAATCCAATTCAAAGCAGTATACTTTTATGCATGGATTTTTTACCTCATCAAGAATGTTATTCAAAACATAATTATTTGTCTCGGTAACAATCAGCCCCTTGTTATTCCTGATAGAAAATCCTACTATGGGGTCTTTTATAGTTTCGTTATATTTTACCCTGATAAGTATTTTAATCCTTTGTCCTGGCTTCAGGATATTTATTTTTTCATCCGTTTTACAATCAAGGATACTTACGCCGGTAATTTCAGCTTTAAGATCGCCTATTACATCAACGTCTTTTCCGATTTCATCAATATTGAAACTTCTTTCCTGTCCGGAAATATCATTATTACTATTCACAGTGTTTGGTTTGTTCAATGTATATTCCTTGTGAAAGTCTGAATCATTCATGAATGCCTGGTATTCTTTCGAAACTTCATATGGATCCCCGATATTTACGATTTCCCCTTGATCCAACCAAATTACCCTTTCACAAAGCCTGTTTATATCGGACAAGGAATGGGACACGAAAATTACTGTTTTGCTTTTTTTAAACTCTTCGATTTTTCTCAAACATTTTTGTTGAAACCTGATATCGCCTACTGCAAGTGCTTCATCAACAATAAGTATATCCGGTTCCACGCTTATTGCGGAAGCGAACGCAAGTCTGACAAACATTCCGCTGGAATATGTTTTGACCGGCTGATAGGCAAAATCGCCGATATCCGCAAATTCAAGTATGTCTTTTAATTTTGCGTCTGTTTCTTCTTTTGCGTAGCCCATGATGGTCCCGTTCAGGTATATATTTTCAATTCCGGTCAATTCGGGGTTGAAGCCAGCTCCGAGTTCGAGCAGCGCGGATACTTTACCGTTAACCGAAACTGAACCTTCCGATTGCGTAAGAACACCGGTTATGATTTTCAGAAGCGTCGATTTGCCTGAACCATTTTTCCCAATTATCCCTACAGTTTCTCCTTTTTTAATCTCAAAGCTTACATTGCGGAGAGCATAAAAATCTCTATGATATTTCCTTCTAAAAGGATTTATCGATTCCTTCAGCCTGTCTACAGGCTTATCATAAAGCTTGTATACTTTTGACAATCCTTCCACGCGTATTGCCGGTTCCTGCATTGCACCACCATTTCCTTTACAGTACATCCGCAAAATGAGGTCTTAATTTTCTAAAGATCAACGTCCCTATTATAAATACCGAAATTGTTATCATCCAAAAGTTGACTGTCTGGTTATAATAATTCCAAAACCACACATGATTTATAAAGCTATCCCTATATCCCTGGACTATATAATAAAGCGGGTTCAGCTTTAGCAAATACTGATATTTTTCCGGCATGATACTATAAGACCAGAAAATCGGCGTCAGCCAAAACCCGAATTGAATCAAAATCCCGATTATTTGTCCGAGGTCTTTAAGAAATATAACAAGTGAAGAAGTTATCCATGAAAGCCCGAGGACAAGTGTTATTATACAAACCAAATAGTATACTACTTGAATGTTATAAATACTTAACGGATACCCATATGCCAACATCATTATGAATATTATCAAAACAAAAAATATATGAACAAACAATGCTGATATTATTCTTATAATAGGCAACACACTTACCCGAAACACTACTTTCTTTACAAGGTATGCATTATCAAGTATTGAATTCATGGCGCTTACAAGGCTGTCTGAAAAAAAGAACCATGGAATCATACCGCATATGAGCCATAAGATAAAAGGCACGTTTTCTATAGAAGCCGACTTGAACCCCACTTCAAAGACAAACCAAAAAATCAGTATTGTAGTTACCGGCTGGATAAATGCCCATATGATCCCCAAATATGAGCCAAGATACCTTTTTTGCAGATCCTTTTTAGCAAGTTCGAAAATAAGCTTCCTCCCTTGTATTATGTCTTTTAGGAACGTAAATATCTTCCTGTATGTATTTTTAAGTATAAATATTATGCATGCCAGGATAATCAAAATACTTGCATATGAATAAACATATTTGTACTTCTCATTAAAATGGAACAGCCTAAGAGTGTTATCATGCCCGATCCTAATACTCACTTCCGGCTTTGCAGGCGTTTCCTCGATAAGATATTTCCAGGGAGCCTGCGAGCATAAAAAGAAAACCAGCACAATTGCAACTATAATTAATATCTTCCTAAAGCCAGCCTTCATATCTCCCCTCATACCCCTATTTCCTCCAAATACCTCGCCAGTGCGTCCTGCCACGGCGGAAGCCTTTTAAATCCCGCATCGTCCAGGCTTTTTTTGCTCAACCTCGAGTTCTTTGGTCTTGCCGCCCAGGCCGGGTATTCCGATGTTGGAATTGGGTTTACCTTGGCCGGATACCCCGCCAGCCTGAATATTTCCTGCGCAAACTCCGCCCATGAGCAGAAACCCTCGTTTGTCGCGTGATACGTGCCGTACTTTTCCGTCTCCACCATGTCGCAAAGCAGCTCCGCCAAGTCCGCCGTATATGTCGGCGATCCCACCTGGTCGCAAACGACGTTTACCTCGCTTCGTTCCTTTCCAAGCCTTAACATGGTTTTAACGAAATTATTCCCGTTTTTACCGAACACCCACGAAGTGCGGACAATGAAATGTTTGCGCGTCAATTCCCTGACAGCCAGTTCACCGTCAAGCTTTGACTTTCCATATATGTTTACCGCGCCGGTAGGATCATCCACGCCATATTCACCGCTGCCCATTCCGGGAAAAACGTAGTCCGTGCTTATATAAACTATTTTAGCGTCAATTTCGCTGCATACGGCGGCTATATTCCTCGCACCGCCGGAATTTACCGCCATGCACCGCTCCCGGTCGTCCTCCGCTTTATCAACCGCCGTATATGCGGAGCAATGCACCACTGCGCCCGGACGGTAATTTTTAATAAAGGCGGAAGCAGCCTTAGCGTCCGTGATATCGAATTCCTCGATATCCGCGCCAAGGCATTCCATGTTGCGTGATTGCAGCGCCCTTAATACATCATGTCCGAGCTGCCCTTTTACACCGGTAACCAGTACTTTCATTTATTTAGAAGAACTCCTTTGCACGATCATTTGTAATATAATAACATAAAGCGCACACGATATCATGGGGCAAAAGCCCTATGCCGTATTCACTTCACGGTTTCCGTACATTTTTTCGTAATAATGCCTGTACTCCCCGTTGATAATATTTTCCCACCAGGACCTGTTATCCAGGTACCATTTTATGGTTTTCCTGATGCCTTCGTCAAATTTTGTCTCCGGCAGCCAGCCAAGCTCCCTGTGGATTTTAGCCGGGTTTATTGCATAGCGCAAATCGTGGCCGGGACGGTCTTTTACGAACATAATCAAGCTTTCCGGCTTGCCTAGCTCACGAAGGATTGACTTGACCACTTCCAGGTTGGTACGCTCATTATGACCGCCGATGTTGTAGATCTCTCCCTCCCGGCCTTCATGAATAATCAAATCTATAGCCGAGCAGTGGTCTTCCACATACAGCCAGTCGCGGACATTCTCTCCTTTCCCGTAAACCGGCAGCGGCTTGTCACTTAGCGCGTTGGCTATCATTAACGGGATGAGCTTCTCCGGAAATTGATAAGCCCCGTAGTTATTGGAACAGCGCGATATCGTGGCAGGCAGCTTGTAAGTGCGGCAATATGCCAGCACCAGCAAATCGGCAGCCGCCTTGGATGATGAATACGGGCTCGAAGCGTGAAGCGGTGTTTCCTCGGAAAAGGATAAATCAGGCCTGTCAAGCGGCAGGTCGCCATAAACCTCATCGGTTGAAACCTGGTGAAAACGGCGTATCCCGTACTTTCTGCACGCATCAAGCAGCACGCCCGTTCCCACGATATTGGTTTGCAGAAAAATCCCCGGGTTTTCAATCGAGCGGTCGACATGGCTTTCCGCGGCAAAATTTATAACAACATCAGGACGCTCGCGCTCAAACAGGGCATAAACCAAATCACGGTCGGCGATATCGCCCTTGATAAATGTAAAGCACGGATTATCCATAACGTCAGCCAGAGTCTCCAGGTTGCCTGCATAGGTCAGGGCGTCCAGGCATATAATCCTGTACTTGCTGTATTTTTTCAGCATGTAATGGACAAAATTGCCGCCGATAAAGCCGGCTCCTCCTGTCACCAGTATTTTCATTTTTCCCCTCCGTAGATAAAATCAATATCGCATTCGCTCAACCTTGGGGCCTTTTTATCCTTTTCGGAAAGTATCGGGTTTTCAATGCCCCATTGAATGCCTATATCGGGGTCGTTCCAGATTATGCTCCCTTCCGCTTCCGGCGCATAGTAGTTATCCGTCTTGTAAATAAACTCTACACCGTCAGTAAGCGTCAAAAATCCATGCGCAAAGCCGCGCGGTATTAAAAGCTGGCGCTTGTTCTCCGCCGATAACTCGACTGCCACCCATTTTTTGTATGTCGGCGACCCTCTTCTCAAATCAACGGCGACATCCCGCACGGCTCCGCGCCCGCAGCGCACCAGTTTTGCCTGTGCCGCTCCTCCCTTCTGAAAATGCAAGCCTCTTAGCGTTCCCTTGCGGGCGGAATAAGATTGGTTGTCCTGGACAAACCTGAAATGCAGCCCGGCTTCGTCCATTTTCTTCTGGGACCAGGATTCCATGAACCAGCCGCGGGAATCCCCGAATACCTCCGGCTCTATTATATAAACATCCAACAGGCTTGTCTTTATAACATTCATATTAGTATAATATCCTTCCTTCCGCAACCGCCTTCAAGTGCCATCCGTATGCGGATTTTTCATATTTTTGGGCGGCTTCGTACAGTTTTTCTTTGCTGATCCATCCGTTTCGCCAGGCGATTTCCTCCAGCGCGGATATTTTTATGCCCTGGCGTTTCTCGATCACTTTTACAAACTCGGCTGCTTCAATCAGGGAATCCACCGTTCCGGTATCAAGCCACGCGTATCCGCGTCCCAGCGTAACCACGTTGAGCGTTCCGTTTTCGAGGTAAATGCGGTTCAAGTCGGTTATTTCAAGTTCGCCCCTTGCCGACGGCCGCAAGCTTTTCGCATATTCGCAGACATTGCTGTCATAAAAATATAAGCCCGTTACCGCATAGTTGGACTTGGGATTCGCGGGCTTTTCCTCGAGCGATACCGCCCTTCCGTTTTCATCAAACTCAACAACCCCAAACCTTTCCGGGTCTTCCACGTAGTAGCCGAAAATCGTGGCTCCTGTCGTGCGGCTCGCTGCCTTCCTCAGGTGCGCGACCAGGCCGCTTCCGTAGAAAATGTTATCGCCGAGTATCATGGCGCAAGAATCGCCATCAATAAAACTTTCGCCTATGATAAACGCTTGCGCCAGCCCATCAGGGGAAGGCTGCTCCCTGTATGAAAGCTCTATTCCAAAGTCCGAACCGTCTCCCAATAGCTTTTTGAAATTTGGCAGGTCATGGGGAGTGGAAATAATAAGGATTTCACGTATCCCGGCCAGCATCAGTATTGAAAGGGGATAATAGATCATCGGCTTATCATATACCGGCAGCAACTGTTTCGAGGTAACCAGTGTAATCGGGTAAAGCCTTGTGCCGCTGCCGCCTGCGAGGACTATGCCTTTCATTGTACAACCCCCCATGGAATAAAATACGTGAAAAGATGCATAAAATCTACATTTTCCCGGATATTATAACATATTGAGCGGGTTATTACAATTACGGCTGGAGTATAATCTGCCCGCAACGCCGGAAAAAACCGGTTTTCCAGAAATCATACCCGGATATGATTTTTATTTTTTCCGCCCTGCTTGCGCCGGATATTGACAAGTATGCCCCGATAATACTCTTTTCTTTTTCTCCAAGTTCATTCTCGTAAACGCGCAGAAAGCTTTCCGCCTGGGCATAAGTCGCGGCCAGCGATGACCTGGCTTGCTTAATCGCGAGCATTCTGTTTATTTTGTAGAATAAGCTACTCGCATTCTTTGCGCCGATTTCGTTGGCGGCGTGCTGCCTGTACAAGACGGTCGGCCTGTCAACATACCCGATATGCCCGAAAGCCGAAGCAACCAATGCGAACCACCAATCATGCATAATTGCCTCTTCCGGTATGTTTTGCACTTTTTCCGCCAGCGCGCGGTTTGCCATCATTGTGCACCCGGTTACTATATTCTGGACCAGCAAATTATTCAGCTTGTCCCTACTGCTGTCAAGCTTTTGAAACTTGATAAGAGAATCGGCCAGAACATTCAGTTTCTCATCGGTTACTTTCAAGTCCGTATGTACCAGTATAGGACTGTTATGTCCCGCTATCGCTTCGATTTCCCGCATCTTGTCTATTGTAACCTCTATTTTTTCGGGAAGCCAGGAATCATCCTGATCGCAGGTCATTACATATTCAGTGCCGACATATTTTAGCATGCTTAAAAAATTATTTTTTGCAGATCCTGAAGGCGTAGTCCGTTTCTTTAATATTATCCGGTCGGCATGCTTGGCGGCATATTTCTCCACAATTTCACATGTCTTGTCTTGCGAGCAGTCGTCCTGGACGACAAGTATCCAATTGCCGTATGTCTGGCGGAGGATAGATTCAATCTGTTCCGCTATATATTTTTCACCGTTGCATGCCGCAAGCAAAATTGTAATCATGCACGGACCGCCTCGTCCACCGTTTTCTCTTCTGCTTTTCTCTCTATCTTCAATTCCGCTTTCTCTGCAGCCTGCCTCTCCTTTTGGAGCATTATATTAATCCCGATTCCCAAACCCAGCAGTGCCCAGAATACCGGCGCCACCGATATGACGCTGTCATTGGCCAGCCCGGCGACGGCATAGCCGCAGAACGCGGTGAAACAGGCCGCTCCGGCCGCTGGCAGAAAGCCGGAGAAATCTTCTTTCCAGTAAATTTTTAAACTTGAAACCGCATATATGCCAAACATCGCCAGCAACGCAAGCAGCGACAGCACCCCCGTGTTCAGGGCGGTTTGCAGGTACATGTTATGCGCCTTGTCGACAAATATGCCGCCGATCTGGTAGTATCTCAGCTTATTCAGAAAATCGTACTGCGGGAAATACAGCGCAAAGGTGTCGGGCCCTTTGCCCGTAACGATTGTGTCCTTCAGCAACGGTATCGTCCTGGACCAGATATACCCGCGGTTGGAGCCGAAAGTCTCCATTCCCTCAAACCCCCAGGATTCAATCTCCCTGTCGCCCCTATAATTCAGCCACCTGTTGTCGGGGCTTCTCAAGCCTTCGCGCGTCAGCAATATATCAATCAAGTGGTAATTGTTATAGTGTACTTCCACCAGCCCTTTCTCAGGCTGTGCGACAAGCTTTATATTTTTAAACCGTTCATCATCGATCAGTATATTGTTGCCTTCCGCGGACAACCGTACATCTGCGTCATTCTCATCGCGCACTTGCAGCTTTTTTTCCGGTATTGAAACCCGTAAAGTGCCTTTCTCGGTAACAAGTTCAAATTCCTCGTCATCCATCTTTACATCGATGATGCCTTCAAGCGTCTTATTCATCGCATTAACGGATTCGTTCCCTGCATCCTTCATCCCAAGCGTCGCCATCCGCGTCAGGCTGTTGACAACCGACCCGCCCGTAATGTGGTTTAGAACGGCAAATCCCCCTATAAGCAATACAACGGCTGCAAGGGATATCCATTTATGCCTGATAATATTCTTCCTGAAGAGGATCATTATTACAACAAATGCAAAAACCGCCCCAATAACGCCCGCGCGCGAACCGCAGCCTATCCAGTTTATTGCGGCAACAAGAAGCAGCGCTGAAAGAACCGCCTTATGCCGCAATTTTTTTGCCCATACGATAAATACAACAACCGCCGGCATTATCATGGCCATGTAGCTTCCGACGTAATCAGGGTTGTAAAGTGTCGAAAATACCGTTTTCTCGCCAAAAGCGAACGACAGCTTTCCGCCCTTGTTCAATATCGAAGAGGGTGTGATTAACTTAAAGAAAAAACCGGATTTGTAAATATCCGCGCCAAAGTACTGCAACGCCCCTATGGCGGATATTATGGCCGCCGATGCAAACAGGCAGCCAAACAAGGTTTTAATAAATTTTTCGTTTATATTCATATTCATCGCCTGGTACATGACAACCATGTACGCGAAAAGCGCCAGCGCCCCCTCGTATCTTTCCTGGAATCCGAAGAACGCCACATTCTTGAATTCCGAAGCAAGGGAAGAAAGAAGGACACATAAGGAAAAAATGCCCATCGGGATATAATAGGTTTTCTTTTCCATGGAAAACGGGCTTTCTTTAGGAGTAAATATGCGCAGCAGCAAGCCTGCGGCCGCAAACAACAGCAGATAAACCATTTTATAATAGCTGAAAACGTCATAATGCGTGGCAATACCGTCCCAATACAGGTTTCCCGGATCATTAAAATTGACTTCCTTGATATATACAATTAACGGGACCAGGCCCACAATCAGAAACAACGGTATAAAGCTATGTATATTGATTCCGGAATCACGGGCGTGCCTTGATTTGTTACTTGCATGTTGCCTGCCATGATGCTTTGAGCCTTTATTTGAACCGGCAGGCCGGTTTTTCTTATTTGCAGCCGGTACGCTTGAAGCCAATATGCACTCCCCCTTTTGGTGATGAGTTAATTTTAGCACATATAAAGCATGTTTTAAAGGCGAATTAAGCTATTGAAATGAATGCGGCCGCGTGCTATAATAACTCATGCGGTTATGCCGCGCCGCAAGCTGCAAAAAGTGCGGCCCATTGGTCAAGCGGTTAAGACACCGCCCTCTCACGGCGGTAACAGGGGTTCGAATCCCCTATGGGTCACCAGGTAAATTCGAAAAGAACCGGACGAACATCTATTGTACGTCCGGTTCAACATTATTTGACTTTTTCCCTGATAACGCTTTCGATAAACTGGTTCAGCGAAATCCCCCTCAACATTGCTTCACGAGCAGCTTTTCTGTGCAACTCCGGCGAAATCCTGATGTTAAAACTTCCCTTATATGTCTTTTGAAGAGTCTTATTATTTAATTTGCATAGTTCAAGGTAATCATCTACAGCCTCATGAAATGAATTTTTCAACTCTTCAACGCTGGTGCCCTCAAAACTGATTGAATCTTCAATACCCTCTATTTTGCCATAAAATACTTCATCTTCAGTACTGTAATGCACCGAACCGATCATATCCTTATATATCATAATATCCTTCATGTTATGCTATATCACCCCTTGAGCTTTCAGCGTTTCAATCAACTCATCAACCTGATACATTTTTAGAGTATTCCCCGGATGAGGCTTATGAAACCTGATTATATGTTTCGTTTCGGTATGCACAAAAGCAACTCTTGATCCTGATGTACGTCCGCGATTATCTTCAAAATATCCAAAATCAGATAATAAGGATTTAACCTCTCTATACGCAAAATCGTTAGGTCTGCTCAATAACCTCTTTATCAGTTTTTCTTTTTGGCTCATCTGGCGTAGCTCTCTTTATTATTTTATCCTGAAAGTATTATATATAAAAAAAGGAATATTTGCAACTAATATTCAGTTGCAAATATTTAAATTATCTTTATGAATTCAATATTTTATATGTTCGTCTGCTGCTTGAGGAGGTTTTCGCTGGCATTCCTTACATGCTCGGTTGCCAGCCTCTCGGCCTTTTCTGCATCCTTCTCGACAATTGCCTGCAAAATAGCCTTGTGCTCTTCCAGGACCTCTCTTGCCCTTATCGGACTGCTCATTGATATCTTCCGCGCCTTACGGACATAATTGTGAAATGTGCTGAGAACATGCATGAGAGGCTTGCTTTTGCACGCCTTGTATATTATGTCATGAAACCTCGTGTCAAACTGGAGCAGCTGGCCTGTATTGTTTTTCATTGTATAAAACTCTTCCAGTTCCACCGTTTCCTTCAGTTCCTCTATCTCGTGCGGCGTTATTTTTTCTGCCGCCCACCTGGCAGCCAACCCCTCTATCAGCATTCTTATGGTATATATATCATTTATATCCTGTGGTGAGACGCCTTTTACAAATACTCCCTTATTGGGTATGGACTGTACCAGGCCTTCCAGTTCAAGCTGCCCTAACGCTTCCCTGATAGGCGTCCGGCTGACGCCCAGTTCTTCGGACAGCTTCGTTTCGGTAAGGCTTTCCCCCGGCTCATAAACGCCGTTCAGTATATCGCTCCGGATATGGTTGAAAATCCTGCTGCGCAATGAATTGGATGCGGATTCTTCATCATATTCACCAATCATTTTTTCACTCCCCAAATCATGCGGCGTTGTCACTTATGGCACAAGATCCAATATTTCCGGCGCCAGCTTCTTAACAGCCTCTTCCAGTTCGCTGTCGCCAAGCGCGGTTACCCTGCCGTTTCTGTACTGTTCATCGACCCATTCTTTCAGCTTCAACACCCTGGCGTCCTTTTTGTCAAGCTTTTTGCCCTCCTTGAGACTGAAATATTCATTGATCCAGTGCGCTATGCCGGCAGTACCCGAAGTTTGGTTTATCGCCACTCCCACGGGTTTGTTCAGCAGCGTGCGGGTATTGAAAATATTATATATTTCCTCGTCTTTCATAAGCCCGTCGGCATGTATGCCTGCCTGTGTCACGTTGAAGTATTTCCCGACAAAGGGCGTCCTCGGAGGTATCTGGTAACCAAGTTCTTTTTCATAATATTCCGCTATCTCCGTAATAACGGTTGTGTCCATGCCGTCAGTCGTGCCACGAAGCTGCGCATACTCGATAACCATGGCCTCGAGCGGCGTATTCCCCGTCCTCTCTCCGATTCCCAGCAGCGAACAGTTAACGCTCGAAGCGCCATACAACCAGGCAGTGGCAGCATTTGATACGGACTTGTAAAAGTCATTATGTCCATGCCACTCCAACAGCTCACTCGGGAATCCCGCATGATGCCTCAGGCCGTAGATAATGCCGGGGACACTCCTGGGCAGCGCGACCCCGGGATAAGAAACGCCGAGGCCAAGCGTATCGCACGCCCTTATTTTAATCGGCACGCCGCTGTCCTCGCTCAGCTTGCGCAGTTCAAGCGCAAACGGCACTACAAAACCGTAAAAATCAGCCCTTGTTATATCCTCAAAGTGGCACCGCGGCTTTATCCCAACTTCTATAGCGCTTTTCACAATGCCCATATAATGCTCGAGCGCCTGCTTTCTTGTCATCTTGAGCTTTTTGAATATATGGTAATCCGAGCAGCTGACAAGAATGCCGCTTTCCTTCATTCCCATGTCCTTGGCAAGCCGAAAATCACTTTTTGTAGCCCTGATCCAGCTTGTTACCTCGGGATAGTCGTACCCTCTTTCCATGCATTTGTATACCGCTTCCTTATCCCTGTCGCTGTAAAGGAAAAATTCGCACTGCCGGATAAGCCCCTTCGGCCCGCCCAGCTTGTGAAGCATGTCATACAGCCTGACTATCTGTTCTACGGTATAGGGCTCTCTGGATTGCTGCCCGTCCCTGAATGTAGTATCGGTAATCCAAATCTCATCGGGAGGAAACATCGGCACCTTTCTATGGTTGAATGCACATTTCGGGATTTCATCATAGCTGAATATCTCCCTGTACAAGTTCGGGTTTTCAATATCCTGGAGCGAATAGCGGTATTGGGTTTGTTCGAGCGTATTTGTTTTTTTGTTGAACTCGATCATAAATCTCACCTAAATCCTGACTTGATTTCGCACTTATATTTATTGCTTGCACATTTATGTATATGCGTATTTTTGTATTATTGTATTATTGTATACAATTATACGTTCATTGTCAAGACATTATTTTCGCACCGATTGCAGAAAACTTTTTGCACATAGCTGCACTTTTTCCCGCATTTATTTTTTTATTCTTGCGCTAGATAAAGAAGGATTTTGGGAAATTTTATCGAAATAAATATTATCGGTTTTTACAAAAGGAGGATGAATATGGCGAAAAATAAAAATGCAGCCGGCAGTGCAACTGATAAAAACCTGGAAAACACGAACAGGATTAATTTATACGCTACAATAGGCGTTGGCGTTATTTTCAGCGTTATTTTCGCATTACTCACGGGAAAATATTTCGAATCATTATTGGTGCTGCTCGCAGCCATAATAATTTCCCAAATCTTAAAAGCTACGAACAAATTAATGATAAAAAAGACAGCCGCTTATTTTGAAACCGAACTTCGGGCAGTAAAAGACGGAGATTACTCGAAGTTCCTGGAGCCCAAAAGCTTCGGCATGCTGGCAGGGATCGCCTCCACAATCAACTCGGTGCTGAGCGATATCAGGGCATTGATCGACGGATTCTTCACACTGTCCCTGTCCATTATTCAGGCTTCGAGAAAAGTAGACACAACGGCAGGCCAGGCAGCGGCGTCCATAACGGAGATATCCAAAACGGTGGACGAGATAGCAAAAGGTGCGTCTGAACAGGCGCAGGAAGCAATGCAGGGCGTGCAGCTTGTCGATAGGCTGTCGGAACAGATTGATTTGGTCTACCAGGCTTACACAGGTGTTATGCAGGAAACAAGCAATATACACAACCTAAACGATGTCGGTCTTGAGTCCGTTAAAATATTGCAGGAAAAATCGAAAGAGAGCTTCGACTCTACCGAGAAAATATTCTCCGTTGTAGAAAAACTGACCAATACGACAAAGCAAATCGGAATGTTTGTCCAGTCCATCGAGGATATCGCAGAACAAACCAACATGCTGGCGCTTAACGCTGCGATTGAGGCTGCGAGGGCCGGAGATGCCGGCAAGGGATTCGCGGTTGTCGCGGAAGAAGTCAGAAAGCTTGCCGACCAGAGCAGGCAATCGGCGGAAGAAATCACCCACCTTGTGGAAAGCATCAGCGAGGAGTCCCAGATGGCCATTCAGGCGATGGAAATGATGAGGAAAGTATCCCAAGAGCAGAATTTTGCCGTTGAAAGCACCAATAAAGCTTTTGCGGACATCGCGGAAGGTATTGGTTCCATCGTATCCAAGATAGAATCCGTCAACGACGCGGTGTCAAAAATGCAGGTAGAAAAAGACAACGTTATCAAGGCTATAGAAAACATTTCCTCGGTAACGCAGCAAACCGCGGCATCCAGCCAGGAGGTCGCCGCGACGACCGAACAGCAGCTTAAGGGAATCGAAGATATGAAGACGGATGCCGAGCGTCTGGATGAGCTTGTGCAGGAACTCGACAAGAAGCTCAAGAAATACAAGATAAGATAAAAAATGATTTATACGCCGGCTTATTTACAAGCCGGCATATTTATGATATAAAGCATAAAATCCCTGCCTTTCAAGAAGCGCAGGGATTTTTTATTTCTATACCTCGTACTCGCGCAATATGCCTATTACTTCCACATTGCCGAAATTGCGCCGGGCTTCTTCAAGAATGTCGCTCGTGTCATACTCGGGCCATAAATGAGTTAAAAGAAGCTTTCCCGCGCCGGCTTCCCTGGCAACCAAACCGCACTGTCCCGCCGTAAGGTGTACGGCGTTTTCCGTGTAATCTCTTTCCAGCAGCCCGGCATCCAGCATCAGCAAATCAGCACCTTTTGCGAACCCGATAATGTTTTCCGTCCATGACGTATCACCCGAATATACGAATTTCCTGCCTTCGCATTCCATTGCAACCGCATAATCCGTATACGGATGCTTCATTTGACTGAATGAAATTTTAACATCCCCGACCCGGAGCGTCATTGCCGGATAAATAGCTTCCAGTATAAAGGCGTCGCTTGCTTCAAGCCTCGCGTATTCCTCCGCCGGCTCCGGGGGAGCGTACACGCTAATCAATCGGTCAAACTGGCCGCGCCTCCTTTTTATCTGCACCGCATACTTGAGCACATGCAAATCCGATGTATGGTCACTGTGCAAATGTGTCAGGATGACCGCATCCAATTCACCTATGCCGATCACCTTCTGCAAATTGGCCAGCGAGCCGTTGCCGCAGTCAACAAGGATATTTGCGGACCCGCTTCTTATAAGGTACCCGGAACACGCGCCTCCGGCCGAGGGAAAAGGACCGTTGTTCCCGAGAACGATCAGCTTCATATGGACACCCCCGTTTCTGGCATGCTTTTACCTGGTTTCAATAAGTTTATATCGCTATAAGATTATTTCACTAAGATTATTTCACTGTTTTCAGCTTTTCATTTCGCTGGTTATACTTTTCTTTGCCTTGAAAATATTATTATCAATATATAAGCCAGTATAGCGCTTGAGACGCCCTGCAGCAGGTTTGGCAGGAGCTCGCTTGCGGCGGCCGCCAATCCGAAGGCTTCGTCAAACATACCCAGAATAAAGGCTTCAGCTAAAAAGTACCCTGCAATCATTATGATGGCGCCTGCAGCCACGGCCAGTACCAGGCGGAAATGCGACGGAACCCCGGAATCGCCCTGGCGGTCGGAAGCGCCGGATGACGCCGCTTGTTTCCGCGTGATGATAACTCCGACTGCAAGACCTTCAATCCCTTTTACTATAAAAGTAACCGGGGCAAATAAAAGGGAACCCGCCGCCAGGTCGGCTATGGCAGAACCCACGGCTCCCGCAATCAGTCCGCCGGCAGGTCCCAGAAGAGCGGCCGCCAGCATTATCACCGCATCGCCGAGATTGACATAGCCTCCCGGCAAAGGAGTCGGTATACGGGTAAAATAGGTTGCGAGAAATACGAGCGCTATAAATAACCCATTTAAAACCAGCTTGCGCGCGGGGTTTTCTTTCATATCAAACTCCTCCGATGTTTTGCATATTTAATATTATACCCTGGATACAATCCGGGCAAAAAATAAATTAAAAATATTCTATTTATAACCTGGCGCATTGTCAAGTAATAAATTAGAAGAGCAACTAGTGTACTTTTCACGGATTGCATGCGGGTACGAGTTAATCATCGGATGAAAGCTCCGAGCGATTCGATACCCCTCAAGAAGGTAATGTTCCGTTCATGCAAGCAGGTGTGCCGTAACCAGAAATATGACCTGGTTTATTTCGCATATCGCGCCGAGTACGTCCCCGGTCACGCCTCCCAGCTTTTCTCCGAGCAATCTCGCCAGCAAGAGGGAAGACAATGGCGGTATGATCACGGCTGCAGGAAATAATGCATGAACCGGCGTCAAACCGGCAGCTGTCCGCAGCAAGCCGGTTAGTTTCCCAGGCAAGGCGGCATTCATACCCGACAGACCTCCAAGCTGCGACGGTGAAGCAACCGGCCAGGTGAATACACTTGCCGCCGCAGCAACTATGATAATATGCAGCGCAAGACCGGCAATAATTTCCTTGCGCCCGCAGTGCTCAACACACCACCTGCCGGGACCGTCAGACGTCCCTGCATACCGCGACGCGCCTGCCCCGACCAGCGCCCCGATCCTGCCTGCTGCTGGCATTAGCAGCAGGAC
>JBLNDI010000126.1:0-31780 GCA_050261495.1 Bacillota bacterium
GGTACCTGATTTTTTAATCATTCGACAAGGTGTCCGGATATGCCGTTATGCTGTCCGGATAATTCCGAAACGCTGTCCGGATGTTGCCGGAATCAGTGTCCGGATGCGGCCGAAATATGCACAATGAGCCGAGATGGTTATAATCTTGCAATTTTTGATGAAAAGCTATTTCAATGTACTAAAGTGACTGTATATGACATTAAATCTCTTGATTACAAATATGATAAGATAGATAAATAGCACCCATGAATAAAACAGCAAGGAGTTTTCTTGTAATTTGAGATGTTTATTAGAAAATGGGGAAGAGTTTGATGGTAATTGGTTTTTTAAAGAGAGAACATCAGAATATATGACGCTCAATGATTTATACACGCTCATTCACTTTTTAAGCAGGTATACTTTCTTAAGAATACAAAATTATGGTTATTTGTTTTTGGTCAATAAAAAGCGATCGTTCCGGAACTTAAAAAACTCTGCATAAAATGGAAAAACTCCATTGCGAGCACCTCTAAAAAATAATACCCTTTTAGATGTGGAATCTAAAGGGGGTACAGCATAAAGCGTTTTTAAGATAAGCTCCAATAAAACAATCCTTTACAAGAAAACATATTCTCCTATCTTTAGGCATTTCCAGGCTATCCGGTTCCCCTGATATCTATAACTGCAATCTCCGGCGGATTGAATATCCGCGGCATCCGTGCATCGATAGAAACACACCGGCATACTATATGGGTTAATTCCCCATGCCTGTACATCCCGCCTGCATACTCGGGAAACCAGCCCTGGTTCGGGGCATAAAGCCCGTTTATGAAAAACTGAATCCTTACCTGCCCTCCATACGTATGGCCTGATACAACCAGGTCAAAATCGAATCTCTTGTAAACCTCTATAAATTCGGGCCTGTGCGTCAGGAGAATTTTGAAGCCCGGTTTGCCCCTCAATCCGGCAAAAGCCTCGTGCATTTGCTTAATCCAATCAGCGCCGTTATCCCAATAATTTTCGATATCGGGATCGTCAACCCCTCCAATTATAATGTGCGAATTCTTCAGCTTTAAACTCTCATAACTGTGCTCAAGTACCTTAACTCCATATTTTCTGAAGGTTTTCTTGATATATTCGACCTCGCCCGTCCATATCTCGTGATTCCCGGTTACATAATACACGGGCGCAATCTCCTTAATGCCCGCAAGGAAAAGTTCAACTCCCTCAATGGGAGACTCTCTGTCGACCATATCCCCCGCAAGAAGAATAATATCCGGGTTTTGTTTTTCAACCAGCGAAACGATATCCTCCTGGTTCTCCCCGTAAACACAGCCGTGCAAATCCGAAACGGCGACAACCTTGATAATTTTGCCTGAACTTAGCTTATCAGTATTAACGGTGTACTTTTTTACAGTAAGGCCATTGTAAAAAGCAGCGACGGCAAGCAGGATAAAAATGCCTGTCCAAACAAGTACTGCACCCGCTTTGTACCTCCTTTTCAAAACCAAACCCCCGATATTGATATACTACATTAGAATTACTCACCGGCATCTATGCGCCATTTACTTCCAACACTGAAAAACACTTGAACAATAATATATTTCATCTATTTGTTAGCAATTTGAAGTTCGTTTTAATTTATTTTTACAAACTCAATAAAACCATCAACTGCTGGCTTAAATAAATTGGATTCTTCTTGTTTTTTTGCAAAACTATAGAAATTAAATTTTAGTAAGTAATTTTTTTGATATTTAGTACCTCCTATATCATAGTAATTCATTTGCATTTTTATTTTGGGGAAATCATGGATTATTTCGTTGATTTCCTTAAAATCATTATCGATGAATAAATATAATAAAAAAGAAATTAACTTAATAAAGCATTCTGGAAAATAAATCGAAAAAGTCTCATTTTTTATTTGTGACGAAAGAATATATTCATGGTAATCATTAAGATCATTTTCCATGTCATAGAATAACAATCTATTGCAATACTTTATAATCAGTCTTTTATTATAAGAATCTTTATTTTCAATATATTTTATTTCATATATTTTATTTTTATCTAGTTTATTTATTCTATCAATTAAGTTTTTTATATCGAATTCCCATTTAATATCAATATCTTTTGCTGTACCCATTCCAATATTGTTCGTTTCAATTGAAAAGGAGTTATGATAATTATTACCAATATTATCTAGCTTTTTTCCTGTTAATTTTTTATCTACCCATAATAAATCATTATATGGTACATAGTATGTATAAAACCTTTTTCTACTAAATGCTAACTCTGGTGACATTGAATTTTTTCTTTGTTTGCGCATTTCAAGTAGCGTAAAAAAAACAATTATAGTAGCTATAAAAGTACCAATACTTGAAATCATAGAAATTATTTGATCAATATTCATGTTAACCACCATTAACAAAACAGTTTATTCAGACAATTCATACATTTCGATTTCGAGCTTTATATATCTTATATTTTCTCTTTGTTTTCTATCAATAAAAATACTCCTTTTTTATTATTATTCTATTATACCGTAACTTCGACAGTTTTGTATTTCTCTTAATAATATTAACTTAAATACTAAAAAACCTGTATTTGAGAATACGCCGAAAACAGCACGGATAACTGCAGAAAGTATTAAGCAATAATTTATAAAGCTTTCATGCGAATCAAGGGTATATAGGGTATATTATCAAGAGGGTACGTTATCAAAAGGATCAAGAGGACATATTGCAAAAAGGCAGGTTAAAAAACACTGCCGCCATCTTCTTTCCAATTATAAAATTCTTTTAGCAGCAATTTCATTTCCTGCGCAGCTGTCCGGCTAAATTCAACGTCGTTCAGGTTTGCGTCAACTTCAACCTTTTTAATTTGTGGTTTCAAGCCTTTGCGCAATGTTTCCACGATTACGCCGTCAACCTCGGGATCGTGCAATTTCTGCCCGGGTTGCGAATCGGCGCGCAGACCTCTTAAAGGCAATAACACCGTAACAGGTCCTATCGATTTGTTCAGCCGCTCAACAACAATATCCGCCGCCTTTTTTGCTTCGTCCGCAAACACCTTTACATGGGCGACCTCATTATTGTGAAGATTATACTTCCTTTTTCTATAATCCCCCAGGACTCCGCCGTATAAATCTTTTACGTATACATCAATAAAATCAAGGGCCCCGGGAGCCACAACAATCGGTATGTTTTTGGAACATGATATAAGCAGCCTGTTGGGAGCGCCGTTTGAGAAACCCAAACCAAAAACGCTGCCCGATGTTATCTCATGGAGTGACAGGTCCATTGCCGCATTGATTATTCCTTCTTCGATCAGGTATTCAAAATATCTTCCTCCGACACCGGTAGAATGAAAACAGACAACTTCAAGGCCGTCTTCCTTCAGGATTTCGGCAGCCTGCACGGCAGATGCGTTTGTCACGCCCATCAGCGTTGTCCCGATCCTTAATCTGCCGTCCGGTTTTAAAGGCCTTGAAGTCTTAAGCATTCCTATTACCGCCGCAGCCGCATTCGAGAGTATCAATTCCGTGACCGCGTTAAGACCGGCAATATCGGCTATTGCAGGAATCATTACTATATCCTTTATCCCGACGAAGGGCTCAAACCTACGCTCCCCGCAGGCTACTGTCGAAACTATGACCTTGGGAACGCCAAGGGGCAGAAGCTGCATGACATTTGCAGCAATCATTGTATTCTGCAAACCCCCGGCGGATATTATTCCGTCAAACCTGCCTGACTCGTATAGTTCAGGCACCAATACCCTTGCCCCTTCAAGCATGGCCTGGACAACTTCATTCTTGGCTTTTCCGGCCATCTCCTCGTATTTCCGGCCGCCTGCCAGGCAAACTTCTTCCCTTGTCACGTCCGGCACGAAGTTATAGTTGCCGCGTGCCGAAATATCTATCACAAGCGCTTTTGCTCCATTGTCCTCAATGAATTTTTTTAAAAACCTTGCTTCGGCTTCTTTCGTATCGATGCTGATAATTATTGCTACAGTCTTCATTCCTGCTCCGTTTCCAGCCGGTCTGCCATAATTCGCGGAATATTTCCCTGCTAAATTTCGTATTCAACCTTGCCTTTCAGTTCGGATATCCGCCTGCCAAGCGATTCATGGACCAGTTCCTTCAACCCCTTGGCGTCGCGTTCCTTCAGCTTTTCTATATAGTTGCGGTGCTCGTTGACCATTGCTTTTGCGCTGTTTTTATCTTTTGCATATTTCCTTCCGTATATAAGCTTGTAAAAAGCCAGGTTGTCCCATAACGTGGAAATCGTATTAATCAGGTATTTCATTTGGCTTACTTCATAAATGGAAAAATGAAATTCGCGGTTCAGCACAAATATGCGCTTTGCATCGGGCTCAGGCTGGTCTATGACTTCCTCGAGCCTTTTATGCACCATTTCTATATTCTCGATATCCTGGTCATTTATGCTTTTGCATGCGTAATAGCACGCCAGCGGCTCAAGTGCCTGCCGCATGAGATATATCTGGAAGATATCCGTCATTTGCAACTCAACGACCTTAGTCCCCACATAAGGCTTTGAGTATACTATGCCCGATTTTTCCATGCTGTTCAATGCTTCCCTTACGGGCATCCTGCTGACGCCCAGCCTCGAAGCAATATCCTCGGCATTCAGTTTCTCCCCCATTGATATGGTCCCGTCCATAATCCAGTCCATAAGCTGCTCTTTCACGAGTTCAGGCAATTTTTGATATCTAAGTATTGATGATTTTTTTGTTTCCTGGTTTCTCATACTCCATACCCCGTGTATTTATTTTATATAAATTATAGCATTATCTGATATTGTATACAATATATCCGGATAATAGATAGGACGGACCATATTTCAAGCACTACGCATATCTTCCCAGCAGCATCATTCTTAGCGCAGCTATCGTTGCTGTCTCTTCAATGAATTCCGCATTATGCTCGGCCTCGATTATGCTTCCCCCGATGGCGACCATACCGTGGCTTGCAAGCAAAAAGCCGGGTATAGCGCAACCGTTTTCAAATATCGCCTCGATTTTCGGGAAATCATTCTTCTCCACGACCGGTGTTTTAATGTCGACAACCCGGATTGCCCCGGGAAATTTCAAACGCTGGTGCAGGGTGACGTCTTCCAGGTTTTTCCCCGTAGCAGCCCACGCAATCGACCATGGAGCATGGCAATGCATTACTCCGTTAACACCGGGCGCAATCTTGTAAATCAAGCCGTGCAGCAACGCTTCCCTGGTGGGTTTCCCATTCCCGGAAATCAATTCCCCGTCAAAATTGCATATCAGCAGGTTATCCGCAGATACATCCACAAAAGAACCACCGCTTGGCTTTACAATCATTTTGTCTTCGCCCGGAATCCTTGCGCTGAAATTTCCGCCGTTTCCGGTCTGTATTCCCCTGGCGTATGCCCTGCATGCCGCCGTAATGCATTCATTTCTGATTTCATTAATTAAATCCACGTTCAATTCAACTCCATGCAAGTTCTTTATTTTGAAAAAACACAGGATAGTGATTTTCTGATAATCCGGTTGAAATTTTCCGCATCCCAGGCGCTTCTGCCGATAAACAATCCGTCCACGCAGCGTCTTTCCAGGTATTCCGTCGAATTCTCCAGGTTTACGCTGCCGCCGTATACCACGGGCACATTTTCCCCGGCTTCTCCAAACAAATCAATCAATATTTTCTTTATAACACAATGCTTTTCTTCCGCATAATCCGCGGATGCCGGCGTACCCCCCACCCCTATGGCCCAGACCGGCTCATAGGCAATCCAAAGATTTTTTGCATCTTCGGCAGTCAAGCCATTAAGCCCGATTTTCAACTGGATGCCGAGTATCTCGTCGCTTACGCCGTATTCCTTTTGTTCAAGCGTTTCCCCGACGCACAACAGCGCCGTAAATCCATGCCTGATGGCTGACAAAACCTTTCGGTTTATGTCCCCGTCCCTTTCGCCAAAAACATGACGCCTTTCCGAATGGCCTATTTCAACAATTTCCACTCCGATTTCCTTCAGCATCAGCGGCGACACTTCGCCGGTGTACTGCCCCTGTTCTTCCCAATGCATGTTCTGGGCGCCGATTTTAATATACCTGCGGCTAACGCAGTTCGCCGCCCGCTCAAGCGATGTGAACGTCGGTATTACAAACAGCTCGATATCGCGCCTGTCAATATCCCTGGTCAGGTCTTCAAGTTTTTTCAGGTATTCCTCAGTGTCACCGGCATTTTTATACATTTTCAGGTTGGTGCCGATGAAAAGCTTGGCCTTGTCTTTCATAACACAACTCCGGTTACTTTATATTTCTTAACTCTATTTCCTTAATCGCCGATACTTTCGGCGTCGAACTTCCGTCTTTAAAATCAAGGCTTAGCCATTCGCCCACGATTTTTTTCGCAAGCTCAAAGCCAATAACCCTGGCTCCCATGCACAATACATTTGCATCATTGCTTAAGCGCGCGCGTTCAGCGGAATAATTGTCATGACACACGGCAGCCCTGATACCCTTGAATTTATTAGCGGTAATCGCCATCCCGATGCCGGTGCCGCAGATTAATATCCCGTCCTTTGAATAACCGCTTTCAATAATCCTTTCGCAAACCTTCTGCGCAATATAAGGGTAGTAGGTTCCGTCATCCTTGCTGTCCACGCCCATATCTTCCACTTTAACACCTTTTTCCCTTAAAAAGGCGACAATCATGTTTTTCATCTCAACAGCGGCATCATCGCAGCCTATAACGACGGTATCGGATCTCATAAAAATACCCCCAAGCATATCTGTAGTAGCTGTATTTCTTTAAAGCAGGCATACTTGTATCTTTGTCCTGGTTATTATCTGCTAATATATTTAATATTAGATTTTATATATTGTATCCAATATTCAAATTTAGCATATCACATCAGTGTGTAACGTGTCAATATCGCATTCTTCTTTGACGCGGTTATTCTGCGGCTTTCATTTGAAGAACTAACTTTATTGCCAGGTTTTAAGCGCAACCTGCAGTTCCTCGCAACCAGCCGCGGCGTCTTCAAGAGAAATTCCCTCGGATGTTGCTTTTACCGCCGCCATTACTGCTTTCGCTCCGGCTGTGGTCCCCATCGGGTGTCCCTGTATGGCGCCGCCGACCCCGATGATGATATCGTTTCCGAGGTCTTTCTGCAGCACAGCCTGGTTGACCGGCGTCACGCCGCCCCCAACCGCCGTTACAACTTTTTTGATATTCCCGAGCGGCAGTTTCTGTGATTGCACGGTCCTGTAAAACTCGTACATGGCCTTCGGATTGTTCCTCGGGGGGTACATCGTCATTATGGCATGAGCCCCGGCAAGGCGCGGCAGGATTCCAATGCCTACGCTATTGTCGATGCCGCCCCTGTCCCAGTTCATTACTCCAACCCCCGCATAATGCGACATTATAAAAAGCTTGTCTCCAAACTCCTCGCAAATTTCGGCAAGAGCGTCCAGTCCGCCGAAAACAAAGTTGACCATTGCGGCCTTTGCCCCTGCTTCTATGGCTTTTTTCGCATTCTCGCGCATTTTCTTCGGGGTGTCCGATATGTTCACCATGTATACGGTTTGTTTCCCGGTCTCCTCAAAAACGCGCCGGGCAGCTTTGTTATACAGCTCCACTCGTTTTTGCACGCTGCTGTACGATGTAGAACCCAGCAACTCGTCATCCTTAATAATGTCGACGCCGCCGCTGGCCGACTCATAAAAGAGTTTTGCGCCCTCCTCGGGGCTAAACCCTGTGCATGGTTTTATCATGTTGAGAACGATCGGGCGTCCATACACGCCTGTAAGCTTTCTCAGTTCGTCCATCCCCTGCCTGGGTCCTCTGAACGCCTTTTCCGCGGCAGCTCCAAGCTCTATATCGATTAATTTTGTCTGCAGCGCCGTTGAAACATCGTTTCCTACCAAGGCGGTCATCAGCATGGTAAAGCTGCTTTCAATGTTATCCAGCGGAAATGCCACGCGCAGTATAAACGCCTGCTCGTTCTCCGCCGGCATGGAATAAACGGCAATAATCCTGCCCTGGTATCGTTCAACCATGTCGCGTGAAATACCCGGTATATCAACCCAGGTGCCTATTGTCTGGCCTACCGCGAAGTTTCCAGCCCTGTCCAGTATGTTTTCATAACCTGTTCCAAATATCACATACGTGGCAATAATATGGCTGCCGTTCAACTGTTCAGGGCGGGTATAGGGATAGTCAAAATAACGTCTCATATCAGACCCTTCCGCCGATTATTGGATTCTCGCTGATGCGTTCAAGCATCTTCACGTCATGGCAAAGCAGCAGGTGGTCAGCGTCTTTTGCCCTTGCCTTCTGATAGGCAATGCTTTTCCAGCTTTCCACGATGTTGTAGAAGCGTCCCGGGGGAGTTATGTCATAATGCAGTTCCGGGATGGGATTAAGATTTCCCAGTACAAAAATCGAGTCCCCGGCGCATATATAGCTGTCACCGTCCGCACAGTCAATCTCAACGGAAATATGACCCGGAGAATGCCCAAAAGATTCAAATACACGCACTCCGTCCATTATCTCGGTTTCGCCCTCGATTGTTTTAAATTCAATATTTGTAATCGGCGATACTATTCCGAGAGCCGGATGCTCATACGACTTGTAATATAGGGGAATCGGATTCCTGGCAAATTCAACCTCCCTCTTGTGGGCAATAAACGTGGCGTTGGTAAATTTATCCGCATAGAACATGTGGTCCCAGTGCAGGTGCGTAAATACGACCATATCGACATCCGTGCATTTATATCCAACGGAGGCAAGCATGCTTTCTATATCCTGCCCCGGCTCCTGCCATGAACCCGGGTGATGATACTTGTTCGCCCTTTCCGTCCATGCCATACCGGTGTCAACCAGGAGCAGTTTGTCTCCTCCCTCGACAAGGTAAGTAAATACCGGCAGCGGAATCTTCTCATTGGGAATGCCCTTTAAGAAAGGAGCCGCCGAATGGTGGTAATGGTATTGAAACGGATTGGTTGGCACAAAGCCCGTATTTAAAGGTCTGATAGTTAAATTTGTCATTTTGTATACCTCTTTCTTTTTAGTGTACGTTTTAACTGCACGCTCCCGAAAACCCGGAGAGCTCAATTTTTATATAGTTCAAGGTTCCACGCTTCCGTTTTCCCTCAAAACTTCGCTTTTTGCTTGTTTTTTGCCTCAAATCCGCCTTTCAGGCGAAATGATCAGCCGCCAAATTCCCTGCCGGCTTCCACAAAAGCCTGCAGGTTTTCCTTCGGAGTATTAAGCGTAACTTCACATCCCGAGCCTAATATGAACTTGCTTTTATCATCCACTTCAGCCAGCAACTCCTTCACCGCCTGCCTGATTTCGGCAGGTGTTCCCACTGCCAGCAAGGTAGGATTGATATTGCCGCGGAATACTTTCTTCAGCGCTTTTGCCCTGAGTTCCCTTATATTGCACACATGGTCAAAATCAATAATATCCGAGCCGTTCTCATTGATTAAGTCGACGATTGGCGCTATATTGCCGCATATATGGGTTATAGCCCTGGCGCCGTTATCATGTATTGCCGAAATAAGCTGTTTTTCATAATGAAGCGCAAATTCCTCGTAGTGGGCTCTTGAAATCACCGTGGAAGAAGCGATGGCATGACCGAAAGCAATCGCATCCGCACCGCTTTTTATCAGTTCTTTCGCGTACGTTACGGCAACTTCTGTGCAGCGCCGAAGCAGCTCATGCACTGTTCTCGGGTCGGTCAGCAGCCCTACCAGCAGCTCGTCAAGAGGAACAACCTGGCTTGCCACGTTCAGAGGCCCGTTTGTCCACGCGATGACATACGCTTCTTTTCCAATTCTTTGTGAAACCAGTTCCGTCGCTTTAATAACGGTCTTCATGGGTTCCGTTGTTCTCGGATCGGGCACTTTTACAAGTTCATATTCATCAATAGTTTTCATCAGGTGCCGCTTTATCTCGGAGGGCGAATTTTCCGGCCGCAAATACTCGCTTCCGAGCGCCATGCCCTCGCTCCCGATATCCGTATGCAACGAAACCGCATCCCATCCGAAAAATCTATATGCCTCAATGCATGCTCTGGCCATACATTCCGGATCCGTCATATAATCAATTACTCTCATGCCATCGCACGCAATTATGTTGGCAAAAGAAATTTTAGGAAAAATGGGAGTCATGTCAGGCTGCCGCCCGTCCAATACTGCCTGTACCCTTTCGCGGGAATTCATCCAAATACCTTCTTTCATTGCTTTAAATCAAGTGGTTTTAATAGCTCTTCTCTTGATTCTTTCCTTGCTTGCGTTGGACAGGGAGTCGATGAGCACCATCAAAATAATAACAGCCCCTACTACCATCGGTTGCGCGGAGGACGAAATTCCAAACAGGTTCATAAGGTTAACAATAACGGTCAACAAGGTCGCTCCTATAACCGTGCCCACGACTCCGCCCTCGCCGCCAAGCATGGACGTTCCGCCGACCACGACCGCAGCTACCGTCTGCAATCCGTACGCGTCGCCCATTGCAGCTTCTGCGGCATTCAGCCTTGCTGTCATCAACAGGCCGCCTATCGCGGCTATCATTGAACAGAGCATAAATGCCCCGAATATGGTTTTCTTCAGATTGACGCCCGAGTACCTGGCAGCTTCCATGTTGGAGCCATATGAATATATGTCGCGCCCCCATGTTGTTTTTTGAAGCAGTACATAAGTGAAAACCACCACTATCAGGGCAATAATTATTATTACAGGTATTTTGCCCAAATAGCCGACCCCGAACCAGGTGAAATTCTCAGGCAGGCCGTATATAACGGCTCCGCTCATGACAATAATCGACAGCCCCTTAACTACCCAGTTTGTCGCGTAGGTTGCAATAAAAGAGGGAAGACCTACGACCGATACCAGGAACCCATTCAGAATACCTATCAGCGCTCCGATTAAAAGGCCTATCGGAAAAATGCCGATCGTGGGAACCCCCAACTTAAGCAGTTGGGCGCATATGCAGCCTATAAACGCCGCCGTTGCTCCAATGGAAAGATCCATGCTTCCCGTAATCAACACCGCCGTGAGGCCGGCGCTTAGAACGAGCAGCGTGCTTGCCTGCCTCAAAATTGTAATCATGTTTTCCAGTGTTCTAAACTCCGGTGAAAAAAGGGATGCTACAACTATCAGCATAATAAGGCTGATAAAACTGTAAAACGACTTTGAATTCCTAATCTGCTGCATTCCCTTGCCCACATTCTTCCCCCCAATCTTTTCTGGAGCGCCTGACCAACGAGTCAATCACTATTGCCAGCATAACTATGATTCCTATAATCGCGTTCTGGAACCTGGCCGAAACGCCGAGAACATTCAAGCCGTTGCGCAATACTATCAGCATGAATACGCCTGCGATTGTTCCGGTTATTCCGCCTCTTCCCTCTCGCAGCGAAGTGCCTCCCAGCAACGTGGCCGCAACAGCTTCGAATTCCCAGCCGGCTCCGACCGTAGGCTGTCCGGATTCAACGCGGCAGGCCGTCAGCAATCCTGCGATTCCTGCCAGAAACCCGGCGTACATGTAAGTCCTGACATAGCTTTTCACTATATTTACGCCTGCGAGCGTCAACGCTTCCTGGTTGCCGCCCAGTCCCCTGATATTAATGCCGAAACGGGTACGGTTGAGCAATATCCACGTCATTGCAAACATTGCCACTGTAATCCATACCGGAGACGGTATGAATAAAACCCTCGTTTCGGTGACAAACTGAAACACGTAATGGGAAATGTAAATGGATGATCCGGCTGTCAGAACCAGGGCAATGCTGCTCAATATATTCTGCATTCCAAAGGTTGCTATGAAAGGCGGTATTTTGCCCTTGCCCACGAGCAATCCGTTTACCGCTCCCGCAGCCATTGCCGCCAGGACCGACAACACGGCCGCCAGGTATATAGGTACGCCTCTTTGCGCCATATAGACCCACAGAACCGTGACAAAACTGACTTGCGCGCCAAGAGACAAATCAGTTCCTTGCGTCAGCACTATAAGCGTCTGCGCGAATGCCAGAATCATCAGGGCCACCGATTGGACCAATATATTCGAAAGATTGGAAAAGGAAAAATAATTCTGCGTAGTAACGCTGAAGGTGGTAATCAGCGCTATCAGTATCCATAGAACCGGCGGCAGATTCCTGATCCTGCTTTCTATTTTGAATTTGTCTCTAATCACGCCTTTTAACGCTTTTGCGCTACTTCCCATCAGGCGCACCTCCTACTCCAAGCATCATGGCGCCTATCGCCTCGGTGTTGAAATTGCTGTCTCCCCGGAAACATTCGCTTTTTATTTCCCCGTCCTTCATTATATAAATGCGGTCGCTCATACCGATAACTTCCGGGAGTTCCGACGAAATCATCAGGATCGCCTTGCCTTCCGAAGCAAGCTTATCCATCAGCGCATAAATTTCCATTTTTGCTCCGACGTCAATTCCGCGGGTCGGCTCATCGAATATAATAATATCCGGGTCGCAGCTGAGCCATTTTGCCAGGACAACCTTCTGCTGGTTTCCGCCGCTTAAAAATCTGCAAGCCTTAAATACATCAGGTGTTGCAATCCTTAATTTTTTCCTGTAATCGTCAGTAATCGAATACAATTTTTTGTATTTAATAAACAGCTTGGGAAAATACTTTCTGAGGCTGGCTCCCATAATATTTATCGCCACGGAGTCCTTCAGCGCCAATCCGATACGTTTCCTGTCCTCGCTAACAAGCCCGACATTTTTTTTGACAATTCGTATAGGCGAATTTTTGCCCTTGATCTCTTCCCCTTTTATTATGAGCTTGCCGGAAGCAATAGGGTCTATACCGAAAATCAATTTTACCAGCTCGGTCCTGCCGGCCCCGACAAGGCCGGCCAAACCTACTATTTCTCCTTTTTCCACTTTAATGCTTACATTTTTCACACGTCCCGCCCTGTCGCACAGATTTTGAGTTTCCAGCACAACCCCGCCGGGTTTCCTTTCAGACCTGACATAAACCTGGGATATGTTGCGGCCAACCATCATGTTTACCAATTCTTCATTTGTTTTTTCTTTAATACCTACGGTTGCAATCTTTTTACCGTCGCGCAGAACGGTAATGCGATCCCCGATTCGGGAAAACTCCTCCATCCTGTGGGAAACATATATGATTCCGATTCCCGCCGCCTTCAGCTTGTGTATTTGCTCAAAGAGCGACGAAATTTCCCTTTCGGATAAAGTTGACGTAGGTTCGTCAAAAACCAGAATCTTTGGTTTGAATGAAAGCGCCTTTGCTATTTCAACCATTTGCTGCTCGGCTACCGAAAGTTTCTTTACAACGGTTTTAACATTGATAAAATCGCAATTAAGCCTTGCCAGGAGCTTTTTGGCTTCCTGTTCCATGCTTTTTATATCTACCAACCCCAAGTTGGTCTTTATTTCTCTGTTAAGGAAAATATTCTGTGCAACCGTGAGATAGGGTATAAGGGTAAACTCTTGGTAAACGGCGGCTATCCCCTTCTGCAGCGCGTCTTTTGCCGAGCTGAAGCGGACCTTTTCACCTTCAAAGAATATTTCTCCTTCTTCAGGGATATATGCCCCCAGGAAACATTTTGCAAGAGTGCTTTTACCCGCCCCGTTCTCGCCGACAAGTATGTGAACCTCGCCGGCTTTCAAATCAAAGTCAACGTTATCCAACGCTTTCATACCGGGAAAGTATTTAGATATCCCGCGTGCAACCAGGATCGTGTCCATTAATCCACTTCCTCTTTTATGCAGCAATGTATTTCAATGCGTAACCAAATTTTTATACAGAGCGGAATAAGAATATTCCGCCCTGTATGAATAGTGTCCTGCAATCTTATGCCACCGTTACTTGGATTCTTTCCACCAAGCAATATTCTCTCTGTAATTATCCACGTTCTCTGCTGTAATAAGCGGGTTATCCCTCGCGGCCGGGAACGGAATGAAGTATTTCTCGGGTTTTGTTCCGTCGTTGAGATACTTGACGATGTAAGTTGCCGCCAGGTAAGAAGAACCAAACGGATCGGTGTTGTATGAGATATACAGGCTGCCGTCCTTAATCGCGGCGCTGCCGTCCTGGTTGCCGTCAAAACCGCCTACAACCACTTTCCCCTCAAGGCCTGCAGCTTTAATTGCCTGAATGGCGCCGATTGCACTTTCATCGTTCATTGCAATAATAGCGCTTACATTCTTATGCTTCTGGAGAAGATTCTCGGTAACCTGCATGCCTTCAGTCCTCTTGAAGTTCGCGGTTTGTGAAGCGACTATTTTAATATCCGGATATTGAGCCAGGGACTCTTTAATGCCATTGAGCCTTTCAATCGCGTTCTGTGCTCCCGGAGGTCCCTCGATTATGATGACATCGCCTTTTCCGTTGATTTTTTCGGCTACCGCTTTCGCTATAATGCGCCCGGTTTCCGTGTAGTCAACGCCTGTCCTGAGGAAGGTCTCAACAGCCGCGGGAGTTCCGATTGTCGCGATAGGTATGTTCTTTTCCATCGCTTTTCTGACACCCGGCATTATTCCGTTGGTATCGACAGGCACAAGCACAAAACCGTCCACACCTTTTTGAATAAGGTCTTCCATGATCTTAACCTGTTCTTCTACCGAATCGTTCGTGGAAGGAGCCATCAAGACAGCCTCAAAGCCCATATCTTCGGCAGCTTTTTTCACTCCGTTAAGGCATCCGACCATATAGGGATTGGTGGAGTTCTTGACTATAATTGCTATAGTATACTTTTCCTTTGCTTTTACGTCTGTTGAAATCTGTGTTCCGATACCTTTGGTAGGAAGAACCACATCTTCTTCATTTTTTCCTTCTGTTCCTTGTGTGCCTTCGTTTTTCGTGTTTTCCGACGGTGCCGCCGTCGTGTTGCTCTGGGCAGGCGCAGTCTTGGTTTCCTCGTTTCCGGCATCCTTTTTGGGAACGGATGTGCACGCAGCTAGCATTGCAACAATGAGTAGAACTGATAGTAACAACGAAATGCTCCTTTTCATATTTGGACCTCCTTAACTTATTTTGATTTTTGGATAATTGATATTGTATCCAATTATTAATATATTGAAAGTTTACAATATATTATTACCCCGTTCAATTTTACATGTTTTGCCGGAAGCTAATGGATACAACCCCCTGAACGAGATTGTATATTTTATTTTGGATACAAAATAAAATATCTAACTATTATTATATATGAATCTTCTGTTTTGTCAACATAATTTTTTAACGCCTTCAAGGCCGCTTTTTCCTCCTCATGCCGTACTTTTCGGGGCGATCCCGGTCAGGTGCCGGCAACGTATCGGTATGCGTGTGGACATATATTTGCACGGACAAGACATACGCAGGCAATCATTCATCAAGTAACACAACACATGGCATTTTAATATTATATAGTGGACATAAGGAGGGCTTGCGTAAGCATAATTAATGTCCCGGTAAGCATAAGAAGTGTTTGAGCTCGTACAAGGGGGTTTCGCCATGCCGCAGTTGATATACACGGTACAGCCCGGGGACACCTTGTCGGGAATAGCCCGGCTGTACGGCAGCACAGTGGGGGCAATCGTCAGTGCTAACAATATTGCAAATCCGAACCTGGTTTACCCGGGCGCGGTCCTATTAGTGCCCGTCGAGGAAGAGGATTATCCGGGAGCTCCGCCGGGAGGCCTGATATACACCGTTCAGCCCGGCGATACGCTCTATGTTATATCACTCCTGTTTGGAGTCAGCTTGCAAAGCATCCTGGAACTGAACAACATACCCGATCCCTCGCGGATATACCCGGGATTGATAATAGTACTTCCGCGAAACGCAGTAAACCCATTTCAGCCTGAAAGTCCGGGAATTATAAGGTATACCGTCCTGCCCGGCGATACAATATACCGTATCGCGTTAAGATTCGGCGCCACCGTTCAGGCGGTCCTGAACGCAAATCCGGGCCTTGACCCACTCAGGCTGCTGCCCGGGCAGTCAATAAGGATCGCCATACCCGCGAACGCGGTGGCAATATACAGGGGAAATCCTTCAAAAAGGATGGTTGCCCTCACCTTTGACGCTACCTACGGCGACAACCAGACCACAAGGATTCTTCAAATATTGAGAGATAACAACATACGGGCCACATTTTTCCTGTCAGGCATATGGCCGCTGAACTACCCGAACCTTGCAAGAGCCATAGCCGCGGCGGGACACGAGATCGGGAACCACAGCCTTACGCATCCCCACATGACACAGATTCCCTTGACGGAAGTCGCCAACCAGGTTGTCCGGACCGGCGCCCTTATCAGGAATATAACAGGCGTGAGCCCTTACTTGTTCAGGCCCCCGTTCGGCGAATACAACCAGGCCGTTTTGAATACAGTGTCATCGCTGGGTTACGTTACAATCATGTGGACAATTGACTCGTTGGACTGGCAAAACCCTGGAGTTGAGCAGATAATCAGCCGCGTAGTCAACAACATCGAACCTGGAGCCATTATCCTGATGCACCAGGCAGCATTCCAGACGCCCGACGCTTTGCCCGCGATCATATCCCGGCTTAGGCAGCTTGGTTACGGTTTCGGTACCGTTACGCAAATTCTGGACCCATAACGTAAAAAAGGCCCAAACGATTGGGCCTTTTTCATGGTATTCAGCTTTTATGATAAACTGCCTTTAAGGGTAATTCACTCTACTCCGCTGTTTATTAATACATTCCGCCCATTCCGCCGGGTCCTCCTGCCGGCATCGGGGGCTCTTTCTCAGGCTTGTCAGCGACAACGCTCTCTGTGGTCAATACCATTGCCGCGATTGACGCAGCGTTCTGCAGCGCAAACCTTGTCACTTTCGTAGGATCTACAATACCCGAGCTGATCATATCAACGTATTTTTCCCTCAGGGCGTCAAAGCCTGTACCGACAGGACTGCTCTTAACCTTGTCGACAATGACGGAGCCTTCAAGTCCCGCATTTTCAGCAATCTGCCTGATCGGCTCTTCAAGGGCTTTTACAATTATCTGTACGCCGGTTCTCTCATCGCCTTCCGTAGTCTTAAGCAATTCTGCAACTTTGGGAATAGCGTTGATATATGCCGTGCCTCCTCCGGCAACGATGCCTTCTTCCACTGCAGCCTTCGTCGCCGCCAGGGCATCCTCTATGCGGAGCTTCTTCTCCTTCATTTCGGTTTCGGTAGCCGCGCCAACCTTGATTACGGCTACGCCGCCGGCCAGCTTGGCAAGCCTTTCCTGGAGTTTTTCCCTGTCGAAATCAGACGTGGTTTCCTCAATCTGCGCCTTGATGGATGCAATTCTCTTCTTGATTTTATCCTGATCGCCGGCGCCGTCCACAATAATGGTATTTTCTTTCTGCACTTTAACTTGTCTTGCCCTGCCCAGCTGCGAAATCTTCGCCTCTTTCAGATCCAACCCCAGTTCGTCGGAAATTACTTCGCCGCCTGTCAATATGGCGATATCGCGAAGCATTTCCTTTCTCCTGTCGCCAAAACCCGGAGCCTTGACGGCCGCGCACTGGAACGTGCCGCGAAGCTTGTTTACGATAATGGTTGTCAATGCTTCGCCTTCAACGTCCTCGGCAATAATGAGGAGTTTTTTGCCTGATTGCGCAATCTGCTCAAGGAGAGGCAGCATATCCTGCACATTGCTCAATTTCTTGTCGGTTATAAGTATATACGGATCATCAAGAACCGCTTCCATTTTTTCGGTGTCGGTCACCATGTATGCGGATACATAGCCCCTGTCGAACTGCATGCCTTCGACGACTTCAAGCTCCGTCCCCATGGACTTGGACTCTTCCACGGTAATAACGCCGTCGTTTGTCACCTTTTCCATCGCATCCGCGATAAGATTTCCTATTACTTCGTCGTTGGCTGATATGGCAGCGACCCTCGCTATATCTTCCTTGCCCTTTATCTTCCTGCTGTTTTCCTTTATCGCTTCAACTGCGACATCAACCGCTTTTGCAAGACCCCTTTTCAGGATCATCGGGTTGGCGCCTGCAGCCACATTCTTAAGACCTTCCCTGATTATCGCCTGGGCAAGAAGAGTTGCGGTAGTAGTGCCGTCACCTGCGACGTCGTTGGTCTTGGTAGCCACTTCTTTAACGAGCTGTGCGCCCATATTTTCAAACTTGTCTTCAACTTCTATTTCCTTGGCGATAGTGACGCCGTCGTTCGTAATCATAGGAGATCCGAACTTCTTGTCCAGGACAACGTTTCTGCCTTTGGGTCCGAGTGTCACCTTCACGGTATCGGCGAGTTTATTTACACCGCTTTCCAATGCGCGCCTGGCTTCCTCTCCGAATTTTATTTCTTTTGCCATGTGTTTTATGCCTCCTTATTTACATAAATATTTAATCAGTGAGTCCGCAATGGGTCACCTATTCTACAATAGCCAGAATATCACTCTGCTTCAGAATGGTGTATTCCTGATTATCAATTTTTACTTCTGTTCCTGCGTATTTGCTGATAAGCACCTTGTCTCCGACTTTTACTTCCATCTTGATTTCTCTGCCCTTATCGTCAATCCCGCCTGGTCCTACCGCGACGACTTCCGCAACCTGCGGCTTTTCTTTCGCGCTTCCGGGCAATATGATACCGCCTTTTGTTACTTCTTCGCTTTCCATCATTTTAATAACGACTCTTTCACCTAAAGGCTTTATTTTCATAAACTAACCTCCTTGATATTTGCAATTTATTAGCACTCACTTTTGCTGAGTGCTAATTTCACTAAATAATATAATATACTATCCAATTTTTAATCAAACATGCATTTACGATAAAAATTGCCGGTTAAATCGCATTATTGCGCAACATCTTCCGATTTTATCAAATTTCACTGTTTTTCAGGTTAATTTCCTGCGAGCCTGTTTTTTCACAGCCTTCCGTTCCCGACGCCTTCCTGTTTTACATCCCGCTGTCTTTTACTCAGCTCCGTGGCATATAGTCCCTTCGTTTTCCTGTCCTGCGGTCTTATGCTCCGCTCCCGGGCTTTTGATCCCTCCGTTTTCTGCCCTGCGGTCACTTTGCTTCATTTTCTCCGGGCCAATTCCCCGTACACGTCGTTCAGCGTCAAGCCCCTTTCAGCCAGAAGCACCATTACATGGTAAAGCAGATCGGCTATTTCGGAGCTTATTTCCCGGGCGCTGCCGTTTTTTGACGCAATCATGACCTCACAGGCTTCTTCGCCTATTTTTTTCAGGATCTTGTCCAGGCCCTTTTCAAAAAGGTAATTCGTGTAGGAGCCCTCCTTCGGGTGAACCAACCTGTCGGTGATTACATCGAACACTTCCCCCAGGACTTCCGGTCCTGCAGTCATGGCATGCTCATCCGTACCGGCCTGCGCGGCTCCCGGGCCATCCTGACCGCGCGAAGCCTCCGGTCCGCTGCCGAAACCGGGTCCGGCACTGGAAGACGGAGAAGACGCGTAAGCGTCAACTGTTGTTTTCCCGGTTTCTTCCACTGCCCCGTCAATCCCAAACCTTGTAAAGAAACAGGAATAGTGCCCGGTATGGCATGCCTTGCCGGTCTGCTCGACCTTAAGCAGCAATGTGTCCCCGTCGCAATCAATGCCGATGGATTTTACTTCCTGGAAATGCCCTGAGGTCTCGCCCTTCAGCCACAGCTTTTTCCTGCTCCTGCTGTAATAATGCGCTTTACCTGTCTCCAGCGTTTTTCTCAGCGCTTCCTCGTTCATATACGCAAGCATGAGCACCTCATCCGTCCTCGTATCCTGCGCAATAGCCGGTATAAGCCCGTTGGCGTCAAATCTCGCCATTTCAAGAATGTTCATCTTAAAAAACCTCGATTCCTGTATTCTTGCATCTTTGCCCTAAATTCCGATATCACATTTTTTATACGTTCATTTAAAATGCTAGATTCTTGACTTTACCCTTTTATATTCTCACTTCTTATATTCTCACTTCGATTCCCTTTTCCTTCAGGTATTCTTTCAGGCTGCGGATTTCCAGTTCACGGAAGTGAAACAGCGACGCCGCCAGCGCGGCATCAGCCTTTCCGGCCGTCAGGACCTCGTAAAAATGTTCCGGCTTTCCGGCTCCACCCGATGCTATAACCGGTATTTTCACGTTCTCCGATATCAGCCTGGTAAGCTCTATGTCATAACCGTCCTTTGTTCCGTCGCGGTCCATGCTCGTCAGGAGTATCTCGCCCGCACCGAGCCTCTCGGCTTCCATCGCCCACTCAACCGCGTCCTTCCCGGTGTTTACCTTGCCCCCGCTGACATAAACGTCCCAGCCGTCTTCGTCCGGCCTCTTTTTTGCGTCGATCGCCACTACAACGCATTGGCTCCCGAAAAGGTGCGCCGCTTCCGAGATCAAACGGGGCGTTTTTACCGCCGCGGAGTTTACGGAAACCTTGTCCGCGCCGGCTTTGAGTATTTCGCTGAAATCGTCAACAGTCCTTATGCCGCCGCCCACGGTAAAAGGTATGAACACCCTCTCGGCGACACGCCGCACAACATCAATCATGATTTTCCTGTCGTCGGAAGTGGCGGTTATGTCGAGAAAGACAAGTTCGTCGGCGCCGGCTTTGTCATAAAGTGAAGCCGCCTCGGCCGGGTCTCCCACATCCCTGATGTTTACAAAATTAACGCCTTTGACAAGCCTGCCGTCACGGACGTCCAGGCATGGAATTATACGTTTCGTACCGCTCATGTATGCACCTCGTTAATTTAAGATTTTTGATTATATGCGACTTTACTATTTCTCATTATTAATATTATTTTGCAGCTGCAATTGCTTCCTCAAGGACAATATCGCCGGTATACAGGGCTTTACCTATAATTGCGCCTGCCGCGCCTGCCTCTTTCAGGTTTTTAACATCCCGGACGCTCGAAACCCCGCCGGAAGCAATCACTTCCATTCCCACGGCATTGACCATTTCCTCAATTGCCTTGAGATTCGGCCCCTTGAGCATGCCATCCCGGGAGATATCGGTATATATGATTACCTTTACGCCAATCTCCTCCATCTTTTTTGCAAAATCCACCGCCGTAAACCTGCTGGTCCTTGCCCAGCCCTCAACAGCCACCATGCCGTCCCTGGCGTCCACTGCCACGACAAGATTATCGCCGAAACGCAGTACCGCTTCCCTGACCAGAGCCTGGTCGTTTACCGCGGAAGTCCCTAGGATGACCCTTTTTACACCTTTTCCAAGGATTAATTCCATCGTCTCAATCGTGCGGATTCCCCCGCCCGCCTGCAAAGGTATCCCCGCCCTGTCAGCTATAGCGCTGATAACGGGTATGTTTTTGGGTCCTCCTGTTTTTGCCCCGTCAAGGTCAACCACATGCAGGTATTCGGCGCCCGATTGCACAAATTTCAGCGCCATGTCGGCCGGGTTGTCGGAAAAAACCGTTACATCTTCGAATTTTCCTTGCAGCAGCCTGACGCACTTGCCGTCCTTTATGTCAATTGCAGGATAGATGACCATTTAATTCACTCCAGTTTGTTTACTCCTGTTTGTTTACTCCAATATTCCCTTTGTGGACATTACGCCGCTTATTCGGGGATCAACGCCGGTCGCATCGTCAAGCGCCCTGGCAAAGGCTTTAAAGACCGCCTCAATAATATGATGGTTGTTGCTGCCGTAGTGCACGTTAATGTGTATGTTCATCCCCGCGTTTACCGCCAATGCCCTGAAGAATTCCTTCACCAGCCCGGCATCCATGCCGCCTGCGCTTTCATATGAATAATTGACGTTAAAGACCAGATATGGGCGCCCACCAATGTCGACAGACACCGAGGCCAGCGCTTCGTCCATCGGTACTACCGACGTTCCGTACCTCCTGATGCCTTCCTTGCCGCCGAGGGCTTCCTTCAAAGCCTGCCCCAGGACTATGCCGGTATCCTCTACCGTGTGATGGCAATCCACCTGCAAGTCCCCGCGCGCCTTTAATTCAAGGTCAAAAAGACCGTGTTTTGAAAACAGCGTCAGCATATGGTCAAAAAAACCTATGCCGGTATCGACGTCGGATTTGCCGCTGCCGTCAACGCACAGTTTAACCGTGATGTTGGTTTCCGCCGTTTTTCTCTTGATTTCGGATATCCTGGACATAATACGCCTCCCTGTTTATAAAACTAAAATAAAAATTTACATTAAGCAAATCAATTATACTAAAGCCAAACCCCAAAACAAACCAACAGAGCCAAACCGATAATTTGCCTGATTCGGACTTGCCCGGCTCCAACAGGGCTGCCATCAAGCAGTGCAGCCCTTACATTTTTAGCGGCTCCCGATAATATCGTCCAGGGCTGCAATCACCGCGTCCATGTCTTCATCGGCGCCGATGCTTATGCGAAGGTGGTTGTCAATCCGCGGCAGCTTGAAATACCGGACCAGGATTCCCCTTTTTCTAAGCTCGCTGAAAATATCCCCGGCATAAACATCCGGATGGCTTGCAAAAACAAAGTTTGCCTTGGAATCCGTAATGAGAAACTTCCTGCTTCTGAGCTCCCTGGTGAAACGCTCCCTTGTTGCGACGACTTTTGCAATAGTCTCCCGGTAATACCCGTCATCTTTTAAAGCTGCCGTACCGGCGGCAATGGCAAGCCTGTCGAGCGTATACGAATTAAATGAGCTTTTAACGCTTTCCAGCGCCCTGATAAGCTCATTGTCTCCAAACGCAAAGCCAATCCGCATTCCGGCCAGCGCGTGGGATTTTGAAAGCGTGCGGACAACCAAAAGGTTCGGGTATTCAGATATCAGCCCGACTGCGGATTCCCCGCCGAAGTCTATATATGCTTCATCTATAATCACCACGGTATCCGGGTTGCCTTCGATAATCCTGCGGATTTCCGGCAGCGGCAGGGCCTTGCCCGTCGGGGCGTTCGGATTTGCGATGACAACGCCTCCCGGGCTTTTCACGAGCTGTGCGGTTTGTATGCCGAAATCATCATCGAGCGGGGCGGTAACGTAATCCAGGCGGAATAGCGACGCGTAAACGGGGTAAAAGGAATATGTAATATTCGGAAACACGATCGCTTTCCCGGGATCAAAGAATGCCATGAATGCGAATGCCAGCACCTCATCGGAGCCGTTTCCCGCAAAGACTTGGTCTTTTTTAACTCCATAGCGTTCCGCCGCGGCTTCAATCAATTCGCTGCAGCCGGGATCCGGGTAAAGCCTCAGGCTGTCGTCAACCGCCGCCCTGATGGCATCAAGCACAAGAGGTGACGGCCCGTACGGGTTTTCATTGGTATTAAGTTTTATATATCTCCTGTCCCTCGGCTGCTCTCCCGGCACATAGGGTTTCAAGCTCCGCGCCAGGACGCTCCAGTATTTGCTCATAGGCTTTATCACTCCCCGTTTAAACGTACCCTTACGGCGTTTGCGTGTCCGTCCAGCTTTTCATATTCCGCGAATCGGATAACATCTTTTCCTGCCTTGAAAAATGCCTGCCTGGTGAATGAAATCACGCTTGTTTTTTTCATGAAATCGCCGACATTCAGCGGCGAGAAGAAACGTGCGGTCCCGCCGGTCGGCAGCACATGGCTGGGGCCGGCGTAATAGTCGCCGACAGGCTCCGGCGTCCAATGGCCAAGAAATACCGCGCCGGCATTTTTAACATACGGCAGCCGGTTAAACGCATCTTCAATGCAAAGCTCAAGGTGCTCCGGCGCAATGCGGTTGACGACATTTATCGCCTCTTCAATGTCATTTACGATAACGGCGGCGCCGTAATCGCCGAGGGACTTGTCCAGCACATTCTTCCTGGAAAGCCTTCCGTACTGCTTTTCAATCTCAACTGCCACGGCCTCGGCAAGCTTTACTGAAGGTGTTACGAGAATTGAAGCCGACAGCGGGTCATGCTCGGCCTGCGAAAGCAGATCGGCGGCCACGTACGCGGGATTTGCCGTATCATCGGCGACAACTGTTATTTCACTGGGGCCTGCGAACATATCTATGTCACAGATGCCGTAAACAAGCCTTTTTGCCGTGGAAACGTAGATGTTTCCCGGACCTGCTATTTTATCAACCGGCGGGACGGTCCTTGTACCGTACGCCATTGCCGCTATAGCATGCGCCCCTCCGATTTTGTATATTTCCGATACGCCGGCTTCTTGTGCCGCCACCAGCATGGCAGGATCTATTTTGCCATTACCGCCCGGAGGAGTAGTCATGATAATTTTCTCCACACCGGCAACTTTTGCCGGCAGCGCATTCATCAATACCGAAGACGTCAAGGCCGCCGAACCTCCAGGAACGTAAATACCGACGGTTTCAATCGGTCTTGTCATTTGTCCGAGCAATATGCCGTCCTCACCCGCTGCAAACCAGGAGTTTTCCTTTTGCTTCTCGTGAAACGCGATTATGTTGGCCTTGGATTTTCTGATAACATCGACCATTTCAGGGTCAACTTCGCCATAAGCGTCCTCCAGTTCCTGCCGTGATACTTTCATCGATGTACTGTCCAGTTTAACTCGATCGAATTTTTCCGTATACTCGAGGACTGCCTCGTCACCGCGTTTCCTGACGTTCTCGACGATATCCTCCACCGCGCGGACAATTTCCTCGCTTCCGATCCTTCCGCGCGCGGCCAGCTTTTCAAGCAATCCGGATTTGCCGCCGTTTCGCATATCAATTATTTTAAGCATTGCTCCACCTTCTTAATTAAATGAATTCGTTTACACGTACCGGCGCCGCAACGGCTTTACCTGCGCTGCAACAGCTTTGCCGGCTCTACAACAGCTTTTTCAGGCCTTCTATAATGGCGTTGATCCTTTCGCTCTCCATTTTCATGCTGACCCTGTTGACAACCATCCTGGCGCTGATTTCAGCTATTGTATCCAGTATGACCAGCCCGTTTTCCTTTAATGTCCTTCCTGTTTCCACCAGGTCGACTATGACTTCCGCCAGTCCGACCAGCGGAGCCAACTCGACTGAACCGTTCAGTTTTATCACCTCGATGGATTCACGCCTCTTGTGCTCAAAATATTCCCTTGCTATGCGCGGGTACTTGGTAGCGACCCTCTTGTTTGTCAGGCTGTCAAGCTTGCCCGCCAGTTCCGCCGGGCCGGCCAGAACCATGCGGCAGGACGCGAACCCAAGGTTGAGCACCTCGTGCAGGTGCCTGCCCTCTTCAAGTATGGTATCCTTTCCTGCCACGCCGATGTCGGCTGCGCCGTATTCCACGTATGTCGGAACATCCGCCGGTTTCACAAGGAAAAACCTGATCTTGTTCTTCTCGTCGGTAAATATCAGCTTGCGTGATTCATTCCTGTATTCCGAACAGTCTATCCCGATCTTCTCCAGCATTTCGACCGACATATCGGCCAGCCTGCCTTTTGACAACGCTATCGTAAGATACCGCAACGATTATCACCTCTTTAGCAGTTCGCTTATCTTAACCATGGCTACTTCACCGGACTGTATATACCTTATTTCCACATTGTCTGCGTCCACAATTCTTATTACACCGCCGATATTCCTTGAGCGCGCGTAGCTTTCGGCCTCCGCCGCCGTTTTATTTGCGATGTCAAGCTCCACCGAAAGCCCCTGCCTCCTTAATTCGGCGCACAATTCAAACGCCGTTTTCCTGCCTGCGCCCTCATAACATACCAGACAATCCGTTGAGGGCTTTTCCGTTTCAATCTTCTGTCTTTGCAGCGCCATTATGATCATGTTGATTCCGAGGGAAAAACCGGTGGCGGGACATTCTTTGCCGAACTCGCCCACAAGCTTGTCGTACCTGCCTCCGATCAATATGGGAAAGCCTGCCCCGTATGTAAAGCCCCTGAAGATGATGCCGGTATCATAGGCCGGTCCCCTCAGCATTCCAAGATCAACGGATACATACTTTTCATGCCCGAAATCCTGCAGAATCTCCAGCACCTGGCGTATGTTCTCAAGCGCGTCGGCGGACCTCTTATTCAGCTTGAACGCTTTTACCTTTTCGATAACGTCAACGGAGCCGAAATATCCCGGCAGTCCTGATATCAGCTCTTTAAGATTTTCATCGATCATGCTCCTGTTTAAAAATTCCTCGAGTCCCACATAATCTTTCCGGTCGATAAGCATCCGGACCCGGGAAACATCTTCTTCGGACAGCCCGGCCTCTTCCATAAGCCCGTTGAAAAACTCCACCTGCCCGATATCTATCTGGAAATTCTCAAGGCCGGTTTCCTTGAGCGCCTGGATTGCTATGGATATGACCTCCGCGTCGGATTCCGGCGTGTTCACTCCCAGAACTTCCACTCCGGCCTGCGTGAATTCGTTTTGTTTTCCGCCGCCATATTCATTGTATCGGAAAACGTTGCCTATATACGAAAAGCGCAGGGGATACCCGGCATCCCTGAATTTAGTGGCACTGATCCTGGCAACCGGAACTGTGATATCCGGCCTCAGGACAAGTATCCTTCCCTGCTGGTCGAAAAACTTGAACATGTTTTCCTGCGGCATCACATCTTCAGATGCAAACACATCATAAAATTCAATCGTAGGCGTCTCTATCTCACAAAAACCACAGCTTCTGAACAGCACTCTCAGCTTGTGTTCAATGTTTCTTTTTATATGACAATCATCCTGCAGGATATCCTGAACCCCGTCCGGTGTGTAGATTTTCCACTTTGACAATTCCCGCACCTCTCCCGGTAACTTTGTTTGTTTATCACTTTACTATGATAAAGTGCTAAATAAATGAATTGAATAAATTATATGAAAGGATAACCGTTTTGTCAATAATTTTTATAAAAATCCCGCCGGTTGTCATTCTGCCGCTATCAAATCATCGAACAAGGCTCCCGCATCCACCGACAGTCCCTCAAATGCAAGCGACAAGGCAGTTTGCCCTTTTTCATAAAATTTATATGTGTCGATGTCATAATTATTGAAATCATAAACCTGGATAGACTCCTGCCTGGGATCAATAATCCAGAACTCCTTCACCCCGGACAGCATGTAAGTGTTCAGCTTGTCAATCATGTCTTTTTTTCGGGTGCTGTCTGACAAGATTTCGACTACCAGCGCCGGCGTACCCATGTACCTTCCTTTTTCCGAAACATTGCCTTTTTTAAGATCGCAGGCTACCGAAATATCGGGCTGCATCACGTCAGGCTCCTTGAAACCTTTCTTCCTGAAGTGTACATCAAAAGGCGCCAGGAACACCTTGCATTTTTTACCCTTGAAATAATCGTTAAAGATAAGATGCAGCCGTCCCAGTATCTCCTGGTGTGTCATGCTCGGAGACGCCAGTAAATAAATCTCTCCGTTGATGTATTCCATCCTCAGCGTACTTTTTTCGTAAATCTCCATAAACTCTTCGTAGGAGACTTTCTTACCGCCATACTGGTAGTCGAGGGCATTTTCCCTCACTATAAAATATTGTTCGATATCTGTCACGTACGGCGTCAGCCTGGCAATTTTCCTGCCGTTTTTCGTAATAACCACGTCATTCAGCTGCCCGACATAATCCAGGTATTTTCCGAAATTCTGCTTGAGCTCCGTCGCCGTCACAACAACTCCTTCCCTGTACTCCGTGGAATCCACGATACCACCCCCGCAATCCATACTATCAAATCGTACAATTTATTGCAATAAATCACCCGATTATAATAATTTTTTCGTACGGTTTAATATGATATTGCCGTATTGCCGATTCACCTGTGCCATCCGTGGTGCGGGTTGCAGCAAACATGCTGTCGTCCGGCTTGAATATAAGCCGTGGTAAATGTATAATTTCAATAATGTGTTTTCCCTCCATATCCCGGCGGAACCGGCTGCGGAAGGAGAACAATGTAACAACGGAAGGAGAAAGCAATGAAATACAAAGCTGCAATATTTGACCTCGACGGAACACTGCTGGATACAATAGAGGATTTAGGCGATTCGATGAATTATGTGCTTGAAAAAATGGGCTGCCCGACACACAGCATGGAGGAATATAAATACTTTGTAGGGGACGGAAGAAGAAACCTGGTAATGAGGGCATTGCCGGAGGATAAACGGGATGAGGAGAGCGTTGAATACGCCCTGGCGGCAATGAGTGAAACATATTCAAAAAGATGGGATGTCAAAACAAAGCCGTATCCTGGTATTACCGACATGCTTGACGCCCTTGCCGGCAGGGGGATAAAATTATCGGTCCTGTCCAATAAGACCGATAACATTACAAAGTTGGTAATAAAAAAGTTCCTGCCGTCGTGGAATTTCTATCCTGTATTCGGCGAACGCCAGGGTGTGCCCAGAAAACCTGATCCGGCAGGTGCGCTTGAAATAACCAGGATACTGGGAGTAAAGCCGGATGAATGCATCTATGTAGGTGATACGGACGTCGACATGAAAACTGCTGCCGCTGCCGGCATGTATGCCGTAGGCGTGCTGTGGGGTTTCCGTACAGCCGAAGAATTGGTTGAAAACGGCGCAAAGACATTAATTTCGCACCCTCTCGACCTGCTGAACCTCCTTTAAAGACAGCCTTGAACCCAGCCGCAAATCTCCTGTGAGATATTATTCCAGGCCCATTTCCGACGCAATGCTTTCAAGACGGCCTAAAGAACAGCCTATGCCGTTCCAGTTACCGCAATTTGCGCAGGATATTTCGGCTGCGGGATTTTTCAGGCTTCCGGATTTCCTGAAGCCCGGAAAGCTGCAGGACCGCGCTATTATGGCAAGCACATCCTCATCATAATCGTAAGCATCCATAATTACCTCCGGTAATAAAACCTCGATATGCCATAATACCGAGGCATGTCGCGGTATGCCGCGATATGCCTCGATTGCCGCAAAATGCCTCAAAGCTATTATCCGCGTTTTGAGCGTGGAATATACCGGTCAAAAGAACAATCACAATTTCACCAGGTTTGCGAATGCTGCCATCAGTCTCTTCATACCTGCATTCTTAAACTGTATCTCAAGTATCTGGTCTCCTTTATCCACGACTACTGCCGAAATTACTCCCACGCCGAATTTTTTGTGTACAACACGGTCTCCCGCCTTGAAATCGGTGTAAGAGCCGCCGGAGGAAACGGCGCTTGCGGCAGTCCTGTTGAGGAAGCCGTTATTGTAGCCGCCGTTGATACCGGCAATCCGGTTGCGCTTCCCTTCTTCCAGTATCAACTCCCCGGGAATTTCTTTGAAAAACCTGGAACGCATATTGTACGTGGTGCTTCCAAAGAGTGTCCTGCAATAAGTACTCGTCAGGTAAAGCTTTTCCTCTGCCCGTGTAATTCCGACATAACAAAGCCGGCGCTCCTCCTCAAGCTCTTCTTCGCTCTCAATGGAACGCAGACCCGGAAATATGCCGTCCTCAAAACCCGGGATGAAAACTACCGGGAATTCCAGGCCTTTCGCGCTATGCAGCGTCATCAGCGCAACGTAGTCCTTCTCTTCTTCCATGCTGTCGATGTCCGAAACAAGAGATACGTTTGCAAGGTAAGCAGCGAGGCTTCTATCCTCGCTCAAGGCTTCAAATTCAATTGCGCCCGAAATCAATTCCCGGATATTCTCAATCCTGGTCCGGGCTTCGTCCGTATTCTCCGCTTCCAGTTCCGAAAGCATGCCGGACTTGTCGATAACAACGTCGATTAATTCGTGAACGCTTATGCTTTCGGATAATTCCCTAAAATCGGAAATCATCGCCGTAAAATCCCTGATCCTGGCCGAAGCTCTCTTCAATTCGGGAATTCCCGACGACAATTCAAGAATTGAAAATATGCTGCAATTCCTTTCAATTGATAGATTTTCAGCCGTCTCAACCGTCGTATTGCCGATCCCTCTTTTCGGCACATTGATAATCCTTTTCAGCGCCACGTCGTCGGAAGGATTTTGTATCAGGCGAAGATACGCGATAACATCCTTGATTTCCTTCCTGTCATAAAACCGTAAGCCACCGAAAATCCTGTAAGGTATCCCGGATTTCATAAAAGCTTCTTCCAGCGCGCGGGACTGGGCGTTTATCCTGTACAGCAGCGCAAAATCCTTGTATTTTCTTTTTTCACACCCGATAAGACGTTCGATCTCCCGAACGATGAAATTAGCTTCCTCCTGCTCACTGTTCGCCTCAAAATACCTGATGCCGTCCCCGTGGGGATTTTCCGTCCAGAGATTTTTGCCTTTCCTGCCTGTATTATTTTTTATCACGCTATTTGCGGCTTGAAGTATTGTTTTTGTGGAGCGGTAATTCTGTTCGAGCTTTATTACTTTTGCATCCTCAAATTCTTTCTCGAAATCCAGTATATTGCGTATATCGGCGCCGCGCCATGCGTAAATGGACTGGTCGTCGTCCCCCACCACGCAAAGGTTCCTGTAATGCCCGGCAATAAGGCTTACCAGCGTGTACTGCGCCCTGTTTGTGTCCTGGTATTCATCAACCAGTATATATTTGAATTTTAGCCGGTAGTACTCCAGGACATCCGGATGATCGAGGAAAAGCTTGATAGTAAGCATGATGATGTCGTCGAAATCCAGCGCGTTGTTTTTCTTGAGCTTGTCCTGGTATAGCTCGTAAATACGCGCTATCTTGCCCAGCCTGAAATCCGATCCCGCATCTTCAATGTATTCCGGCGGTTCCTTCAATTCGTCCTTGGCTTTCCCGATTTTTGAAAGCACCTCTCGCACCGGGAAATTTTTCTCGTTGAAGTTTAATTCCTTAATGCAGTCCTTGACCAGCGCCTGCTGGTCGGATGTATCAAAAATGACGAAATTCCTGTTGTACCCGATCCTGTCTATATGCCGCCTGAGGATTCTTACGCAGGCGGCGTGAAAAGTGCCGACCCATATGTCATCAACCTCTTCGCCCAGAATGTTTTCCAACCTTTGCTTCATTTCCCTCGCCGCCTTGTTGGTGAAAGTAATCGCCAACACGGAGGCGGGATGGACCGGCCGTTCTTTCAGCAGTTCTTCAATCCGGCCCGCAAACTTGCTGCCATTCTCCGCTTTGCGAAGCGCCTGGCGCATCAGTTCCAAATCTTCTTCCGTCGCATGCCCGGGCACATATTCGCTATGATACGCATTGCCGTATTCTATCATGTAGGCAATCCTGTTTACCAGGACGGACGTTTTGCCGGAACCTGCGCCCGCCAGCACGAGAAGCGGCCCGTTAATGTGAAAAACGGCCTGCTGCTGCGGCGGGTTAAGCTTGCCGTATTCCACCTCCAAAAGTTTTTTTCTAAGTTCCAGGAATTCCTTTTTGCTTTTTTCCGTTATCATCGTTACCGTACCCTTTAAATTGTTAACCGGATTCCAGTATAACACAACTTAAACCCGATTGCATAACGGCAGAAAACAAAAAAGGCCGGATTATTTAAACAATCCCGCCCCTTTTAACTAACACTCGGGTATGAAGCAAATTAAGGTGTCTTTCACGGCGATGAGGCTTACAGCTTGTAAACATGGCGCTATTCAAGCCTCATTAAAAAGACCGTTATGCCGGAAAACCCGTCGTAAATGTATTAAATTCATTCATTAAGCCGCTTAACAGGCTCCAATATGTAATAATCGTTACTATCGTAAGTATAAAGCCGACTATCCACAATATGAGAATCGCCCTGGCAAAGTTCTTCGTGTTCCGGTTGAATGAACTGCCGAAGCTCCAGACAAGAATCATTATAAAGCCAAGGATCGGTATGCATGTGACAATCATTATTCCTAAATATGCCCATACGCTCAGGGGTGTTGTTTTTTCAGGACTCGGTGCGGCTCCCGGGGACTGTGCGGGTTGAGCAAACCCCGGCGTTGCCTGCGGAGGAGCCGGCTGAATATATGCAGGCTGTTCTGCTGCGGGCTTCGGGGCTGCGGCAGGCTGCTGGGTTGCAGCAGGCTGTTGTACTCCCGCAGGCTGCTGGACAGCTTC
>JBLNDI010000127.1:0-5153 GCA_050261495.1 Bacillota bacterium
GGGAAAGTAACACCGGTATTCAGGGTTCTTCGTGGAATCCAAAATGCTGGATTAGTTTAATTTTAGGGTTAACCGAGGAAGATTTGGTTTGAAAAATCCTACAACAAGTTGACACTATCAACTGCATATCCCGGCATTGACAAACACGATTGCCGACTGTATAATATGAAAGTCGGCAGTCATGAACAACTTTGCGGGTGTAGTTCAATGGTAGAACATCAGCCTTCCAAGCTGATTGCGTGGGTTCGATTCCCATCACCCGCTCCAATTGTCTTTAGCGCCGGATAACCGGAATCAATATGTGCCTGTAGCTCAGCTGGATAGAGCAACGGACTTCTAATCCGTTGGCCGGGGGTTCGAATCCCTTCAGGCACGCCATAATATATAGAAAAAACCCTTGCGTTGCAAGGGTTTTCGCATATTATCTGGAAAAACAAATCTTATTTTCGTAGAGATCGTCACTCTTCATTTAGCGGCGCAAGTAAACATACCTGCATTTCTCCTTTCATCCCTGTCCCCATTCCACATCCGAGAGATCAATGCTATCATCGATCAGATCATCGAAGCCTTTATGAAATCTGAGTTTGCCGTTTTCGTCAATATACGCGTCAGCTCTGCCGTCGCCATTTATATCGTACCCGGACAACCCATTGGGATCGTTTTCAATGTATTTATATTTATTCTCTAGCTCCTTCCGAAGAAAATCAAAGTAATCTCCCTTATTTCCTCCATTCTGCCCTGTTGGCGCGGATTCATCTTTCCCCCCGTCGCCTGCCGCACCGGGATACTCCGGACCTTCCTCGGGCATTTCCGGCTTCTCGCATTTCGCGGTAGTCGACGGGCTGCTTTCAGCTTTTTTCTGCCCACCGGAATCGGGGTTCTGAAGAAGCCCCGGTTCTTTCTCCACTACTCTGCCGGAACCGGGGTCCTGAAGCCCCGGCTCTCCCTCCTCTGCTTTACCGGCCGCTGGCGCCTTACAGCCGGCAAGGCTGACTATTATCGCTGCAATGATAAGAAAAGAGAAAAATTTCATATGAACAACCCCCACGTTTGCCTGTCAGCGGTCGCCGAAGAAGGTTCCTATGCCTACGTTCCCCAATAGGCTTGCTTCTTCTTTCCCTCTGCCTCCCTTTCTGCCTGCGGAAATGATACGGTCAGCCATGCGGGAGAAAGGCAATGATTGCAGCCAAACTGTTCCCGGTCCCGTAAGGGTGGCCAGTACCAAGCCTTCTCCGCCGAACAGCGCGGTCTTGACGTCACCGGCAAACTGAATGTCATAATTCACCGTCTTTGTCAGCGCCACCAGGCAGCCGGTATCCAGCTTCAACGTCTCACCGGGCGCCAGCTCTTTCTTGATGATGGTTCCGCCGGCGTGTATGAAGACCAGGCCGTCACCTTCCAGCTTTTGCATGATGAAGCCTTCACCGCCGAACAGGCCTACGCCGATCTTCTTTTGAAACATAATGCCGATGGATATTCCCTTTGCTGCGCATAAAAAGGAGTCTTTCTGGCAGATAAGCATCCCGCCCACTTCGCTCAGGTCGAGGGGAACCACGCGTCCGGGATAAGGAGCGGCAAAGGATACGCATCTCTTTTCATGCCCGACGTTGGTAAAGGTGGTCATGAACAGGCTTTCGCCGGTGATCATCCGCTTGCCGGCCGAAACCAGCTTGCCCATCAGCCCTTTGCCCTCGTCACGACTGGAGCCGTCCCCGAAGATCGTGTCCATCCGGATGGCGCTGTCCATATACATCATGGCGCCTGCTTCGGCAACGATAGTCTCACCGGGGTCAAGCATTATTTCTACGAATTGCAGATCCTCACCGTAAATTTTAAATTCCACCTCGTCCGCCCGCTTCATCCGAACAGGCTGTCCGCCGGCCGGCTGGACCGGGCTGCCGCATGCAGAGCAAAATTTTACCCCGTCCTGCATCCGGTTTCCGCAATTAATACAAAAAGCCATATATATCTCCCCCTATATTTTTAATACCATAATACAGTTTTCTGTCTTTCAAGGTCCCTGCTGTCCGGTTTTTCCGGCCGTAGAACTCAGCGCACCGCGTATTCCGCTTTGCTTTACGCTTTAAAATTCTTCGCTGCTGAATATCCTCTTTAAGGATGGCGATGGCATACGCATCCAAAAACTCAAACCGCAGCGTCGGCTTATGGCATAAATACAATGACGCCGTAAGCAATCTTGTCATCAACGGCTGGAACGGGAAAAATAATAGCCTTGTTGAAACGGTCGGGCTGCGGCGCACTTTGCGCTGCAATTCCCAAAAACATGGAAAACGGATCCTTCAAGTCCTCCAGGAAAAATGTATCGCCGGCAAATACCCGCTTGATGGCGGTAGCCAGTCGCATATCGCTGATCTTGTGTTGAAGAATGCGGACGGCTTTTTTCCCCATGTTCATGGACCGCGTTTTTGCTTCCGTCTTAAAAGCCTTGTTTGTCATGAACAGCATGTGCTGCGGTGTAAATATCGCGGTTGGATAAGGGAAAAAGTCGATGATCTGGGAAAACAACCCTTCATTTGCGATAAGCAGCTGGAATTTCCTTATCATCTGACCTTGAGTCTCTGTTCTTTCCTCCAACATTTTCTGCACTGCCAACAGTTCCTCAAGAAGCTGTTCCTTTGTTTTATCACTCATCAGAATTCCCCTTTCCGCACAAACTGCCGGTTTTTTATAACTTCTACCAATATTTTATAAATGGGGCTGACCGTGAGGATAGGCTGAATATGCTTATAATTAGTATGAAAAATGTTATTTTGAATATATTGTTTTACACTGACATTTTTCGATATGCGGACGGGGAAACGCCTGCCCTCTCCCTGAATAATCTCGCTGAGTGGCCGTTATAATCCATATTGCAGGCAGCAAAAGCCTGGGCGATGGAAAGGCTGGTATCCAGGAGCTTCTCCTTCAGTTTGCCGATTTTATAATTAATATAATACTCGTGGGGCGTTATGCCGGTATGTTTCTTGAACAGCTTGGTAAAATGGGCTTTGCTGAGGCATGCCGCCTTTGCCGTTTTGCCCAGGTCAAAAGGCTCCTGCCAATGGGTTTCTATGTATTGCTTGCCCCAGTTGATTTCTTCCTTGCCCCGGTATATTCTTTTAATTATAAAAACGGCAGCAAAGTATTCTATCGAACCATCATCGTTTACCAACGGAAAACATGTAATGTCCGAGCTTATGGTTTGTATATCCCTGTCTTCCACGTTAAAATAGCGGATCATGTCCTGGTATGGCGCATTAAAATCGGTAAGATGCACGATTTTGCCCGCCAATACCTGCCTGACCTTGTCCATGACGCCAAGATCGCGCACGATGGGATCCTCAAAAACATTGTATTTGCCCACATGGGATTCCACGCTTCTTATGCCTATCATATCCAGCGCCGCTTTGTTTATCAGCCTCGCTGTCCCATCAAGGGAGAAAATTTGGATCGGGTAGGGAAAAAACTCGATTACCTTGGCAAGCAATTCCTGTTCCTTAAAAAGTGACTGGAATGCTTTGGCTATACTCTTTTGCGCTTCTCCAATCTGATCTTTCATGGGAAAACCCCCGCTTTTTAACCTGATATTTTACGATAAGCGGTAGGGGAAACACCGGTTTTATTTTTAAAAACCCTGGCGGAGTGTCCGTTATAATCCATATTGCAGGCGGCAAAAGCCTGGGCGACCGACAGGTTTTTATCCAGCAACTTCTCCTTCAATTTACTGATCTTATAATTAATATAATACTCATGTGGTGTTACGCCGGTATGCTTCTTGAACAGCTTGGTAAAATGGGCTTTGCTGAGGCACGCCGCTTTCGCCGTTGCATCGGCGTCAAAAGGCTCCAGCCAGTTGCTCTCTATGTATTCCTTGGCCTTGGCGATTCCGTCCTTACCGCGGTAAACCCTTCTGTTAATCAAAAATGCCACCACGTATATCACCCGTTTTTTATCGTCCAAAATGGGGAAAAGCGTAATGTCCTGATAAACGGCTTCTACATCCAAATCCCGTATGCCGTAACGCTCCACAATTTCCTCCAGGGGTACCCTGACATCATGGAAAAATACTGTTTCGCCCTGAAATGCCCGCTTTATCGCGGGGAGATGACCATAGGTGATAATGTAAGGATCTTTGAATATATTGTACTTGCCTACAACCATATCCGGGGTGACAGCATGATACTCCTCCAGCATCGCCTTATTCACCATCACCGATGTTCCGTCCGGGGCATAAACCTCGATCGGATAGGGGAAACACTCAATGACTTTGGCAAACAGTTCCTCTTTTTCAAAGAATGATTGAAATGATTCCGCAAGGTTTCTCTGTGCATCTTCAACCCGATTGTTCATGGATTGCTTCATCCCGCACCTCGAATAAGCGTTCGTTACACCTATTATATTTCAGTATAGGAGAATTTTCAAGTATGCGAATATATTAGGATAGTGTCAACTTGTTGTAGGATTTTTCAAACCAAATCTTCCTCGGTTAAACCCTGAAATTAAACTAATCCAGCATTTTGAATTCCACGAAGAACCCTGAATACCGGTGTTACTTTCCCCATTTTTAATGCAAATATATTCCCTATATCGTCAGGATTGAATCCTGAAAATGTCTTCTTTACCCGTTTTATTGCCTTCTTTAAATAATGCTCAAGTTCTTCTTCCTTCCGTAGATGTTGCGGCCTAACACGGCCTCCATTTACCCAGTATACCCTAAGCCTTGACATGAAGGATAATCCTTCTTTGCTCCAACCCATAGGACGGCTGCTTAATCTTGACGACAGCACATGGCTGACATGCCCCTCCGCACAACTCCCTCCACAGTTTTCATGCTTCTTTATTTCTATCCCTTCCCAGTTGTTAAGTATGTATTTCCTGAAATTATTAATCCGTTCCCTTTCTCTTTCTGTCTTTGCCCCTTTGATCATTTCTCTAACCAGTTTGCAAAAACTTTCCCTGTCTGCTTCTTTGACTGCCACCCTCAGAGCCTTTCGAAAATCAGGTTGTGTCCCCGTCGCCTCCATAAGCGCCCTGTTTTGATGGTATTGATCCAGTACATGTATAGACCTGGGCAAGTATCCCTGTCCTGCCTTTATCCACGATGCTCCATCGCCATGTATATAGACTCTTTCCAATGATTTCTCATCATAATT
>JBLNDI010000128.1:0-8882 GCA_050261495.1 Bacillota bacterium
GTTAAACTGCCTTATTGTATTGTCATCCGTCAGTAATATGTTTATTTCACAGCTGGTGCCGACGCCTTCCTCCTCCAGGCAGGCAGCCGCCGTTTTCCTGAGAAGCTCAAGAAGGCCTGCATCAATATCTACAGACGCCTGCTCATTCTCTATAAATACCAAGGTTTCATTCGCGTTATCTGATTTGAGCCTTTTTATAACCAGCACTCCTCTCTTCCCCCGTGATTTCTGCCAGCGGTTCACCTGGTTCCGGGAGTTCAACCGCAATCGGCTCTGCAACAGGTTCACCGGATCCTTCCGTTAATTGCCGTTGGATTTGCCTTGCCTTTACTTCCGGGTACTCCTCACGTTCGTGGAAGTATCCCCCGAAAACCCTTATAAATGCCTTGGCAATCAAATCCAGGTCTTTCAGCGTCAGGTCGCAAAGATCCAGTTGCCCGTCATCAAGCCTGTCTTTTATTATATTCCTGATTAATCCTTCCATTTTTCCTTCCGTTTTATCTACCATTGAACGTACGGCAGCCTCAACGGAGTCGGCCAGCATTACAACGGCGGCTTCCCTTGTAGTCGGTCTGGGTCCCGGGTACCTGAAATCCTCAATCCTGACAGAATCGTTTTTATCAGCTTTTTTAGCCTTGTAATAAAAATATGCAACAAGTGACGTTCCATGATGCTGGCTGATAATATTTCTCACGGCCAGCGGAATTTTATATTTTTCAGCCAGTTCGACACCGTCGCTTGTATGTGATGTAATAACCAGCGAGCTTAAATTGGGCGTCATCTTGTCATGGGGATTGTCAGACAGCTGGTTTTCCTTGAAAAAGTTAGGCCTCTTCAGTTTCCCGACATCATGATAATATGCTCCGACCCTCGCAAGCAAAGCATTGCCGTTAATTGATTCAATAGCAACCTCTGCGAGATTGCCGACCATCAGGCTGTGATGGTATGTGCCCGGCGCTTCCATCAGAAGCCTCTTCATCAGCGGTTGGTTCGGGTTGGCAAGCTCAAGCAGCTTCAACGGAGTGATAATATTAAACGTACTCTCAAAGAAAGGAAGCGCGCCGATGGTAAAGATGGTAGAGAGTATCCCGTTAAGCGCCGCCTGGGCCGCATTGCTGCCTAAAGTGGCCAGGCTGCTTTTGCTTATTAATGCGATGGAAGTGGCAATCAGCGCGTTCAAAAACGCAACCGCCAGGCCTGAGGCCGATAGCCTGCTTCTTTGGGAAGCCCCGTTGACCATGTACGCCGAAATCGTGCCGCCGATCACGGCAGTATATATGAAGATGGTATCTCCTTTCGTGATAAGCGATATAGCCATTGCAAGCAGAAAGTTCACCATGATTCCAAGGCGCAGGTCAAGCAATATTGAAATAAGCATGGGCGCTATAAATATGGGTATCAGTAACGTCCTAAGCGGATTTATGAGCCACGCGGCAACAAGCGTCAATATTATAACGGTACACAACAGGATTATCTCTTTCAGACCTTTCAGGTACCTTGCGTAAAAAAACCTCAGGTACAGGCAAAGCAGTGCGGCAAGCAGCAAAATGATCGCCAGTATGCCCCCGGCAAACGCGAAATCAAACCTGCCGGTTTCAAGGAGGTTGAGTTCCTTCAGGACTTCCAGCTTGTCTTCGGTAACTATGTCTCCTATGCTTAGGATTCTCGAACCTTCAGGTATTATCTGCCTGTTCTCCTTCATCGCAATATTGTAAGCTTCCGCTTTCTTTTCATCGGTTGCAGCCTTGTCTATAATGCTGTTTGGCTTCAACAGGGCCGCGGTTACCAGGCTGCCTATGTTTTTAAGCTCCTGGGGAAGAATGCTTGTCTGAAACGCGGTTCGGACCGATTCGATTTTTTCGGCTATGTTTTCCTCGGTAATCTCCTGTTTCATTACCATACTTATCAGGTTTTTTGTAATCCCGGCAAACTGGTCAAGCTGTTCGTCATCGACGCCGGTCACGAGGTAATTCACCTGTTCCCTGGAGAAAGGAATTCCATAAACCTTTAGTCTTGCATCAAGCCATTCAACCGCGTTTGCCCGCTCTGTTTCAAGAGCGGTCTCGTATTCCTCGCTCAGCATGGTAATGCCCCGTTCCTGGAGATTTTTATCTATGTTCTGGCGGGCTTCGTTCACATCGTTGATAAGCTCATTTGCGGTGTTTATAATATCAATGGTCACATTTTCCAGCCGCATCATGACGGGCGGCACTTTCTCGGCAGCCTCCCCGGCCAGTTTTTCAGTCAGCAGGATGTTGTAAATTTCCCTTGGAGCAGTAATATCATAAGCCGATTTTTCACCCTCGCTAAGCTTGTATTTCCTCGGAATAGAACCATCTATCACGATCACGGCGGATATTAGAATTGTTAAAACCGCAACCAGCGTTTGCTGGAATGCCCTTCTCCTGAAGAAATCCTTAAGCCTGCTTCGTTTTTCCTCTTTATTCGCCTTCAATACGGCAGCCCTCCATTCGGGACGCAATAGCTTATTTTTTCTGCTCATATTTCTCGTATGCCTTGATAATTTTCTTTACAAGTTCATGCCTGACGACGTCCTTCTCCGACAAATATATAAATTCTATGCCTTCTATATCTTTCAGAATCCGCGGGATTTCTTTCAGTCCTGATTTCTTGTCACCGGGCAGGTCAATCTGCGTTATGTCTCCGGTAACAACCGCTTTTGAGCCGAAACCAATGCGCGTAAGAAACATTTTCATTTGCTCGGGCGTAGTGTTCTGTGCTTCATCAAGTATGATGAAGGAATCGTCCAGCGTACGGCCGCGCATGTATGCCAGCGGGGCTATTTCTATCATGCCTTTTTCCAGGTATTTTTGATAAGCCTCAATACCCATTATCTCGTAAAGAGCATCGTAAAGCGGCTTTAAATAGGGATCCACCTTGTTTTGCATATCTCCCGGGAGAAATCCCAGTTTTTCTCCAGCTTCAACGGCAGGGCGCGTAAGGATTATCCTGCTGACTTGCTTGTCCCTAAAAGCGGCAACTGCCATTGCTACCGCAAGAAATGTTTTTCCCGTGCCTGCAGGTCCGATTGCAAATACAATGGTATTTTCCCTTATTGCATTTACATAACGCTTCTGGCCGTGAGTTTTTGATTTTATCTGCCTTCCCTTTACTGTCAGGCATATGCTGTCGCCGGGATAATCCCGTATAATATCCATTTGCCCTTCTTCTGCGAGGTCTACCAGGTAGTTTACGTTTTGCAGGTTTATTGTCTCCCCCTGGGAAGCCATGGTTATAAGCCTCTCAATGACAGCGGACGCTTTATCGACATTTTCCTTTTTTCCTGTTATTTTAACCTCTGCATCTCTCGAAATTAATTTTACATTCAGCCTGTCTTCAATGATTTTGGCGTTTCCGTCAAAATTGCCGAACAAACTGATTGCATGCTCTATCTTTTCGAATTCAATTACCTTCTCCGAATCGTCCAATCAATTACCTCCTATTCGCCTTGATACGCCGATATTTTCCAGGCATTCCAATATTACCCTCGCATACAGCCTTTTATCCGCGCCCTGTACAAACTTGGCGCTTTCCTTTACTATCTCCGCCTCCTCGGGCACCTGGGACAACGCTTTCCTAAGCGCGCTGTCGGCAGCCGCTTTTTTCGCGTTTTCTTCACCTATGACTGCTTCCGTCTCCTTCTCCTCAAAATAGGTTACTGTCACCCATTCTATGGGAAATACAAGGTCATTACCTATTTTAAGCTTTTTCCTGGTCTCGGTCGTCGAATAACAGCGGAACTTGTTCTTCCTGGGCAATAAGTCAATTTTATATGAAAATAAGACCAATGCATGGTCATTAATTACCCTTCCCGTTTTAATCCTTTCCGTTATTTTTGTAATAACAGGAACCTCCTCCTCGTACCACGTCCTGGCTATCACCGTTCCCATGGCATGCACTCTCTTGAACCTGCCTTCGCCTTCTTTCAGCGGAATACTGCCGGAAATCAGCACCTGGCCTTTCCGGACGCTGTCGCCTTCATCGACCGCCTCTATTCCTTCCGTTGCTATTACACGCTTTATTATACCGTCTTTTGCCGCTACAACGTCGCAAGGTATATGCCTGGGGACTATATAGGGCATTTCATTCCTTTCCCTGACCTCTACCCTTACCTTTGTACCCCTGACGTTTATGCTGATCCATGAAAGATCGTCGATGTCAAGCATCATGCCTGTCACGGCTTTATTTGTATCAACCCGGTATTTTAATACGCCTGTCCTGACGCCATACTTCGCAAGCGCTTTTTCAAGCTCGCTTGTTTGCAGCTTTTTATTGCCGCTTATTTCCACGCTCCATATAAATGACGTCATTGCGTAAAGCAATGCCAAGAATAAAACGGCTCCCGCAAAAAACGCCTTCCGCCTCCTGTACCTGTTGAAAACAAACGGCAAGCCTATTTTTCTCAGCAGCCTCACCCTGCACCTTGATTTCCTGGCAACCGGGCGTATCAGCTTAAACCCCCGAATACTCATTTTCATAACTGCCGATTGCCCTCCCCGGGACATTACATCCCAGAGGAGAATCTGACGCCTGGTGCAGATATTCATAAATTTTTCAATAAAATAGCCTTCGACTATTATAATAACATATCCCCGAAGATAATTCCACAATCTGAGCAGCATCCGAAGTCCCACCCCATCAAACAAATTCAAGCGAGTGTATGCCGCCCGATATGATGATATCCTCTGAAGTTATTTCCCTTATAAACAAACCCGCTCCTGTAATCTTAAGCGTGCCTATCCCTGTGTTTACCCTGATGCGGTCGCTGTTGTACTCAATTACGCCTTTATAATTCTCTATCATCATATCGCCTTTTCCGACAACCGTTATCTTTGGTATGTCCAAAACCAGTTCCTTTGGCAGTTCAAGCAATTCCATGAACTTCTCCCTCATGGTTTTTCTGCGGACGTTATCTTCCCTGGGGGTTTTTGCTCTTTTTGCAGGAGTCTTGCTTTTTGCGCCTTCTTTCCCGGCGCTTTTGTCCCGGGTGACCTTATTCTTCATAAATTCCAACTCCAACATTATCGGGCGGCAACAATTCGCACGGATCGCCTATCGAATATCCTTCCCTCAGCACACCTTTGATAATGCTGTCCAGTGCTTCGGCATTATCCCTGGAAACCGCATGCAAAAGCAACACCGCACCGTTATGAAGATTTCTCATAACTATTTCATATGCATACTGCGGGCCCCTTGTTTTATCCCGGTACCAATCATCATATGCAAAGCTCCAGAATAGGTTGCAATATCCCAACTTATGTGTAAGCGCCAGCGTCCGTTCGCTGTATTCCCCTTTCGGAGGGCGCAGGAAATGCATGTTTTGCCCGAATTTCTCGCAAAATGCCCTTTCCAGTCCAAGCACTTCCTCTTCCAGCCTGCCGTCGTCCAACTCGGGCAAACTCGGATGATGAACGGTGTGGTTCCCGATCATGTGTCCTTCTTCAACCATTCTTCTTACCAAGTCCTGGTGATTTTTAAGATATGGCCCCGTTATGAAGAAAACAGCCTTGACACCATTATCCCTCAGTGTATCAAGTATGAGAGGGGTATATCCGTTCTCATACCCCTCGTCGAATGTAAAATAAATAATGCTTTTTGAAGTATCCCCTATATAGACGCCGCTATGTTTTTTCAGCAATTCAGGCGCTCCGGGATCCGCGGCTGGCGTCTCACGGTTCTTTCTTCTCGATATGCCCCATCTGAGCAGCTTGTTGCTGTACATGCCGGGTTTATAAAGAACGCTGTTATCAGAAACTTTTTCATTAATTTCGCCTGTCCCGCGGTCATCCTGCGCGGCACTTGCAGTTGTCGCATCCTCTGATAACCTGCCGGTTATTTCCATGCTGAAATCGATATCTTCGAAACTGGTTGCGTAAACACCTTCCAGCTTGTTTATGCTTTTATCGAGGGTTGATGACGGAGAACAGCATGACAGCAACAAACCCGGGATTAGCAAAACCATGATAATTGCTGCCGTACTTGCTTTATTGCACCAGCTGCGATTCATAAACATATCCTCCGGGAGAACGACTATTAAGCATAGTTAATATATTTGTATTATGGAGGATTGAAAATATACCGGTATATTTACTGAACCACGGTCAAAAGGTCTGTCTTAATGGTGGTGCCGTCGTCAACAAACTTGTTTATTACAACTTCATCCGATTTTTTTATGCTTACCTTGAGCATTTCGCTTTCAAGGTTTTCGAGTACGCCGCCGATAAGCGTAAGTGAACGCTCCAGGTCGTCCGGGTCTGCGATTGCCTTTATGGTAAAAGGCGCTTTGAATTGCTTCCCGTTTATCATAATATAATTCCCTGCTTCACGTATTTCGGACATTGCTACAATACGCTCGTCATTGACGGATATTGCCTGGGCTCCGCTTGCCCTTAGTTCATTTACCACATCCAGGATGTCATAATCCCTCACGCGCACGAATGAAGAGTGATTGTCAAGCGTTATGATGACACCCTTGCCCTTGACGGTTTCAAGCCCGGCAAATATCCTGGCTTTCTTAAGGTTGTTCTGGATCTGCTGGGTAATTTCATTATCACCGGCTTTTACTTCCGCGTAAATTTTATTCTCTCTTTCCAGTTCTTCAAGTCTTTCCTGCAAAGCGTTTTTTTGATTCTGAAGCGTAATCAGCTCGGTCTTGAGTTCTTCAAGCCTCATATTTTCATAAGCTGCAATGCTTTGGTAATAATTTATGCTGTTATACTGCAGCGCCAGCATGATTCCCAAAAGAATGCAAAGTACCGTCATGGCTAAATTCCTGGCAAATTTCATTTTTCCACTACCTCCAGTCCGGAAATATACCTGTCCAGTTTATCGGCGCCGCTAAATTTCGGCAGCGTGATTTCCTTGACTTTCTTAATCTCTACCCTTATGTCAAATAGCATCATTTCCGCGATTGTCCTGCTGTTCATCATCATCTCGTACAATTCATCGGGATTTCCTATAGCTTCAATAACATACGGCACAGAATACCGGTTGTCATTGATTATGATTGTAGGTCCCGCACAGGTCTGATCGCTCATCGGCACAATTCTCTCTCCGTTTATTGCTATAGCCTGTGCGCCGGCAATTTTAAGGTCGTTTAATATCAGCTTGATTTGCTGGTCATGGACTATAAACCAGTAGGGATCCCCATCCGGATGCATCTCCGGGGCGTCGTCAAGCTCAATAACAATCCCCGGGCCCTTAACATCGACAAGGCCCGTATGCACCCTGATTAACTCCCATTCTTTCCTGAGACGGTCGTCATCCTGCTGCTCCACGTATTCCCTGATAATTTCGTTTCTCATGGCCAGGTTTTCATCAATGGCGGCTTTCAGCTCTTCAATGCTGGTTTTTTCCCTGGTGAGCTGCTCTTTAAGCATTTCAACGCTCAGCTTGCTCGAAGCCGAAGCTTTCCTTGCAGAGAGCGTGCTTTTTATCTGCACTGCAACGACAATGCCCAGGACCAGGAACACTATGAACAATATATGCCGGCTTCCTTTTTTCTTCATATTATTTCAACACACCAGTCCGGAAAAATATGATCCATTACGTATCTTTAATTCTACTTTTATTAGTGCATTATTTCAAGAGTGAAGATTTGTGAAAAAATTCGGGGATGCAGGCGTAGTTGGTGAGACAGGGGACGGTTCTGTGTCCTGACATATTTTAGGACACAGAACCGTCCCTGTCTCACTCACCCCTGTTTTACCGGTGGTTCAGTTGCGGCTTATTTCCCTTACTTTTCTCGCGTAAATATCAGTCAGTTCTTCTGCGAACTCCGCGCTGAGGCCTTCACCGATTACGCTGCATACAGGCTTTTCGGCATCGGGCAATATCAGCACCCAACCCTTGTCATTAAACACCTTAACGCCTTCCAGCATTTCCGTCCTGCAGCCGGTATGTTCCTGTATCAGTTTGCGTATCACCCTGCCTTTCGAACTCCAGTCGCATTCCACTTCCCGCCTGCGCATGTGTATTTCGGGAATCATGTTTACCAGGTCGGAAAGCCTGAGCCGGTTCAGCGTCATGTAGTCAAGGATCTTGACCAGGCTTGCGGCCGCGTCGAAATTCATCGTAAACTGTTCAAGCAGCTCTTCTTTTGTTTCCCTGCCCAGCAGGTTCACCATCATATCCCTTGCGGACGATTTCGTCCTCAGTACTTTTCCATGGTACTCATCCGCAAGTTTTTCCACTGCGAGGCTTGCCGTCAGCGGCACTATTACGGTGCAGCCCTGCATTTTTCGAAACAGGATGAGCGCTACAAGCGCTATGAACATGTCCTCTGTTACCAGTCTTCCCCTGTCATCGACAAGTATCATTTTTTCGCACGTATCCCCTATTGACACTCCAAGATCAAATTTACCGTTTTTAACAATACTGCTGAACCATTTCATGCCTTTTGAACCATTCTCATCGCCATCAGCGTTAAATACCGCGACGTCGCATCCCAGTCTCGACAGCAGATCCGTTATAATCCCGGAAACATAATCGGTGCAGGTATTCAGAGCAATCCGGTATTTCATGCTTCCCGGCATTACATCAAGGAGTATGCTGTTAATATAAAACTCCATGAACTCCTTGATTTCATTTACACCTTTAATGCAATCGCCTTCACACCTGTTGAAATCGTCCCTCATAAAAGAACTTTCGATTTTTCTTTCGATGCTCCTGTCTATGCTGCTCCCTGTCTTGTCCAGGAACTCGGTTATTACTTTCGACCCGGCAGTTGTATATGAACTTACATAGACGCCGCCGTCCAGCCTGTAAAACCTCACGGCCGACCTCAAAGCAGGCAGCGTCAACCTTCCGTAATCAACCACGCCTGTCCCTGAAGAAAGCAGTCCCGATATTATCGCATGCCT
>JBLNDI010000129.1:0-3550 GCA_050261495.1 Bacillota bacterium
TCCTCCGCATCATTTTCACCCCATATTTTTGATATGAGGTTTATTATACACTACATCAAAACATTAAATTGAGACAAAATCACTGACGGCTTATTATGACAATATCAAAAACGGATCACAATAGCGATATATTACCTGAAAAAACCGCTTGCATAATCTGCTTTGCGATGTTATACTGTATAAGCGCAGTTGTAAAAAGGTTATGTAACTGCGAGCATATATCGCGGGGTGGAGCAGTCCGGTAGCTCGTCGGGCTCATAACCCGAAGGACGGGGGTTCAAATCCCTCTCCCGCAACCAGATAGAAACCCTGTAGGCGCAAGGCTTACAGGGTTTTAATATTTAGTGTTTTTATATTTTTGACCTATGAAAATGGTACGTTAATAGAGAATGTTTAGACCGTTATGTGTAAGGATACTTTTCCAAAACCTATGGTTGATTGCTCACAGGGTTTTACCAAAAACAACCTTCAAGCATTCTTTATAATGTGGTATAATCATTTTTACCAAGAAATAGATGGGGGCAGTATTGGTGGAGGATAAAACATTTGAGCTTTTAACTAAGTTATACGGCGAATTAACGGGATTCCGGCAAGATATGAATGGTTTCAGGAAGGAAACCAAAGAAGATATTCAGAGTTTAAAGAATGATGTACTTAGGATTGAACAGGAACACGGCGGCAAGCTGGAAGCATTGTTTGATGGTTATAAACAGACTTATGAAAAGCTGGAATTGGTTGAACAAAAGCTTGACACACTTTCCGAAAAGGTTGACCGTCATGATATAAAGATCCAGGTAATCGAGGGAGGACGGAAATAGGTCCTCTTTTTTATTTGCAACTTAAGTACAGTTAATGTCATAATTAAACTTCTTAAGCGAATCCGGTATTCTCAAGCTCTAATTTGACCCATCTTTATTATTTAAAGCATGAACTACTGAAAAGACCTTTCGGTCACGCCCGATATCCATACGTTGGCATAACAAAATATGGAAATAACCTTACTATTATTTTAGCATATAAAAATTTGGGGTAAGAATATACATACCAGACTACTGTAAAGGAGGCGTCTCAGTGATACTTGATGGTTGCAGCCGCAAAACGGATAATAATAAAAAGTGCGCCAGGCGGGTTCCCATTTTTTCAACTCCGGGAGAAAAGGGGTTAGACCCGTGCATACTGGTTATTTTCGGCGGCACAGGCGATTTGACTCACAAAAAACTGATTCCTGCGCTATATAATTTGAAATACCAGGGTTGGCTTTCCCCAAGCTTTGCAGTTGTGGCCGTGGGAAGGAGAGATAAAACCGTTGAGGTATACAGGGACGAAGCATATAATTCGGTTAAAAATTACTCAAGGTTTAAAATAAATGAACGCTTATGGAAAGAGCTCAGCAGCCGTATTTATTACAAAAAGGTTGATTTTACGAATTCGGAAAACTATATGGAACTTAAATTGTTTTTGGATGAAATTGACGGTAAATTCGGCACGCAGGGCAACCGTATATTTTACCTGGCTGTTGCGCCGATGCACTTTGAAAATATAACCAGGAACCTCAAGGCAGCCGGAATGGCTCAAAACACCGGGCATTCATGGCAAAGGATCGTTATTGAGAAGCCCTACGGCACAAGCCTTGAGTCGGCAAGAATATTGAACCGGGAGGTGGCTGAAACATTCGGCGAGGAAAACACTTACCGGATTGACCACTACCTGGGCAAGGAAATGGTGCGAAGCATCATGGGGCTGCGCTTTTTCAACTCCGTTTTCGAGCCGGTGTGGAATAATAAATTCATAGATTGCATCCAGATATCAGCCTGCGAAAATATAGGAATTGAAAACAGGGGCGAATATTACGATAAAGCCGGCGCTCTTGTCGACATGGTCCAAAACCACGTGCTGCAAATGCTTGCTCTTCTTGCGATGGAACCTCCTGCCGCTTTCGACGCGGAATCCGTCAGGGATGAAAAGGTGAAAGTCCTGAAGTCCATCAGGGATTTCACAACTGAAGCTTCTGCGGGGGACATTGTTCTGGGGCAATATTCGGAAGGGATCCTGGAAGGCAATAGGGTGCCGGGTTACCGGCAGGAAAGCAAAGTCTCGCCGGATTCCGTGACGGAAACCTTTGTTGCGCTAAAAATACAGGTTGATACCCCCAGATGGGAAGGCGTACCGTTTTATATCAGGACAGGGAAGAGGCTTGCAGCCAAAAAAACGGAAATAGTTATCCAATTCAGGCATCCTTCGGGCATTGCCGGACTGGATGCCAGCGGCGGCCTGGCTCCGAACTTATTGGTAATCAGGGTGGAGCCCAAGGAAGAAATATTTATGCAGTTCAATATTAAAACACCGGGTATCAGCGATGAAGTAGATACCGAAAGGATGGACTACTTCCGGAAATGCAAGATATGCGAAGCCGAGCTCTACTCGCCCGAAGCATACGAGAAATTGTTTGTTGATATTATAAACGGCGACTCAACTCTTTTTGCGAGGTGGGACGAGGTTGAAAGATCATGGGAGGTTGTAGAAATGATAAATGCCTTAAAGAAATGCAAGGAATATTCATTCCCGAATTACGAACCGGGCAGTTGGGGGCCTGCTGAAGCCGGGCAACTGCTTCAAAAGGACGGCAGGCACTGGTGGGATTTGCAGGGTTGATTTGCGGGGAGGGATAATTATGAGGATTTATGATATTTCAATGCAGATACACAGCGGCATGCAGGTGTATAAAAACAATACCGGGAAAAAACCTGTACTGGAAGCGATAAGAGATTTTTCCACCGGCGATGTTTATGAATCAAGGCTCAGTCTGGATTTGCACACTGGCACCCATATCGACGCTCCGCTTCATATGATAAAGGATGGAGGGACCATCGATAATATTGACTTAAACAAGGTAGTGACAAAATGCAAGATATTCGATTTGACTTCAATAACCGGAGCTGTCGGGGAGCATGATTTAACCGGGCTGGATATACGGGAGGGCGATTTTGTAATAATTAAAACCGCAAATTCTTTTAGTAGTGGATTTAAAAATGATTTTACGTATCTTGCCGAAAGCGGGGCCAGGTATTTAGCGGATAAGAAAATAACCGGTGTTGGTATCGATTCGCTCGGAATTGAGAGAAGCCAGGCCGGGCATCCCACGCACAAAATATTGCTGGAAGCCGGGGTGGTGATACTTGAAGGGCTTCGGCTGTCCGGCGTGGCTAAAGGAGAATATATACTGATTGCATTGCCCCTGAAGATCAAGGGAGCCGAGGCAAGCCCGGCCAGGGCAATACTGTTGGACAGTTTGTCTTGAAGTTTACGGGAAACGGGGTTATAGGCGACGCATCCGATTATTTTCCATGCGGCGCCGGGGATGTTTAATTTTCTTGATTTTGGGAATCATATACTATAAAATATTAATATTGTAATTAATAAACAGATTTAGAAGTTTGGAGGATGTGTTTGCATGTACGAAAACATTACATATGCGGAACTTAAAGCTCTTCCAAGAGAGCAAAAGGCTGACGCATGGAAAGAATTGAAAAACCTGTATTCGACCCAAAAG
>JBLNDI010000130.1:0-3877 GCA_050261495.1 Bacillota bacterium
AATACACCGGAAGAGATTATTAAAAAGATTGAAAGCATATCGATGGAATGCGTGGCGTATAATGTCAGCCGTATTTTCAACCTCGAAAGAATAGGCGTGTCCATAGTCGGCAATATAAAGAACAGCCAGCTTTCAGGTACAATGTAACATAAACCATATAGCATAGACAAAAAACCATAAACCACAACAGGGATTGAACGCATTGCTTCAGAGGGCTTCCGGGAGCTTTTTGCCTCCCGGAAGCTTTTTTATGCGCTTTATTCAGACAAGCCCAGTTTTTTTTATACAAGCACTAGTTAATACAAATAAACATAAAATGTATTAGCGTAATGCCTAAGTATGGCATATTAGCGAACGTAACTGGGGGGATAAGAGGATGAGCCTGAAAAGATATACGGTAATCGGCGGAGATTTAAGGAACGTAAAATTGGCTGAAGCCATATCCGAAGACGGCAATCAGGTGAATCTGTATGGTTTCAAAAATGCAAGTTTTGACTTGCCGATATCCGAAAATGAAAATATCGAGGCGGCAATTGATGATTCTGAAATAGTAATCGGGCCTTTGCCTTGTTCCAATGATAACGAAACGCTGAACGCACCATTTCACAATGAGAAAATACTTGTAAATGAAATATTTAAAATAATGAAAAAAAACCAGCTTTTCATAGCAGGCAGGATAAGCGAGAAGATCTCGCAGCTTGCAAAAGCCTATAATGTATATTCCATTGATATACTTGAGCGCGAGGAGATGGCTGTACTGAACGCTATTCCAACCGCGGAGGGCGCCATACAAATAGCGATGGAGGAATTGCCCATTACCTTGAGCGGGAGCAAAACGCTGGTACTGGGTTACGGAAGGGTGGGAAAGACGCTGTCAAAGATGCTTGCGGGCATCGGGGCCGAAGTATACGTGGAAGCAAGGAAATACCCTGATATTGCGTGGATAAAAACATATGGATATAAACCCGTTTACATAAATGAACTAAAAAATTATATCGCCGACATGGATGTTATATTCAACACTATACCGAGCAGGATACTTGATTACGAAATGCTTCAAATGGTGGGGAAGGACTGCCTGATAATCGACCTTGCTTCAAAGCCGGGCGGCGTGGATTTCGAAAAGGCAAAAACTCTCGGTCTCAAGGTAATATGGGCGTTGTCGCTGCCCGGCAAGGTAGCCCCGGTAACAGCGGCAAATTATATTAAACAGACGGTTTACAACATTATTGAAGAGTTGGGGGTGTGAACTATGCGATTTCAAGGCGTGAAAATCGGTTTTGCATTTACCGGCTCGTTCTGTACATTTTCAAAAGTAATCCCGGAATTTGAGAAAATTGCGTCCGAGGGCGCGGATTTACTACCGATAATATCATATGCAGTGGACAGCACGGATACAAGGTTCGGAAAAGCATCCGAATGGAAATCCATAATAGAAAAAATCAGTGGAAAACAAGTAATAAAGACGATTGTCGACGCGGAACCGATTGGGCCGAAAGCCCTTCTTGACATAATGGTTGTAGCGCCATGCACTGGAAATACGTTGGGCAAGCTGGCAAACGGCATAACGGATACCCCGGTGACAATGGCATGCAAGGCGCATTTGAGAAACGGAAAGCCGCTTTTACTGGCGCCTGCAACAAATGACGGGCTGGGAGCCAACGGGAAAAACATATTTACGCTGCTTAATTGCAAGAATATTTATTTTGTTCCGTTCGGGCAGGATGATCCGAACAGGAAGTGCAATTCGCTGATGGCAAAGTTTGAGCTGCTGATACCGGCTATACAGAGCGCGCTGGAAGGAAAACAATTGCAGCCCGTATTGCAATGATTTGTTTAACATACTAAAATAAGGGGGAAGAATAAGGCGGAGAATTTACAAATGTTTTCCGCCTTGTTAGTAAGGCGTAATAGATTAAATTAGCAGGATACTTATACACTTTGGAGGAATATTATGAAAAACAATACGAAATTTATAGCCAGGACAGCATTATTGCTGGCGACGGCAATAGTGTTCCAGGTATTCGGAGGATTCATTCCGTATCACAATTTTGTTGTCGGCTCGATTGTGAACGCGGTGCTGATGATAGCCACGGCAATTGCCGGCTTGTGGAGCGGTATTGCAATATCGGTGATTGCCCCTATAGTAGCCGCGCTGACAAACAAGGCTGCAATTGCACCTTTGATTTTTGCATTTTCTCCTTTCATCATCATTGGCAACACAATAATAGTTGTCTGCTTTTATCTTTTGGGGAAAAAGAGCAGGGTTGCAGGGGTTGCCTTAGGCGCTTTGCTTAAGTTTGGTTTCTTGTATGCGGCTATTTCCGTTTTCACGTCCGTTGTCCGGATGAAGCCGCAGGTGTCCATAACATTGAAAAGCTTGTTCAGCTGGCCGCAGCTTATAACCGCGGTTGTCGGAGGCGCAATTGCGCTGTCCGTATTGAAGCTGATCGGCAAGAGTCTCGAAAAATAATATTGAAACATTGCCGGTAAAATTGAGTATTTTCGCGACCGATTTTTAACATAGGCGTAAAACCCAGGAACAACCGTACATAGTTTTTGATATTCTGTAGTGATAGATCTATTTAGAACTATGGAGCAAACCATGATTTACCTGGATAACGCCGCGACGTCTTTTCCCAAGCCGGAATGTGTTTACACGGAAATGAACAGGTGCATGCGCGAATACTGTTCCAACCCGGGAAGGGGAAGCCATTCCCTTTCGGTCAAATCGGGCATGGCCGTAATGGCCGCCAGGGAGAGAATTTGCTCCCTTTTTAATATTTCCGACCCGATGCGTATCGTTTTCACAAAAAATGCAACCGAAGCATTGAACATGGCTATCAAGGGGATTGCCGCCCCGGGGTGCCATATTATCACCACCTGCATGGAGCATAATTCAGTGATGCGTCCTTTACGGACACTGGAGCGGGATATGAATGTCAGGTTGTCAATTGTTGACGGGAACGGGCTGGGAGAAATAGAGCCGGATGATATAAGGAGAGAGATTAGGAGAGATACTGTTCTAATAGTGTCGACACTGTCTTCAAATGTAAACGGGATAGTAATGCCAATCGATGAGATAGGGAAAATTTCCCGTGAGCACGGAATATTGTTTCTTGTGGACGCGTCCCAGGGAGCTGGATCGATGACGATAGATGCAGCCAGGCAAAATATCGATATGCTGGCGGTTCCCGGCCACAAGGGATTGATGGGACCGCAGGGTACGGGATTTTTGTATGTCAGGGAAGGAATTGTGCTGAAAACTCTTATGGAAGGAGGAACCGGGAGCAATTCCGATTATGTGTACCAACCGGAAATCATGCCCGACATGCTGGAAAGCGGCACGCTGAATACGCCGGGAATCGTGGGGTTGGAGGCAGGCGCGCGGTATATTGCCGAAACAGGCATAGTGAGGATCGGGGAAGAGAAATATGCTTTGACAAAAATGCTTATCGACGGGATTAGAAACATAACGGGAGTTAAATTATACAGCGCGTACGAAAAACGCAGGAATTCGGGAATTGTTGCGATGAACCTGGACGGTGTTGATTCCGCCGAATTAAGCCATATGCTCGACAGGGATTTCGGAATATGCACGAGGGCAGGGTTGCATTGCGCACCCGGAGCGCACAGGGTTCTCGGCACGTTGCAAACCGGCGCCGTAAGGTTTAGCGTCGGGTTTTTCAACACGGAAGTTGAAATCATGAATACAATCAAAGCTATTGAGGCCATATCCTGTAAGAAGTTAAGCTAGGCAGCACAGAATTTTTCTCCTCTATTAAAAATTTATTTTTAAGCCGCAATGTTATAAGACATTCATGCCGGTGTTGCGTATTTATTACCGGGAGCAAAAAAGCTTCAAGTTTCCGGTAAA
>JBLNDI010000131.1:0-4260 GCA_050261495.1 Bacillota bacterium
ATGCGGTAAATTTGGCTGGAAAATTTTATTCCAGTTTGAGGTAAAACTTTGAGGGGAAGCAGAAATGTGGAACCTTGAAATATATAAAAATTAAGCTCTCTGAGTTTTCGAGAGCGTACAAATAACGAAAGAGAGGTGGTGTCCCGCTTAAAATTTTATGCAGGCCGCCTCTCTTTGTCAGTCCAAATAAAGTCATTGCGTGTTGTCAGGACGCGTTTTTGCTTAATTTAATCCATTAGTTAATAATTGTCTTTTCGGTATCCTTATCGAAAAGATGTATCCTGTTTGCGTCGAACGCAACCTTTATAATGTCGCCCGTTCTTGTCTTCGTCCTTGGATTGACCCTCGCCGTGATTGGAACGTCGCCGACATGCATATGCAGTAATGTTTCAGAACCGAGCATTTCGACAACCTCCACGTCGGCCGTCACGACGCTGTCGGGCATGGTCTGGACGAAAGCTTCCTCGTCATGGATGCTTTCAGGCCTGATGCCCATAACGACTTCCCTGCCGATATAATCAGTTCCCTCGAGTTTTTTCGCTTTTGCCTCGGGAAGCTTTATCTCATTCTCGCCGAATTTCAGGAACATGTCATCCCCGCGTTTTTCTATCGTAACATTGATGAAGTTCATCTGCGGGCTGCCAATAAACCCTGCGACAAACATGTTCACCGGCTTGTCATAAAGCGCGGTCGGAGTATCGACCTGCTGGATGAATCCATCCTTCATAACAACAATCCTGGTACCCATGGTCATAGCTTCAGTCTGGTCATGCGTAACGTATATGAACGTGGTGTTGAGTTTCTGGTGAAGCTTTGTAATTTCAAGCCTCATCTGCACCCTCAGCTTCGCATCAAGGTTGGATAGAGGCTCATCCATGAGGAATACCTTGGGGTCACGGACTATGGCACGGCCAAGAGCAACCCTCTGCCTCTGACCGCCGGAAAGCGCCTTCGGCTTCCTGTCAAGCAGATGTTCGATTTCAAGTATTTTTGCCGCTTCGTGAACTCTTCTCCTGATTTCATCCTTCGGGGTCTTACGAAGCTTAAGTCCAAATGCCATGTTGTCAAATACGGTCATGTGGGGATACAGGGCGTAGTTCTGGAAAACCATTGCAATGTCCCTGTCTTTCGGCTGGACATCATTGACAAGCCTGTCTCCTATATAAATTTCGCCCTCCGTGACCTCTTCAAGACCGGCGACCATTCTCAGCGTCGTCGTTTTGCCACAACCCGAAGGTCCTACAAGAATGACGAACTCCTTGTCTTCAATGTCCAGGTTGAAATCGCTGACAGCAGTAACACCGCCTTCAAATCTCTTGTAGACGTTTTTCAATTTCACACTTGCCATTTTTACCCCTCCATATTACAAGTGTACGGTCACAGCCGTACTATTTTAATATAAATATAGCACGCTTCACTTCCTTTCAACTAGTAAACTTTTTAACAAAATTAAAAATTTATATTTAGTAACTCTGCATAATGTTGTCCGGAAATAACTGTTGCATTAATATGCGTTATAATGTATAATTATGTAACCATAATTATTGGTTTCGTATCCAAAGGAAAGGAGAACGGCATGGCGTATAAAGTATTTGTCGACGGGCAGGAAGGAACAACAGGACTCAAAATCAATGAGCGCTTGCATGACCGCGATGATATCGAGCTTCTCAGGATAGATCCCGAAAAGAGAAAAGACCTCCGGGAGAGAAAAGAGCTGATAAACGAGTCGGACATCACATTTTTGTGCTTGCCCGACGAGGCAGCCATTGAAGCGGTTTCGCTTGTTGAAAACAGTAATACAAGGCTGATTGACGCCAGTACGGCGCACCGCACCAACGACTCGTGGGCTTATGGCTTTCCCGAACTGAGCCCGGAGTATAGGGAAAAAATCAGGAAATCCACCCGCGTCTCGGTGCCCGGATGCTATGCCACCGGGTTTAGCGCGCTCATATATCCTTTGGTCAGGGAAGGTATTGTCCCACATGATTACCCTATAACCTGCCATGCAGTGTCAGGCTACAGCGGCGGCGGAAAAAAACGCATCAGCGAGTACGCGTCTGCCGATCCGTCCGATGAATCCATGAAAAGTCCGCGTTTTTATGCATTGACGCTCAAGCATAAGCATCTTCCCGAAATGCAGAAAATATGCGGGCTTGCACATCCACCGTTATTTACCCCGATAATCGGCGCGTTTTATAATGGTATGACAGTTGCAATACCGCTTTATTCAGCCCTGCTTCCCGGCAAGAACAGTGCCAAATCGGTATGCGAGTTCCTGTCAGGCTATTATAAAGGTGAACGTTTCATACGGGTGATCGATTATGAATCGGAAGGCGGAATCAAGGACGGGTTTTTATGCGCAACAGGCTGCAATGGGACCAACACCCTTGAAATATACGTTAGGGGCAATGATGAGCACATCCTTCTTGTTGCAAGGCTTGACAACCTTGGCAAAGGAGCATCGGGCGCAGCCGTGCAATGCATGAACATAATGCTGGGAATTGACGAGGCCACCGGCCTGGAATAATTGATATAATCGGAGGTAGACAATGGAAAATCTTATAAAAAAAGCGGAAATACTGATAGAAGCGCTTCCGTACATACAGGCTCTTCACGGCAAAACCATCGTTATTAAATACGGCGGTCACGCGATGATCAATGACGAGTTAAGGAATTCCGTAATGGAAGATATCACGCTGCTGAAATTCATCGGGATGAACCCCGTGGTCGTACATGGAGGAGGTCCCGACATAAACAGCATGCTGGGCAAACTCGGCATAAAAAGCGAGTTTATAAACGGCCTCAGGATTACGGACCATGACACGATGGAAATCGCGCAAATGGTCCTGGTCGGAAAGACCAACAAACAGATTGTCTCAATGCTGAACCAGAAAGGCGGCAAGGCAATCGGCCTGTGCGGCATTGACGGGAACCTGATCGAATGTGAGCAGTATAAAACCGAATTGGACGGAGTGGAAAGAGATTTAGGCTATGTGGGCAATATCGTCAACATTAATTCCAAGGTTCTCGAATTGATAGCAAAGGATGAGTACATACCGGTAGTTGCCCCGATTGGGATCGGAAAAGACGGGCATAGCTATAATATCAACGCGGACACGGTAGCCAGCGAAATAGCAATTGCGCTGAAAGCTGAAAAACTCATGCTCCTGACGGATGTCGAAGGAGTCAGGATATCGGAAGACAGCCCGGAAATCCTGCATGCACTGACGGCCGCGGAAGTAAACGATCTTATCAATAGAAACATAATAACCGGGGGCATGATTCCAAAAGTCCTGGGTTGCCTCAAGGCGCTGGAAAAAGGTGTGGGAAGGACGCACATCATCGACGGCAGAATTCCTCACTGCATATTGTTGGAGATTTTCACCAACAAGGGCATCGGCACCATGATTATGAAGGAAAAAGTACTTTACCATAAAAATGAGCAGCTGTAACCTGCAACGACAGGTATTGGCAAATTCAACCTGTATTATGTTATAATATTATTTATACAGGTTCAATTTGCTTTGTGAGGTGGTATTGTGAACGCCTCTGTTGTTCCCACCATATTGAGCGAGGGTATGATGATAGGAGTCCGTATCGGACAGGATGCTCCTTGGCACGGCAACATAATATATGAAGTAATAGACAACCAGGTAAAGATAGCATACATAGACAAATCCGTGAAGAAGCCCGTAATACCCGGTACTCCCGTGTGGGTGAAATATTCGAACGACTATTTCATTTATTATTTTTGCGGCGAAGTAAAAAGCGTCAGCATGAAACCTCCGGAAAGCATTACGCTTGTAATGAACAGCGTTGTGGAGTTTATAAACAACCGGCTTTACCCTCGCTATGACGTCATGCTGAAGGCATTTATAAGGCCAGTGTGGGACGATACGTCGTATGAATGCCTGGTTACGGACATTTCTTACGGCGGAGCCGCATTTATATGCAATAAAAAATTCGATGCCAACGAGAATATTGAAATGTCTTTATACCTGCCAAACGGCACTGTTTTGAAGATAACCGGGAAAGTAATAAGGAGAAGGTATTCCTGGGACGATATGGTCGGCCATGCCGTTCAATTCATAGAATGCGATAATGAAAGCAACAAGCATTTGTCCGAGTATTTTGCCCGCCTGGAGGATGAAATCGCCGAAATATACCACCGTTATAAAGCCGAATCCGGTGAAAGCAGGCAGTAAAGCTGGTAAGACAGGGGACGGTTCTATGTCCCGTTGCCAGGGTGACAGCAGGACA
>JBLNDI010000132.1:0-3397 GCA_050261495.1 Bacillota bacterium
TCCTCCGCATCATTTTCACCCCATATTTTTGATATGAGGTTTATTATACACTACATCAAAACATTAAATTGAGACAAAATCACTGACGGCTTATTATGACAATATCAAAAACGGATCACAAAAACGCGCACAATTTTAAAAAAATACTTGACATAATCTAATTTAGCTCTTATAATATTTATTCTTTTTGACAAGCCTCCTCTCTTATGATATAATATTTAAAACATAAGATGAGGTGATTAAATGGCGGAAAAGAGTGATCTGTTTCAAATAAAGAAAAACATCGAGACCTGCATTGGTGAAAAGGTCCAGCTTAAAGCTAATAAAGGCAGGAAAAAGGCGTTTATTAAAGAGGGAATTATTGAGAAATCATATCCCAGCATCTTCATCATCAAGTTTGAAAACGAATACGAAACAATAAGGAGAGTATCCTACAGCTACACCGACATATTAACCAAGGCGGTGGAACTGACAATTTACAAGGATGATAAAAAAATACGCGTCAGTTGAATGATGATAGGGATAAAATGCCTGGAAAACAGCCCGGTCGAACGACCGGGCTGTTTTAGTGCGCGCGGCTTGCTTGTGTTCTTTACGGCAGGAACACGCTTTCGCGTCAAAAAACATCGGGAATTTATAGCCCCGGACATTGCGCAAACGTGCCCGGACGCGAATTTTTCCTGTAATATTTCCCGGGTCTTGTCAATATACATTAATTAAGTCGCAAAGACGTATTTGTATAAATGATGCATTAAAGTTGCGCGGGGGGAGGATTTTTTAATGTCTCTTGAACTAGTCAAGGAAGCCGTAAGGCTTAACCAATCCATAGGCGAGGATACTACGCAGCACGTTGTTGAGAATGATATTATTGTACCGGATGTAAAGCCGGATATAGTCCGGATTTTGATGCTGGACGGCGAGGCTTGGATAAACGGCGCTGAGGCAGCAACCGACAGGCTTTTGGTAAATGGCACCATAAGATACAAGATACTCTATGTTTCAGACGATCCGGATCAGCCGGTCAGGAGCATTACCACTTCGTCCGCATTCCAATACTCGATGGACATCCCCAATACCAGGCAAGGAATGAGCTGCAGGGCAAAGTGTGATATTGAACATATGGAGTATGAAATACTGAACAGCAGAAAGGTGAATGTAAAAACAATAATCAGCCTGTACGGGCGTGTGACTGACCAGTCGGACCAGTATGTAACACAGGATTTTACGGGAGTGGACGGCATCCAGGTATTAAGGAATACGATCAGCGTTAATTCATACATAGGAGACTGCAGTTCCGAATGCCCTATAAGGGAAATACTTGACATACCGGCAGGGAAGCCCGCCATACTTGAGATTTTGCGGAGTGATGTAAAAATTACCTCCAAGGAGTATAAGCCGATAGACGATAAAATTGTTGCCAGCGGAGAGCTCAATATTTCGACGCTTTATGTAAGCGACGACGAAACGCGCAGCATCCAGTTCGTCGAGCATGAAATACCATTCAATCATTTAATTGAACTTCCCGGCGTCAACGAGGACTCATACTGCGATATCGAACTGGAACTCAGGGATGTTCTGACCGAGGCGGCAGAAGACGCCGATGGAGAACTGCGCCAGTTGAAGTGTGATGTTAACCTGAATTTCTTTGCCGAATGCTACGGAACAAAAAATATCGAGCTGGTTGAAGACGCCTATAGCCCGTATTCGAGAGTTGCCATTGAAAAGGATCAGCTGACGGTCGAGGAGGTAGTGTCGGAAAACAAAAGCCAGGTAACATTAAAGGAAATAGTTGAACTGGATGAAACCGCGCCTCCCATCTCGGAACTCTTTAATGTTCTTGGGAAAATATCCCTCTCGGGCAGCGAGATTTCAGACGGCTATGTTACGGTGGAAGGAGTTGTTGTTTCCAATATGCTCTACCTGGCCGACAATTCGGAACAGCCCGTTTATTGCGCCGGCAGGGAAATTCCTTTCAGGCAGACGGTAAACATGGAAGGCGCCAGGGCAGGCATGGGACTGGGCGTCGAAATGGATATGGAACATTTGAGCTATAGCATCATATCTCCGAAAGAGGTTGAGCTGCGTTTCGTTATCGGGATAAATACAAGGCTGAACAGGCAGGTATCCGTACCCATTATCTCAAAAGCCGCGGAACAACCCCTTGATGAAAAGAGGCTGGAAGAGGAGCCGAGCGTAACCATCTATTTCACGCAACCGGGGGATACCCTGTGGAACATAGCAAAACGTCACTATACGACGGTCGAAGAAATAGTTATGAATAACGATTTGGATGATGCAAGGGAAATAACACCGGGAGAGCAGATAATAATATTAAAAAAGCAATAGAATGTTCTTTTTCAGAAAAATAACAGTTAATAAAAAGTGCCTGGAACATATTTCCGGCACTTTTTGTTGTAATAAGAATGTCTTTTGTATATAATGTACATAAAAAATGATTGGAGTTCAAAATGGCGGTTATTGAGGTGCCGGCCCATGCAAAAATCAACCTTTCCCTGGACGTGACCGGAAAGAGGGAAGACGGGTACCATGAACTGAGAATGATAATGCAGACGGTCGAATTGCACGATACAGTTAGGATCGAAGAAACAAGCGGTGAAGAGATACACCTGGAATGCAGCGCGGACGGTTTGCCCCGCGATTCGTCAAATACGGCCTGGAAAGCCGCGGATGTGTTCATGCGAAGCACAGGTACCAGGAAAGGGCTGAAAATAACGATAAACAAGAGAATCCCGGTATCTGCCGGGCTTGCCGGGGGAAGCACCGACGCAGCAGCGGTATTGCGCGGGCTTAACGAGCTTTTCAGGCTGGGACTGGACCATGATGAACTTAGAAAAATGGGAAAACATGTTGGTGCGGATGTGCCCTATTGCATAGACGGCGGGACGAGGCTTGCCGAGGGAATAGGGGAAATCCTGACGCCGCTTCCGGATTTCGGCGGTGTGGACGTTATGATAATAAGCCCGAAAATAAGGGTTTTGACAGCAGATGTATATAAAAATCTTAAAATACATGAGATTACCGAAAGCGACAGGCCTGATACGCCTCTGCTTGTAAAGGCGCTGGAAAAAAGGGATGTTGCTGCGGTTGCAAAACATATGAAGAATGTGCTGGAGCTTGTAACGATACCCATGCATCCCGTCGTTAAGGAAGCGAAGGACAGGCTGACGGCTTCGGGCGCCCTGGGCAGTGTGATGAGCGGGAGCGGTCCGTCGGTATTTGGGATTTTTGAGGATAGCATCGCGGCATCGGCAGCATACGAGGAACTTTCTTCGGAAACCATATGGGAATGCTTTAAAACAAGGACAACCGGCGGCATGCAAGCTGGCAGGCTGCAACAGTACAATACGGTACGACAAGACAAATGAGAGAAGGAGAT
>JBLNDI010000133.1:0-23500 GCA_050261495.1 Bacillota bacterium
CTCGACAGCTCGGCCGAAACCCAGTAGCCATCAGGCTTTGTTAGCGCCGGATGAGTAAAAATTTTTCGCAAATGCTAACACTTTGCTAACAGTTTTCTAAAAAGCGTTTTTCCGCTTAAGACGGTTAAACATATACGGAGAGGTATCGAAGAGGTCATAACGGGGCTGACTCGAAATCAGTTTGTCGGAAACGACACGTGGGTTCGAATCCCACCCTCTCCGCCATAAAATAAATGAGAAGCTTGATTTATCAGGCTTCTCGCATTTGTACGGATATTTTTTATTGCACCATATCTTCAATCTATATCTTCAGGAGTCTTCTTATTATTTCTACCCATTCCTGTAGTCTTTGGATATCACCATTTACGTCATAAACATCTCGCAATATAAATTGCAGGTGGCAGTCTTTAGCAACTTCCAAAGTTTCTTTTATTTCTTCTTCCAGCGCGTTCCAATTTGCCGAGGGTCCGGAAATATTTGAAGGCATCGTTTTCTTGCAATACACATAATCTTTCCCCAGTTGATCAGCCATTTTAGATGCATTAGACCATGGTGACACAGCAACATTTCGAATATCCGGAATTGCCCGCTTAATAGAGGGAAATTTTTCTTCAAGAGTCTCGCAGCACCCATAAGCTATCAGCCCAAATAATTTACACACTTCGGCAAGAAAAGGTAGTACAAACTCCTCAAACATATCAGGTCCGTAAAGTTGAGCTTCCTGTGCTTCTGCCCAACCCCACACATCTTTAAGCTTTGTGCTTGACGGGTTTTGTGATATGCCTGGAAGTTCTGATGTATAACCATAGGGTGCCGAACCAACAAGTTGATTATCTGCGTTAATGTCCAGTAGTTTCTCTTCTTCCAGCCATTTAAAGAAAGCAATCCTATCTTCCATCAAAAAATTACCCAGCCATTTTAATGCATCAGGATGATCATAAGGCCATAACATCAAATTTTCATTTCCAAGCAGTTTATACATATCCATTGCCAGACCGATAAAATAATCGCCTATAAAAGGCGTATATCCTAAGTATCTTCTATTTCCATGCTCATCTAACGCATCCTTGACCATGGAAAATACTCCGTCCCATTCGGTAAATACCAGATCTATGCCTCCTAAACGCACAGGCAGAATATCACCGAACACACTGTCTGCCTTTTCATATAAAGCCAGAGTATCATCCCTAAATACCTCATATTGTCTTTTATTAAGCTTACTCAAGTCAACCGGGCTTTTTACAGGATAGTCGAATGAATATGCCAGGTCTCGTCCTGTTCCATCCGCTGCATGATGCTCACCAAGATCAACACCGTAGTCCGATATTTTTATTTTCCAGGGGATTCTGTAATAGGGTTCAATAACAAAGTCGTCATTGAGCATTTCATAGTGCTTGACGGACTCCCTTAATGATTTTTCAATATCCCTTAAGTACGGATCCTTACAAACCAGTTCGCTCTCATCTTTAAACCCCTCTACAGCTACTGTTTCAACCAGAATCATCGGGCGCTCCGATTTAAGGTCGTTTGAGCATTTCCAGAGTCTTTTCCGCTCAGCAATTTCAGGCGCCTTTGCATATTCAACAATTTTATCTGCCAGGTTCCTCAGCGTATCCCTGTCTTTTGAATCAACTGAATAGCTCATATAGACTATCCCCCTTACATCGATTATTGGCTTCGATGGCATCTCTTAACGGTATTTCTGAATTGTTTCCAACATTGCGACAATATTCTCAGGAGGAGTACCCGGTACTATATTGTGGATGGAAGAAAAGACAAAGCCTCCGCCTTTCTTAAATATTTCAATGCGTTCTCTTACCTGCTTTCTGACATCATCCTGGGTTCCAAAAGGAAGTGTCTGCTGAGTATCTATTCCGCCGCCCCAAAAAACTATCCTGCTGCCGAAAGTGTCTTTGAGGTACTTAGGGTCCATACCTTTTGCAGAACACTGTACAGGGTTGACAATATCGACTCCCGATTCGATAAAATCTTCCAGCAGCTCGGAAATGGCCCCGCAGGAGTGCCAGAAGGTTTTCCAGTTCGTATTTTTATGCACATAATCATTAAGCGCTTTTATATAGGGTTTATACAAGTTTCTATATATTTCGGGAGGGAAGTACAAGCCGGTCTGCGTCCCGAAATCGGTTCCACCCATGCATATTACCTGTATCTCGTCTCCTACCGCCTGTTTTAAAATTTCAAGGTTTTTCAGCGCAGTTTCGCATTGCATTTGAAAAACCTCATGGATATAATCCGGGCGAAGAATATGCGCGGCTAAAAAAGACTCAACAGTGCGGATGCCCTTCGGGTATCCCACTGTAGGCCCCGGCACTTTTGCCAAATCGCCGAACCCGCCTTGGCTGAAAGCGCAGGCTATGGCATAATCTGTTTCCTTGTAAAGAAAATCGGCTTCGGTTTCATAATGCTTCGCGGTGTCGTCATCCCAGACGCTGCCGAACTCATAAAAATCCTCACGAGGCGTAATACTGTCCTCGTCTAATTCACAGCGTTCAATAGTATCGAAAAACCCCCCGTTGCTCGGCATCATCATCGAGGGGGGAAAGCTTTTATCGCCCTTCGGGTATAAATAATAATTGCCCTTTTCGTCTATATCATACTCTATAGTTTCATCAATCAGCGCCGGAGTACCGTCCGGGAGGTAAAAATCCTTGTAGTTATTATTTGCGCGGGTCCCGACCTTTGTTTTGGGAGACGGCAACGGGATAACGTCGGTCAACAGCGCTTCCCGCACGTCATCTTCCAACCTGGCTAAAAGCTGCATCGCGTCACTCACGACAGGCCTTCTCTCCCTTAAGCCCAATAAGGGATACAGGCGGTAAATCGTGCTTACATTGATTCCCGTAGCGGAAGTCGCTCCGAAATCAACCGGCAATTCATCGGTTTCTATATGGTTAATTGCTTTTATTATCCTCTCTCTTGAAGTCATAAAAGGTCCACTCCTAGGTAAGAATTAAGGTCTTGTTCCTGTTTTGAATTTCCTGAATAATTGAAAGGTCCAGTTCTTTGTTTGTGATCACTACGTCCACCATATCTAAGTCGGCAATTTTAATGGCCATGGATTTTCCAAACTTGGTATGGTCGGCAACAAGTATTACCTCTTTGGATCTTTGGATCATGGTTTTTATTATTAAATTATTTGATAATTCATACGATGTAATATCAAATTGCGGGGTGACTCCTGAAGTACCGAGAAAAAACTTGTCAATATTCATAGATGAAAGAGCGTCCAAAGCAAATGTTCCGGTGACCGACCCGTTCAGCTGGTCATATTCGCCACCTAAAAATATCAGCCTGGCGTTGATTGTTTCCAACTGTGACTCAAAGTTAATTGCATTAGTAACAATAATTATATCGTGCCTTTTGCAAAGCAACTGTGCAATCATACAGCAAGTCGAACCGGCACCTAAAAGGACCACGTCCCACTCTTTCACCATGCTGGCCGCCTTGGCTGCAATTCTCATTTTGTATTCATAATTCTCCATCATTTTTTCTCTTAGACTATACATTTTAGCAGGCTGCCAGTTGGAGATCCGGGCGCTGCCGTGCCCCCGGACAATTGCTTCCTCGCTTTCCAGCTTGCGCAAATCCTTGCGTATTGTCACTTCGCTGATGTTGAAATACTTGCTCAACTCCTTAACGCTCATCTCTTTCTGGCCCATCAGTATTCTCTTTATCTCCTGCCTGCGTTCGTTTGCTGTATATTCCACAGTTTCTCTCACCTTCTAGAAATAACATATTTATTCCATTATACTACATCATTTATTTACGGTTAACCGGAAAAAATCTTCTAAATTATTAATTTAAATACTAATTGGGTACTTGCCATATTCTTTAGCTTTTTCTATGTAGTAAAGAACATGGTCTACTGGAGTATCGTTCTGGATATTGCTTGTCGGCCCTATAATGTATCCCCCGCCCTTTGCCAGCGCGTTTATTCTTTCGCGCAGTTCCTTGTCAATAGCTTCCTTGGAAACCGGGAGGGCGCGCTGTTCGTCTATTCCGCCGTGAAAACATATCCTGTCCCCAAATCTCTTTTTAAGGTTGGATGACTCCATGCCTTCGGCATATGGCTGGACGGGATTCAATATTTCCACGCCGATTTCAATCAGGTCGTCAATAAAGCTGACAACCGAGCCGCAGGTATGAAGAAATATTTTGGCGTTTGGCGCATACTTTTTTATCGTATCGTTAATCTTTTTGCGGCGGGGCTTAATATACTTGCGCCACATTTCCAGCGACATCATGGGCCCGTTCTGGGTGCCGTAATCATCCGCGGTCTGGACCACATGAACGAACTCGCCGCACTCTTTCAAGTAATTTTCATACATTCGGATTTGCAATTCAGTTATCTTATCGAGCAATACTATAGCCTTGTCGTCCTCCAGGGCCAAATCCACAAAGAAATTTTCCATGCCCCTCAATTCCCAGGACAATTCGAAAATACCATGTGAGACAGCCCTTGCGGCAATTGCAAAGTCAGTTTCATTATACAACATTTTGGCTCTCTCACGAATACCCTTGTACCTTGCTTCTTCATCGGGATCAGGCCAGTTATATTTTAAAATGTCATCGATGCTTTCCGCATCCGCAAGGGGGCTGGCGACCTGTTGGCGCATCCCGTTTACTAGCTTTTTGGGGATGCCCCATTCGTTCGTGGTAATTCCGTTTGAATCAGGCGAGTAATCATGCTGTTTCGATGGAAAAATGAACACATGCATGAAATCTCCGCCCAATTTTTGTATTAACTCGTCATTGTAATAAGGCGCGCTCTCATCCGGACGAGGTACAAAGTCCGGAAAAGTTATTTTAAAATAATCCTTTAGTTTATTAAAAAGCTCCAATGTAAAATTATTGGCAGTCGAGCCTATATCGAGCGGCACCCTGTCAGGTTCTCTATGATTAAGCGCCAATAGTACACGTTCTCTTGCTTTCATGAATCTGCTCCTTCTTTTTGTGATAAGAATTATGTTATTTAAGATCCTTGTTCAACGCGTATCTTGCATAATCATAAGAAAACAAGACATTGTTGAACACATTTTTGAAAATTGAAAACATCGCGTTATATATCTCAATATTCTCTGTATTTACGAAGTACCGTTCCTTTATTTGATGATATTTTATAGCCTCATCATAGCTGTTAAACATCCCTATGCCAACCGCGGCAGTGATTGCGCTGCCTAATGTGGCTACATCCACCGCGCCCGGAATGTCAATATTAACGTTTATGATGTCGCACATTATTTGGGTCCACGTTTTGCTGTTTGCAACTCCGCCTGTCAATCTTGCGCTTTTTGGAGTTGTTCCCGCTACCCGGAAATAGTCAAGTATGTTCCTGACGGCATACGACGTCCCTTCCATGAACATGCGCGCTATATTTTCCATTTGATGCTCGGGCGTCAGGCCAAAAACTACTCCCGTGGTATTGTTGTTGTACAGCGGAGACCGCTGTCCGACCATATACGGCAGAAATACCAGGCCGTTATTGCCTGCCGGGGCCTGGGCCGCCATTTCATCCAGCTTTTTGTAATCCTTTTCTCCCATCAGGTTTCTCAGCCAGCGTATGCCGCCTCCTCCAAAGTCTACAGCGGAAACCCAAACGTATTTCCCCGGAACTATATGATTGTGTATATGAAGCGCCTTGTGTGGTTTGGGCTTGTCAATTACTATACCGACAGCCGTAACCGTCCCGCCGGCTATATAAACATCGCCGTTCTGCACCGAAGCCGTTCCTAAAGCCGACGACAAACAATCCATTGCGCCCGCAACCACGGGTGTTCCCTCCGCAAGTCCGCACTCTTCCGCAGCTTGCTTTGTAATTCTTCCTACAATATCATCACATTCGAAAATATCCGGCAGTTTTGACCTGTCAATCCCCAAATCGCGGATAATCTCATCCGAATACTCTCCTTTGAACAAGTCATAAAGCAGCGAAAGCCCGCCTTCCGTCCTATCCATCGTGAAAACGCCCGAAAGCTTGTGAACCAGGTATCCGTTGGCATGCAGGAACTTGTAAGTCTTTTTGTAGACTTCCGGCTGCTTCTGTTTAAACCATAAGATTTTAGGCGCAATGTTGGAAGGGTCGTTCCTGTTGCCGGTAATCTCCAACAATTTGTCGCCAATTCTGGCTTCTATCATGTTGCACTGGTGAAGCGACCGCCTGTCCATCCACAACAAGCCGACATACAACGGGTTACCGTTAGCGTCAACCGGAAGGACGACGCTGCCCATAGAATCAATTCCAACGACAGCTATATCCTCCGGCTTGAGATTTCCCTTTTCAAGGCATAGCTTTGAGCAATAGCAAAACGCTTCCCACCATTGCTCCGCAGGCTGCTCTGCCCAACCGGATTTAGGGTAAAACGTCGGATATTCCTTTACCGCGTCGCAAACAAATTCAAGTTTTTCATTGTATATAACCGCCTTAGCACTTGAAGTCCCCAGATCAAGTCCCAATATATATTTCATAGCCCATTATCCTTTCACCGCACCTAATGTTAATCCGCTTACCAACTCTCTTTGCATAAACATGCTAAATACCAAAATCGGCAGCATAACCACGGTTCCCGTAGCGCACATCTGTCCCAGCAGCAAACCTTGAATACTCTGGAATGAAGTTATCGCGGCAGGAAGAGTCTTGGCGTTTACACTTGTAAGAAGTAATGCGAAGAAGTATTCATTCCATGCCATAATCAAGGAAAATATCATGGCTGCTGCCAGTCCGGGTTTTGAAACCGGCAGAATAACTTTCAGAAATGCATTGAGCCTGTTGCAGCCATCGACCATCGATGCTTCATCAATCTCCTTGGGCACATCGTTAAAGTAAGAGCCCATCATCCATATTACCCATGAGAGGTTTATCAACACATATACAATAATCATCAGCAGCGTTGTATCGTATATGCCTATTTGACGGGACAGAACAAAATACGGAATTGCTGCTACCATCGGAGGCGCAATACGGGTGGAAAGTATCCAGTTGTAAATGCCGCCCTTGGCCTTGAAGTCAAACCGTGAAAGCGCATATGCAGCCATTACGCCAAAGATCATTGCAATAACTGAACTGATTATACTTATTATCAGGCTGTTTACGAAATTGACCGTAATCCCTCTTGATGTGAATGCGGTAATATAGTTAGCCAGCGTAGGCTTGAAAATAATCGGAGGTGGTAAGGTATATGCGTCTTTATCAAGCTTGAATGAAGTTGATATAATATACCAGATTGGTACCAGGTAAATCAGGAACGCTATAATCATTATAGCATATACCAATATATTAACTATTGCTTTGCTTTGTTTCACATTAAGGGATCTCATTGCAGCAATTCTCCTCCGCGGAATATTTTAATTATAATGCTTGACAATATTGTAATAATTATCAGCAGAACAATTGCCATTGTCGACGCCTTTGAAATTTGGAAAAACTGGAAACCTGTATTATACATCAACAAATTTGTAGTTTGGCTTGCCGTACCCGGCCCGCCTTGCGTCATATTGAATATGAGGTCAAATGCCCTCATGCTGTCTATTGTTCTAAGCAAGATTGCCAACAAGAATGATGATTTCAGCATCGGCAGCGTAATGAAGAAAAATTTCTTTATCGCTCCTGCACCGTCAACCGTAGCGGATTCGAATACATCTACCGGGAGTCCCTGCAAACCTGCCAAAATTATTACCATAACCAAGGGAGACCATTCCCATACTTCCACGGCGATAAGCGTGGGCAAAACAGTACTTACATTTGCCAACAGTCCTTCATTTCTTATGCTAAATAATGACAAAATCCATGTTATAACACCCCATGTCGGATTAAGCATCAACTTAAAGACTGTACCGATAATCGCAGGTGAAATGACCATGGCTGCGATTGCAATTGTACGTAATACAAAACCCCCGAATAAATTGCGGAATAAAACGAAAGCTAATAAAGTTCCGACCAATACTGTGCCCACTATACTGAAGAACGCATATACGGCAGTTGTTTTCAAGGATGCCAGGAAAACCGGCGATGACAGAACGTCAATGTAGTTCTTCAAACCGACGTATTTATTCTCAGAACCCGGCACTATCAAATCCCAGCCGTAAAAAGTATTCCGCAGGCTATAGATAAGCGGGAAAACTGTAAGCAGCAAAAGCGCGACCACTGACGGAGCCAAAAATACATATAACCAATATCTATCTTTAAAATAAAACGCTTTCTTCTCCATACTAATCTCCTACATTGTTATATGGTGTATGGTTTTTTATTTCCACTTTTTTATATAATGGACAGTTTACCGTCTTTGCCAGATGATAAACTGTCCATTATCGTTTCTTACAACTTAACTACTTTATCATTCCAGCTATTTCTGATATCCGCCGTCTTTCAGGATTTTATCAACATCAGCATTGCAAGCGTCCAGCGCTGTTTTTGCGTCGGTTTCTCCAGCAAGTACTGAGGAAATAGCCTCGGAGACACGGGTGGAAATTTCCGTACCCACTTCAAGCCTCGGACGGAAGTCCGGGTTTGCAATCGCCAGCGACTCAAGCATTACGTCATACAATGACTTCGCCTGGTCATAACCTTCATACACAGGAAGGCTGTACACTGCCTCCAAAGCCTGGTTAGGCGCTGACCAACCGACTTTTTTCGCAACTTCAGGACTTGCAAGCCAAGCAACAAATTTAGCGGCAGCTTCATGGTTCTTGGAATTCTTAGGTATAGCCAGGGTCCAGGCATAGAAACCAGGCTGTTCTTTACCGGGGATACCGGGAACCTTCGCATAGCTTAATTTGCCTGCAACTTTCGAGTAAGACGGATCTTCGCAGCGCGGAGACAGCGTCGCGGAGTCAATCATTATTGCAGCAAGACCTTGAGCCATGTCATTTTGTACTTCTACGTATGAATAGTTTGCAACACCTTGAGGTCCATAGTTCTTCAAAAGATTTGCATAGTATTCCAATGCTTTTACTGCTTCAGGAGAATTGAGAACTGCTTTATAGTTGTCGTCATAGTACCTTCCGCCAAATCCCCACAGGAATGTAGGCCAGGTCCACTCATTCAAGCCTGCTCCGCGGGCGCCGCGCATCGAAATGGCTGCCATGTTCGGATATGCGGCTTTAATTTTCTTGCAGACTTCTTCAAGTTCTTCAAATGTTTTTGGAACATCGAGATCCAATTCTGCAAAAATGTCAGCCCTGTATGTCATAATAGAGCAGTCCTGGTTAATTGGAACAGCATACAATTTGCCTTCGTAGGAGCAGCCGTCAATAAAAGACTGCATAAAGTCTTCCTTCTTGAATGTAGGTTCTTTGGCCAGCAGCTCGTCAAGCGACTGCAGGTATCCGGCCTTGGAATACTTGGCAACAAATGTGAAGTCCATCATAATGACGTCAATGTCTGTTGACGGGGCGGCAAGTTCCAACCCGGTCTTTGAACGCAAAGGTGTTTCTTCCAACTGGATGAAATTCAGTTTGATACCGGTTGCCTTTTCGAATTCAGGATAGAGATTCAGCATTTTTGTGAATTCCTGACGGCTGTCAGCCATAAAGTTAATAGTTACGCCTTCTGTACCGGAACTTGAAGTTGCTGTATTGGTTGAGGTTTGCGTGTTAGTAGCTGTATTTGTAGAACTACCGGATGGGGTTTGGCTTCCGCCACCACAGGCCACCAACAGCAGGAACGAAACTATTAACACAAGAGAAGCAACTATTTTTACCGTCTTTTTCATTTATTTTCCTCCTTTACAATATAATATGAAACTATAATGTTTCAATTATGTAATGTAATGAAACACTATTGTTTCACTTTTACAAATAATGATATAACAAAGCAATCGAATTATCAATAACTTTTTTAACCAGACTAATTTTATTTTAACCTTTATAATGCATAATTTTCACGTATTGTTATTGAAATCGCCGGCTTCTTATGATATATTCATATAACAAAAATAACCCGTATATATTTGTTATGTATATATTTCATATATGTTTCGAATATGTTTCGGAGAAATTATCCAATTGAGAAGGAGGTCATAAAAAATGACGCCAAAAGAAAGAGTTCTCGCCGCTATCAACCACCAAAAGCCGGACCGGATTCCTACCGATTTGGGCACTACAAATTGCACTTCTATTGCAAAGGTTACTTATGACAAACTTAAAGATAAATTAAAAATAAGTACAAAAGGGGAAAAATTTCTGTTTACCCCGTTTCAAATCATGCAGTGCGACGAAGAGATATTAAAATACCTGCAAATAGACACGCGCGCCTTGCCTGGCGATTATGACGCCTATGAACAAAAAGAATGGATTGCCGAAAGAACTTACAAAGACCGGTTCGGCGTTGTTTATAAAATGCCCGAAAACGGTTTGTATTTTGATTTCTATGAGGCTCCTCTCGAAAAAATACGACAGCGTTGAAGAAATCGAAGCAAATTATACCTGGCCCGAACCTGTAATTCCGGCCGAGGTTAAGGGACTAAGGGAAAAAGCCAAAAAGCTTTTTGAAGAAAATGAGTACGCCCTTGTCGGTGACATTGTCAACTCCGGAATTTGGGAGCGTTCGCAGAACGTAAGAGGATTCCAGCAGCTTTTAATAGATATAATGATAAATAAAGATATCGCGCATTACGTATTAAGAAAAATGACAGACCATCAAAAAGCCAGGATGCAGCAATACCTGGCCGCGGTGGGAGAATACCTCGACGTTGTGTTTGTAGGGGACGACCTCGCCATGTCGCAGGGTACGGTAATGTCGCTGGAAGTTTTCAGAGAAATGGTTAAGCCGTACCTGAAGGAATACTATGCTTTTATTAAGGAAAGGGCGCCCCGCGCCAAGCTTATGTACCATTCATGCGGATCCATCATACCTTTCATTGATGACTTGATAGAAATTGGCGTCGATATTCTTAACCCAATACAGGTAAATGCGGCAGGTATGGATACAAAAGCATTAAAAGAGCGTTTTGGCAGCCGGATCGTATTCTGGGGCGCCATAGATGCCCATGAGGTTATGCCGAAAGGCACGACGGAAGATGTTAAACGCGAAGTTAAACGCCGCATTAATGACCTGGGGCCGGAAGGCTATGTGCTTTGCGAAAACCACAATATACAGGCCGATGTTCCTGTTGAAAATGTCATTACCATGTTTCTTCATGCAAAGGAATGTTCATTATAGGAAATTGAAAGGAAATTAATCTATGAAGGCAGCTGTTTTATACGCAAATGAAGACATACGCTATGAAAACTACGAAGATCCCGTGGTTAAGCCGGGAACGGTAAAGGTAAAAGTGAGGGCGTCGGGAATATGCGGCTCGGATATACCGCGTGTTTTTAACAATGGCGCCCATTTTTACCCGATTGTCCTCGGACATGAATTTTCGGGCTATGTTGTTGAAACAGGCGAGGGGGTGACTGCTTTAAGCACAGGCGACCGCGTTGCCGGCGTACCTTTAATTCCCTGCCTGGTTTGCCGCGATTGCCAGCAGGGCAATTATTCGCTTTGCAAGCACTACAGTTTCATAGGCTCCAGACAGCAGGGCAGCTTTGCCGAATACATTGTCCTGCCTGAGCGCAACGCAGTGAAGTACGATAAGTCCATACCATACGAGCAGGCGACCATGTTTGAACCATCTACGATCGCCCTGCATGGAATCAGGTGCAACGAGTATGCCGGGGGGCACGATGTCGCAATCCTTGGCGGTGGCACTATCGGCCTTTTTACCATGCAATGGGCTAAAATCTTCGGAAGCAGGCACGTCGCAGTATTTGACATCGATGACAGCAGGCTGGAGCTTGCAAAACGTCTCGGCGCCGACGCGGTTTACAACACAAAGGATAGCGGATTTATTGAAAAATCAATTTCGCAAGCCAACGGCAACGGTTTCAGATATGTGTTTGAAACCGCGGGCAACACTGCTACAATGAGGATCGCGTTTGAATTGGCGGCTAACAAGGCTAATGTCTGCTTTATAGGAACGCCGCACAACGACCTCGTCTTTACGCCCAGGCAGTGGGAAAACATGAACCGCAAGGAGTTCAAACTGACAGGATCGTGGATGAGCTACAGTCCCCCTTTTCCTGGCGAGGAATGGAGTCTCACGGCGCATTATTTCGCAACCGGCGAACTAAAGTTTGACCCGTCGTTTATCTTTAAAAAATTCCCGCTTGCGGAAGCGGATAAAGCTTTTAAATTATTTAAAACGCCGGGGGCCGTTCACGGAAAAGTACTGTTAACAAATGATTAGCGCAAAATAAGCATTTACGGAGGTTCCACATGTATTATACGCATCCCTTGAAAGAAATTGTTGCAAAACAGAAAAAGAGAATTCCCGCAGGAATTTATTCCGCATGCACTGCGAATAAATTTGTTATTGAAGCTGCCATGGAAAGGGCATTGCAGTTTGACGAATTCGTGCTTGTTGAAGCGACGGCGAACCAGGTGAACCAATTCGGCGGCTACACGGGAATGCAGCCGGCGGATTTTAAAAACTTTGTTTTCGGAATTGCAGAAAAGGTCCGCTTCCCGAAAGAAAAAATCATTCTCGGCGGAGATCACCTGGGTCCTCTTACCTGGAAAAATGAATCTTCACAAGCAGCTTTAAAAAAAGCGATCGACCTCATCAAGTCTTACGTGCACGCGGGCTTTACAAAAATACACATTGATACAAGCATGCACCTGGCGGATGACGACGGTTCAAAACAGCTTGATAACGCAACAATCGCTTCAAGGGGTGCGATACTTTGTAAAGCTGCGGAGGATGCGTACCAGGATATGAAAAAGAAGGATCCGTCGGTTGTTCCCCCTGTCTACGTGATTGGCAGCGAGGTCCCTGTTCCCGGCGGAATACAGGATGAAGGCGGGGAAAGCATCCAGGTGACAAAAGCCAGGGACTTTGAGGATACGGTGAATACGTTTCGCAAGGAGTTTTTAAAGCAGGGGCTTGAAAATGCCTGGGAAAACGTCATAGCGGTGGTAGTGCAGCCGGGAGTGGAGTTCGGAGACGAAACGATTCATAAATATGACAGGAACGCCGCTAAGGAATTATGCTCATCTTTAAGCCGACACCCTGGAATCGTCTTCGAGGGTCATTCGACAGACTATCAGACAAGAGAAGCCCTTAAAGAAATGGTTGAGGACGGAATAGCAATCTTAAAAGTAGGTCCTGCCCTGACATTTGCGCTAAGGGAGGGGCTGTTTGCGCTGAATTATATTGAAAACGAGCTTTATAAATACGACTCTTCCGTGAAACTATCCAATTTCATTCAAACTCTTGACGATGTGATGGTAAGGGACCCCTCTCACTGGAAAAAGTATTATCACGGCAGTGAAAACAGCTTGAGGATTGCCAGGAAATACAGCTATTCCGACAGGTGCCGCTATTACTTGCCTTTGCGGGAAGTCCGGGATTCCATTGATTGCCTGTTAAGGAATTTGAGCAGCAAGCCTGTTCCCATGACCCTGATAAGCCAATTTATGCCGGTCCAGTATAACAGGATAAGAAACGGTGAGCTTGCAAACAATCCGGAAAGCCTGCTTAAAAATGTAGTCGTACAGTGCATCGACGATTACAGATACGCAGCCACTCCATAACAATGGAAGACTAAATTTCGGGAAGCTTCCGCCACCACGTTTAATCACGGCGGCTGCTTTCCGTACTTGCATAGGAATGCTTGTTACTTGCAATGGAATGTTTGTTTTTTACCCCTTTTGTTTTTATCCCTTAAAATATTTCGCCAATCCTGGTTTTAACAGCTCCGATTGTTCCCGGTACCGGCCCGTATGAATCGCAATGCATATTATTACAAATGCTGTTTTGATTTTCCGCCTTGTTGCTGTTTCTTATCTTTCCAATCATTTTCATCATCCGTTTTACATTATAACCATTATGCTGCTGCGAAATACGCAAACAGAGCCTTCGGACAGGCAGGCCTTGACAAGCCCTATTAATATAAGTATATTAGTAATTACTTATATACTGATGGCAGTCTTTATGAACGCTGCGCATACTTCCTGATGGAACCACGGCGCAGGAAATAAGTCGAATAAAACATTGAAAGGAGTTTCCAAGTGGAACGCAGGGCGAAGCAAATTGCTGAATTGCTCAAGGTCCTTGCCAATGAATACCGGCTGCTCATATTGTGCGAGCTTGGCAAAGGGCCAAAAACCGTGGGCAGCCTTGGAGAAAAGATGCCCAATATCACGCAATCGGCACTGTCCCAGCATCTGGCGCTGTTAAAAGCCCACGGGATCCTGGATTTCTCGAAGTCGGGGCAGAGCGTCACCTATTCCATTGCCGATCACAGGGTGGAGCAGGTTTTGTCCGTGCTGAGAAAATACTACTGCGATAACGGAGAGATCTGATATGCAATATCTTCTCTTGTTTTTGGAAGGGATTATCACGTTCATATCCCCTTGCATATTGCCCCTGCTGCCCGTATATGTTTCTTACTTTGCGGCTGGTGAAACAGGCAAAAGAAAAGCCTTTACGAATTCGATCGGTTTCATCCTGGGGTTTACCGCAATTTTTGTCACCATGGGCGCCTTCGCGGGAACCATCGGAAGACTGGTGCGCAGCCATATAACCGTTTTTAATATCGTGACGGGCTTGATTGTCATCGTATTCGGGCTGAATTTTCTGGGTATATTCAAGATAGGCTTTTTAAATCGCGCAGGCAATAAAAACATGGATATTGAAAAACCGGGTTTTTTCTCCTCCATGCTTTTTGGAATCGCGTTTTCAATAGGCTGGACGCCGTGCGTGGGCGCGTTCCTGGGGTCCGCCTTGTTGATGGCGTCGCTTGGAGGTTCGCTGTTGCAAGGGATAATAATGCTGCTTGTCTTTTCGCTGGGGCTGGGCATACCGTTCGCAGCATGCGCGCTGCTTATAGACCGCTTGAAAGGTGCATTTGATTTTATAAAGAAAAACTACAGGGTGATCAACATCGTATCAGGCGGGCTGCTTATTGTTACCGGCATACTGATGGCGACCGGGTACATGGGTTATCTTCTTTCATTTTTGACCTTTTAGGGAGGAGACATAATGAACAAAAAAGTAAAAACCATTATATTGATTGCGGCATTTGCCCTGCTTATTGCAATGGCTGTTTTCGCGTACGATACGCTCAGCCAAAAGGTATCGCCGCAAAACAATATTGACGTTACGCAAAATGAGGATGAAACTTCTCAGACCGTGCAAACCGGGCAGGATGATGAAGCCAAAAAAATAAAAGCGCCGGATTTCACGGTTTTGGACATGGACGGAAACTCTGTCAGGCTGTCTGACTTTTTCGGCAAGCCGATTGTGTTAAACTTCTGGGCAAGCTGGTGCCCTCCATGCAAGGAAGAGATGCCCGAGTTCAACAAGGTATACAACGAAATCGGGGAAGACGTAACCTTCATGATGGTAGATCTTGTGGACGGCCAGCGCGAAACGATAGAAACGGGCAGGCAGTATATAACGGAGCAGGGGTATGATTTTCCTGTCTACTTTGACGCGGAACAGGAAGCTGCTTTTGCATACGACATCTGGTCCATTCCCGCCACGTTATTTATCGATAAGGACGGTTATATCATAACAGGAGCGCGAGGGGCCATCGATGCGGAAACCTTGAAAAAAGCGATCGAGTACATTAAATGAATGCGATATGTTTTCCTCCGCAATTGCGCAGGCGGTTCGCTTCAAAGGCCATTCCGGTCCCGCTTCCGAAAAGGAATTGCATAAGGTCGAATTAATCATTATAATGGTACTAGTCTTTCGACAAATTGACCATAATACACATAAATATCATTTTAACGGACGGTAAATACAGGTGGTAAAAGAATTTGAAGCTTCCATCGGGACAAAACAGGGACTACAGGAGAACAAAATGGGTATATTGCCCATTAGCAAGCTTATCATCTCGATGTCCATACCCATGATGGTATCTATGCTCATACAGGCCCTTTACAATATCGTGGACGGCATATATGTATCGCTGCTCGGCGAAAATGCGCTTACTGCCGTTTCCCTGGCTTTTCCGGTGCAAAACTTGATGATTGCCGTCGCTACCGGTACAGGAGTCGGCATTAACTCCCTTTTATCCAGGAGTCTTGGCGAAAAAAACAAGGACAGGGTTGACAAGACGGCAATAAACGGCATATTTTTGGCATTCGTCAGCGCAATTCTATTCTTCTTGTTTGGTATTTTCTTTGTGCGCAAATTCTTTGAATCACAGACCAATATTAAGGAAATCATTGATTACGGCAGCGATTATCTTTCAATAGTCTCAATTTTTTCATTTATGGCATTGGGACAAATAACATTCGGAAGGCTGCTGCAATCGACAGGAAAGACATTGTACTCGATGATTTCTCAGGCATTTGGCGCGATTGTCAATATTATTCTTGACCCAATCATGATATTCGGCTATTTCGGTTTCCCGCGGCTGGAAGTTGCCGGCGCCGCGATTGCAACGGTCATTGGGCAGTTTATGGGCATGGCGCTCGCAATAATTTTCAATATAACATTGAACAAGGAAATAACATTCAGATTAAAGGGTTTCCGTCCAAACGGCGAAATCATAAGAAGGATTTATACTGTCGGCATCCCGACCATTATTATGATATCCATCGGATCGCTTATGATTTTTAGCGTGAACAGGATTTTACTGTCATTCACGCCGACAGCCACCGCTGTTTTTGGTGTATATTTCAAGCTCCAGGGGTTTATCTTCATGCCGATATTCGGTTTGAACAACGGGTTGGTTCCGATTGTTTCATACAACTACGGTGCGCGGAAAAAACAAAGGATCATCAAGGCAATAAAGTTAAGCATAACGTATGCCGTCTCCATCATGCTTGCAGGGTTGGCAATATTTCAGCTATTTCCCGGGAAATTGCTGTTGCTTTTTAATGCATCGCCGGATATGATGGAAATCGGCGTGCCGGCGCTTAGAATTATCAGCCTGAGCTTTATATTTGCCGGTTTTTGCATAGTTTCGACATCAATATTCCAAGGCCTGGGAAGCGGCATCCCTAGCATGACCGTCTCATTGGCAAGGCAATTGTTTGCGCTCTTGCCGCTGACTTACCTTTTGTCAAGCATCGGCGGGCTCAGCATGGTATGGTGGGCTTTCCCTCTTGCCGAAACCGTTGCCGTTATTTTAACAGGCATCTTCCTGAAATATTTCTATGATAACAGGATCAGGATAATTGAATAACCCCGGGCGCCCTTGCCTAAAGTTGCATGTCGATTAAGGCTGCCGCCTGTGGCTGTCTGCCGCTTACGGTTGCTGTTTAAGCTTGCTTCCGCTCAGGCCTGCCTGCCGCTTAAGCTTGCCTGCCGCTCAGGACAGTCCCCTCCAGCCAGTCGACAAACTGTTTTGCCGTTCTTGGCGATCTTCCGTTGAACCTGAGCTCCCATTTGAGCGCTTCCCTGTGCATGAAATCCCTGTCTACCTCCAGCCCCCTGTTTCTTGCAATCCCTTCCACTATCTCCAGGTACCTCTTTTTATCGGGAGATGAGAATACCAGCGTCATGCCGAAGCGGTCTGAAAGAGATAGTTTTTCCTGGATGGTGTCCGCAGCCCTGACCTCATCGTCGGCATTGCCCGACATCAATCCGGCCCTTTCGCTGAACCTTTCCCTGATTAAATGCTTGCGGTTGGATGTGGCGTAAATCAGGACATTTGACGGCCTGTTCTCCAACCCGCCTTCCAGCGCGGCTTTCAGCGCCGTATAATTCTCCTCGTTTTCCTCAATGGACAAATCGTCGACAAAAAGAATAAATTTCAGGTTCCTGCCGGCCAGGCGGCTGACAATGGCCTGGTAATCGGGCAGCAGCTTCTTCGGCACCTCGATCATGCGCAGTCCCCTGCCGTAGTACTCGTTCACCAGGGCTTTTACGGTGGAAGATTTTCCTGTTCCCCTGTCGCCATAAAGGAGAATGTTATTTGCCGGGTACCCGTCGAGGAAACGCAGCGTGTTTTCAATGATGTCCTCCCTCTCCGTCTCGTATGATATCAAGTCGGAGAATCTTACCGGGTCCGGGAATTCGACCGGTTGAAAATAACCGTCCCGGCCTTTCTTTTTCCATACGAACGCCCTGTATTTCGAGAAAATGCCGCTTCCCCATCTTTTATGAAATTCCGCAAGCTCATCTGTGTATTTATGCCAGGAAGCGCTGTTTAAAAAACGGTTATAAATACGGGTATCGGTTAACATGCATGCATTCGCCGGCCTGGCGGCATCTGGGTCTCCGTATTCCGGCCATTCCGGCAGGCCGGATACTGTCTTTTCCTGCCAACCCGAGGCGCAACACCGGTCGGCAATCCACTTCTTTATTGTGCCGGGCATAAGAGACGCAATAATGCAAAGGTGTTCAAGGTCGCGTTTCACAGCCTCGCCAATGCAGCCATCCAGGCAGTCCATACCCCTTTTTTCAGCCTCAATGGAAAAAGTGTTTTCCGTATATAATACCTTTTCAATCATATACGCTTTCAAACCGGTCCCCCGCGTGAGCAGCCCGCTGCAGAGAGAGCCGTACATATCAACCGCCCCGATAATATCCGGTTTATCGGAATCAAGATGTGCCAACAAAGCATCAAGCCCGGCTAATAGCTCGTCCTGCAAAACAGGCCTGAATACCGTAAGGGCCGATAATGCAAGACGCGCCTGTCTCAAGCCGGATTGCCCGCTTTCAATGCCGGCCGGCCTGGTTATTTCTCTATTATTCTCGTCTGTGTATCTCATAACAACCTCCTGATTGCCTGTATAGTTTGCGGGTACTTTCCATAGCATACCGTCAATGCCTGTAGCGTTTTATCCGCTTCATGCCCGGCTGTTATTCTCCATAGGCGCAGCGAAGCATCCTTATTTCTTCCGCGTACCCTTCCACCTCGTTGGGAGTCTCGAGGAAAAACGGCAAACAGCGGAGTTTAGGGTGGTTAATGATTTTTATGAATGTATCCGTTCCGAGCGTACCTTCCCCTATCCTTTCGTGCCGGTCCTTGCGGCTTCCGGGTATGTTTTTGCTGTCATTCAGGTGGATTGCGCGGAGCCTGTCCAGCCCGATTACCCTGTCAAACTCATCCAAAACGCCGTCCAGGTCATTTACTATATCATATCCTGCGTCATACACATGGCATGTATCAAGACATACTCCCAGCTTTTCATTCAGTTCCACCCCGTCAATAATCTGCCTTATTTCTTCGAACCTGCTCCCTATTTCGCTTCCTTTGCCGGCCATCGTTTCAATCAGCACCAGCGTTGTCTGGTCAGGCTTAAGTATCCTGTTCAGAAGCTCCGCGGTCAGTTCAATACCGGCTTCAATCCCCTGTCCCACGTGATTTCCCGGATGGAAGTTGTAATAATTGCCGGGTGTATACTCCATCCGCGCCAAGTCATCCGCCATTACCTCGAGGGCGAATCTTTTTACTCGTTTGTCTGCGGCGCATGGATTCAGCGTGTACGGCGCATGGGCCATTATTGGGCAAAAATTGTTTTCGGCGGCAAGCTCAAGAAACGAAGTGACATCATCCATATCAATCTCCTTCGCCCGGCCGCCCCTCGGGTCTCGGGTGAAAAACTGAAATGTGTCCGCCCCGATGCTGAGCGCCGTTTTCCCCATATGCAGGTATCCGCTGGATGCGGATAGGTGACATCCTATATGCAGCCTGTTGGCTTTATGTACCATTGCCGTCTCCTCCGTTTCCGTTCAGCTTTATTTCGGTTCATTGATTGCTATATCGTTTTTCAATCTCCAGCAGTTTTTCCTTGATACCTACGCCGCTCGCGAAACCGGTCATGCTGCCGTCCGCCCCGACGACACGGTGACATGGCACGATGATTGCAACCGGGTTCCTGTTGCAGGCCATACCGACGGCACGATATGCCTTTGCCCGGCCGATGCTTTCCGATATTTCCTTGTAACTCCTGGTCTCCCCGTAAGGAATGACTGACAATGCCTGCCATACGGCTAATTGAAACGGCGTTCCCTTCATATCCAGCGGGATGTCGAATATTTTCCGTTTGCCTGCGAAATACTCGCTGAGCTGGAATGCCGCTTCCCTAATCAGTGGTGTTTCTTTTACATGACATGAAACGCCTGGATTCAACCTTCGGGCGCCGGTAAAAAACAAGCCTGTTATCGCTTTCCCGTTATCAATTATTCCTATGTCCCCTACACATGTTTTGTAATAGAAAATACTGTTCATGTTTCAGCCCGGTATCTTCAATCCAATAAAGATTTGTCGAATAAATATGATTCAATTATAACACAAAAGGAACGGGCAACGCTTATTGCGGCAGGTTATTTTTCAAAATAAGCTGCAATTTTTTCTCTTTTTTCATAAAACTTTTTCAGGTACTCTTTATTTAACCCGTATTTGTCATAACCTCCGGCGCCGCGCTGGTAAATGGACAAGGCCGCATCCAGCTTCGCCTTCCCTTCCAGCCCCGCAACGCGTTTATCGGCCAGTATCCAACTGAATAAAGTAGTTCCCCATTTTATATTGACAGCGCCGTCCAGCGGTTTATTTGGTGTTTTCAACGCTTTTGAAAGAGTTGCCGCATGAATCGTACTGATCTGAAAATATCCTTTATACCTGTTGTTCGAGCACTTCTCATTAAAATTGCTCTCCAGCGATATGAGCGCAAGCATATCTATATAATCCAGGCCCTTTTCCCTGCAGCATTCCCATAACAATTGCTGGTGTTCCTTCTTCATGGGGATATCGGGACTGTACCATGCGCTTTCATCGTCTTCCGCATCCGCCGCGCCGGCCGCTTCAGGCACTGCTGGCGTTCCGGCGGCATCTCCTTTCCCCGTAACGTCTCCGCCTTCTGCCGCAGATTCTTTTTCAGACGCCGCTGCCGCATTCAGCGCTGGCGCACTGCCGCTGCCCCCCGGATATTTAAAACCGTTACCGACCTCGTCCGAATTATCCAAATGAATCGCAGCGGCCAAAATTGAAGGCGTCATGTTTATTGACGCACCGGCCGGAACGGCAAATATACAATTAGTAATAATACTTATTGCGGCTGTTACATATATAATCTTCATCCGGAGCCTCATAACCCACCTCTAAGAAAAAAGCTATATTTTATTTTACCACTTGCTGCCATTGCAAGCAACGCCATATATTTCCAACTAGCTTCTTAAGCGATTCTTCCGTTATTGCGCTCATAAATCTATCGTATATACCGGCAATTGGCATTGGCGCCGTATCCGGCAACGGCATTGACAATGGCGTTTCAACTGGCTATAATGTAATAGTCGCATGGAGAATGGAACAAGCGTATTTTTGAATGGAGGAGTCGCCTAGTCCGGCCGAGGGCGTGCGACTGGAAATCGCATAGACGTTAAAAGCGTCTCGAGGGTTCAAATCCCTCCTCCTCCGCCATAAATTATCAAAAAAACCCGCTGATTAAGCGGGTTTCTTTGTGTTTCAACGGTTTTTCATTCATTCTTATGGCTGCAAATGCTTCATCAGCATTCTCAGCTGTTTTTCAACGAAACCGGGTATGTATTCATGCCCAAAGTAGCGGTACACAGCAATTTCCTTGGGACATTCCATATGATTGTATGCAGCGAATATCGTTGACGGCGGCGTGATCTCATCCACCAGGCCGCACGACAGTAAAACCGGGCATTTGATATTCGGCGCGTGATTCATGATGTCAAAGTACGTAAGTGTAATTTTCGCCTGTTTTTCAATTTCGGGATCGGAATACCTGCGGAAAAAGTCGTTCAGCTCGCCGTAAGGCATTTTAAGGGCAACGTCAATAGCCCTGTTGAAATGGCAAAGGTACGGATATTGCGCAACAGCCACCGCCGGTATATTCGAAAGAGCTGCAGCCGCCAACGTCAAGGCGCCTCCCTGGCTGCCTCCCATGACGCCGATCCTGCTGCCGTCTACATTGTCCATGCTCGCAAGCACTTCGACAGCGCGGACGCTATCCATGTATACGGCCCGGTAATAGTATTCCTCCTTCGAAAGAATGCCCTTGGACATCCAGCCTGCATTATTGCCGTGGGATGCCACCACATTATCGATACTTTTGCCCTGCTGCCCGCGGACAAGCATTTGCAATACCGCATACCCGTGCAGAGCCATATTGACGGCATCGTGAATACACCCATCCAAGGCCCAGTTATAGCCATGATACAACACCAACCCGGGGTGTTTTCCCGGGGTATCGGGTATTGCTAACCACCCGTCAATATCTGCATTCTTAAACCCGGAAAAAATAACTTCAAAGACCTTGATTCCCTTTGCCGGATAATCATACGGCTGAAGCTTGTATTTTACCGGAACTTCTTTCAACTCTTCAAGCGTCGTTCTCCAGAATTCTTCGAAATCAGGCTGTCTTGTAAGATCGGGCTTATATACTCTAAGTTTATCAAGGCTTAAATCATACGGCTGAACCATTAATGCGCACCCCCAATAGAGTACTTTATTTATCCAATTTAACATTTTCCATGCAATTAATCAATATGTATTTACAATATATTCCAAACAGAAATTCTCGCATAAATATTGAAGATAGGATAAAAGGCCTAATTTTATTTAGTAAATCCAATCTATTTTTATTGCATACTGTTAATGGTAAAATTTAATCAGGGCATCTGCAAAACCGGGCAAGATATTAATCAAACGTGGGAAGGTACGTGACAATGTCGGCAAATAATTATTCTATCGGGAATATGCAAACAAGAGATGAGTATACCGGGCGGATAACCACCCCGGAACCGTTGTATGAGAACGTATGGGGTAATGATTATACCATCCTGGACAAACTGGATGAAAGACAACTTGCCGATAGAAGGCTCTATGTAAGGGTCAGGCACATACAACGGATAGAATGCTATACAATATCCGACAGCATGGAAGAGGAGCCTGTCCTGCTGGCTCATCCTATCGTGTTTACCATTAGCGACTTGTCAATGGGCGGCATCGGCATAATATGCGACAGTGAAATAAGCGTCGGCAAAATTCTCACTTTTCAAATTATTCTTGATGGTATACCCTATAAAATCAAGTGCGAAGTCGTTTATTGCATCAGGAACGACAATAAATTCAGGGCAGGCCTGAAGATTGTGCAAAAAGATAAAAAATTCATCATGCACTTAAAAATATACGTTGCCAGAATTTCGCTGAACAGCAGGTATGGCAGCCAGTCTATCCAGGCGATATAAATAATTCCGGTATGGTCCTGAAGCAAATAACAGGCGCATATACAGCGCCTGCAGGTTTGCTCTTATATTTCAGTTATCTTAACCTCTATCAAGTATTTTCGATCTTTCAGCATGGTACCGCCGATTCCGCTAAAAAGAAATTGAGCGTCTTCTCCTGAAACTACCTTTTTTATCGATATTGAAAACGTTTCTTTTCCCTCGGGAAAACTGACTTCCTGGGCCGTACCGGATATATCGACCACGGTGTTGTATTTCGCTGTCCGTTTGCTTCTCCTTCTTGCCCTGCTTCGGGCTTTTTTGGCTTGCTCCGCCCCTTGCTGCTC
>JBLNDI010000134.1:0-3879 GCA_050261495.1 Bacillota bacterium
TAAGCTGTATAATCTTCTCAGACATGATTCCGTCTCCTTTTCCTTGGTTTATGATTTGTGGTTACTTCATTTTACCAAGTGAGACGGGTCATGTCTTCTTATCCCTATTCAAATGTGCGAACTTTATTGTACCTTATCTGGAGGTTTGGTATGTACAGGCAAGACATCGACTGGCTCAGGATTTTTGGTATTCTTCTCCTTTTTCCATTCCATGCTGCAAGAGTATTCGATCCCTGGGAATTTAATTATATCCAATTGATGCAGTGAGTTCAGCCGGTGTTACTTTTATGAATATTATCTGGCCTTGGTTTGTGTCGCTATTGTTTTTAATCGCGGGGATTGCCACATGGTATGCATTGCAAAAAAGACGCTGGTCCCTATGCGAAAGAGCGTGGTTTATGGCTTCTCATCCCGCTGGTTTTTGGTATCATACTGTTCGTTCCGATACAAGGTTACATGGCACGCTTGCAGCAGGGTACCTTTAAACGGCGGATATTTCAATTATCTGTTTACTCAGTTCTTCCCTAACTTTTCGGATAACATGCCGGTATAAGTCCAAAGCCTGTAATCACTAAAAACAAACTGATATGCCAGATCACCAATTATCACGTGTAATGTATAACTAACATTAATAATCGGAGATAACGTAACACTGGTGGACACTTGTCTAAGCAAAGTCGGTGAGCCTTGCGGGTTTGCAGCAATTACTTTACGAATGTTGATGAAATATTAGTTATCTATACACAACGCTCCCTTAGTGCGGAAATATATTTAGCAGTTGACTAATCCCGACGCAGGACGAGTGTTGTATACTGCTGACACGAAAAGGATAGAGGAGAGGGAAAAGCCCTTGAAATAAAGCTTTTTTTTAGTTGTTGATTTATAACTATGAAATAATTTAGTATCCTTATTACTGCTTTTTTCTTTGAGAAACACATAATTACTACTCTAACGAGGGTTAACCTGTGTGGGGTTATTTTTACCGGCAAATAGCAGTGGAAAATTATACAATTTTTGAAACATATGGGTAGGCAAAGCTCCTTAAATGATCGAATGATTCAAATAAAACGCCATGTAATGAAAACGATTCCTTGATTTCGCGGGTTTTTATATTTTATTTGTTTGACATAAACGCACAGAGCCATTAATATTATATTAAATTATGCATAAACCAATTAAATTCTTTTTATGAAAAGGTTATTAGTAAAGGATAATTATTGTGACGAAAAAGAGTCTGGATTTAAAGAATATAACGATTAAAGACATTGCCAAAAAGGCCAACGTAGGTGTTAGCACAGTTTCCCGCGTTTTAAACTCCAGCGCGCCTGTAAGCAAGCAGACCAAGAAAAAAGTGCTGATGGCCATTGAGCAGATGAATTACATCCCCAACGAAATGGCCAGGGGACTGGTAAAAAGAAACAGCAAATCCATCGCTTTTATGATCCCCGAAATTCAAAATCCGTTTTATCCGGAAATACTGCAAAGTATAGAGGAAGTCACCAGCAAACACGGATTTTCACTTTCCATATATATTACCAACCAGGATCCGAACAAGGAGAAATACTATCTCGATGAAATGTACGCAAGGAGGATGAGCGGCGTTATCATCATTTGCACCAGCATACAGGACAAGGAATTTATTAAAAAAGTACAGCAGCGCATGGAGATATTGTCCATTCACGCAGATATAGACGATGTGGATTATATCGATACCGACAGCCGGAAGGGCACGCGGGAGATCGTAAACTATTTGATCTCGCTCGGGCATACCAAAATAGGATTCATAGGATACAGGTTTAATATAACCGCTCTCAACAACCGCCTGATGGGCTATATGGACGCATTGAAAGAGCACAATATTCCGGTAAATCCCGAATATATCATAGAAGGACTAGCATTGGAAAACCCCGGTTACAATACGGCTAAACGCCTGCTGCAGTTAAAGGACAGGCCGACAGCCATACATTGCTTCAATGAATATGTCGCCTGCGGCGCATATGCTGCGATCAAGGAAGCAAAATTAAGGATACCCGAGGACATTTCGATCACAGGGTATGACAATTTGAAAATCACCGGTCTGCTTTCTCCTTCGCTTACCACCGTAGCGCAGCCGATAGCGACCATGGGAAGGATCGCAAGCGAGATGCTCATCAAAAATATATTGGGCAGAAGCGTTCATATCAAGCAATCCATCATGCTTCCGACAGAACTGATCATACGCGATTCCGCATGCAGTCCAAAATAGACGTCATATCCATGCGTTTTATCCGCAAAATTCGACAAAACGGGAAACCTTTTCACAGGATAAATACGGTCTCAATAATTTAAAAAGCAGATAATGCAGGAATATGGCGGATTATGTCTGTTGAAAACACATATATTACTATAATTTATCATTAAAATGTATAAAAAAGTTTTAAAAAAAGAAGGAATTAATAAACCAACAGCGAATATATATCATTATGTACGGGAAACGTTTTCAGTCCATAACGGGAAGATCAATTTTTGTTACTAAGTTTGCCGTAATATTCGGCACGATATCATATTAGGAGGTTGTACAATGAGAAAATTAGTTTCGCTGGTTCTGGTACTCATGCTTGCTTTTACACTGGCTGCTTGTGCCACGCCGACAACGCCGGATCCCAACGCGCCCGCATCGGGCGTTATCGAGATACCGGTCATCATCAAGGCTACGGACTCAGATTTCTGGCAGTACGTTTGGGTAGGCGCCAAGAATTACGAATTGGATCATCCCGATAAAGTCAAAGTTACACTTTACGGCCCAAAGTCGGAAGCCGATATCGATAAGCAGGTAGCCATACTGGAAGACGTGCTGGCCAAAAACCCAAAAGCCATCGTAATATCCTCCACCAGCTCGGATGCCACGGTCCCCGCTTTTGAAAAAGCCTATGCGGCGGGCACAAAAATCATCACGATCGACAATAAAGTCAATACGGACAAAGTACATTCATTCCTTGCGACGGACAACCTGGTCGGCGGCGGGCTGGCGGCCGAAAAACTCGTGGAAGCATTGAAAGCGAAAAATATCCCGCTGAAAGGAAAAGTAGGGCTCATATCCGCAATGGCCGGCGTACAGGTGCTGGTCAACAGGGACAAGGGCTTTACCGATAAGCTAAAGGAACTCGCGCCCGACCTTCAACTCCTGGAGACGAAGTATACGGATAACGACATTGTAAAGGCAATGGGTATCGCCAAGGATATGATGGCGGCCAATCCCGATCTCGTTGGATTCTTCGCGGACAACAACGCGACGGGCGATGGCGTATCCCGCGCGATCATAGAGGAAAAGGCGCAGGATAAACTTGCCGCCGTGGCATTCGACTCCGATCCGGAGGAGATCAAGGCGCTGGGAGACGGCGTACTGTATGCGCTGATATTGCAGGATCCCTTTGGAATGGGCTATAAAGGCGTGGACTTCGCATTGAAATCCATTGCGGGCGAGAAACTTCCGGCTTACGTGGATACCGGCGCCACAGCCGTCACGAAAGCCAATATGAACGACGACAGCATAAAAGGTTTACTTGATCCTTTCAGTAAAAAGAAATCCGGTGTACAATACTAATGAGGTATCACCTAAAGGGGGAGGCAATCCCCCTTTAGGGCTAAAGCATATCGAACATTACAGCAGATCCTGATGATTCTTATGAAGGCCGCTTAACCATAGCGTAGCCTTAAGGGGGGTGAAAATCCCCCTGCTGCATTTTCTGTTTGACTGAGGTAGGGCTTATGAATGAGGGCGCAGGCGAAATCATCCGTATGGAGAAAATATGCAAGGAATTCCCCGGTGTAAAAGCCTTGCAGGATGTGGATTTTTCCGTACGCGCAGGCGAGGTGCACGCGCTGGTTGGTGAAAACGGC
>JBLNDI010000135.1:0-3258 GCA_050261495.1 Bacillota bacterium
CCTCCCCTACACATAGATTTATATCTAAAAAAGTATTACTTCATATATTGATACCAAAACAAGCCGCGCATAAACACCTTAATAAAAACATATCACTGCCGTTCACCAAGTCTCTTTTGCAATTCATTATTTTTCCTTTCTACTTTAAGCGCCAGTTCTTTTCGATATTCCTTCATTTTTTCACGAAGGTATGGATGCCCGCCCGACATGATCTGCAAAGCCAGGAGAGCCGCATTGTCCCCGCCGTCTATCGCCACGGTCGCAACGGGAATGCCCGCCGGCATCTGCACGATGGACAATAGCGAATCCAGCCCATCCATGGTGGAAGATTTTACAGGTACCCCTATAACCGGAAGCGTAGTGTATGAAGCAAGCACGCCCGGAAGATGCGCCGCTTTTCCTGCCGCCGCTATGATGACCTCTATGCCGTTTTTCTCGGCGTTTTTCGCAAAATCGGCCGCTTTTTCCGGCGTCCTGTGCGCTGAACAAACAAGCACTTCCACATCCGCGCCGAATTCCTTCAAAATCCGGATACACCCTTCCAGCACCGGGTAATCCGAATCGCTTCCCATAACCACCGCGGCCTTTGGAGCCTTTACCGCATCCATGTTTCTCCTCCTTCGGTCAATTGCGCATGCTTTTAAAATAAAAACGGGGCAACCCCGCATTACGGGCGTAAAGCCCCGTTCATATTACCTGAGTCTAAATCTTCACAGCAATTCAAGCCTCCTGCCGGACAGCACTTCCTCGTCTATATTACCTTGAGCGCGCCTAACAGGTAATTCAGCAGGTAAAGCAGCGAAACCCCGTACATAATCGGATGGACTTCTTTCGCTTTGCCCCTGAATATCTTTGCGACGCAGTAGAAAATAAACCCTATCGCGATACCTGTCGCTATACTGTAAGCAAAGGGCATTACAACCACGGTAAAGAATGCAGGGAGCGCTTCTTCGAATTCCTCCCATGCGATTTTCATGAGCGATTCCGCCATCAGTATGCCAACAACTATAAGCGCCGGCGCCGTGGCAGCCGAAGGAACCATGAGAGCGAAAGGCGATATGAACAGCGACAGTAAGAACAGGATACCCACGGTCGCCGAAGTAAGACCTGTCTTTCCGCCTACTGCAATGCCTGCCGCGCTTTCAACATAAGTCGTGGTATTGCTGGTGCCGAGAAGGGCGCCTATCGAAGTCGCAGTAGCATCCGAAAACAGAGCCCTGTCCAGCTTGGATGAGAATCCTTTGCCCTTCCGGAGCGCTTCTTCGTCCAGTTGGTCAAATATCCCGGTTTTCCTTCCCGTTCCAAGGAAAGTGCCGATTGTATCAAACGTATCAGCAAGGCTGAATGAAAGTACAAGCAAAAGTATCTTCGTTAATTGCGACGTATCGCTGAAAAGCCCGGCAATATCAAGCTTCAGGAATGTCGGTGCAATGCTGGGCGGGAGGAAAGAGCTTGCTGTTAACTCAGGGACTTTGGTAACGCCCATCGGTATCCCTATCAAGGTAGATGCAATTACGCCTATAAGAATGGCTCCTTTAACTTTCAGCAGCATAAGGACAACGATTATAACAATACCTATTATTGTAAGTATGGACGCCGGATCGGTAAAATTAACCAATGCGGGAACCGCACCCGGAAACGCTCCTGCAGCGTTAGCTTCGCCGCTGGGCGTAAAGTCAAGCAGGTGTCCGTTCATGAACCCGATATAGGCGATAAACAAGCCTATGCCGCCTCCGATAGCGTACTGCAGAGACTTGGGTATTGCATAAATAATCATTTTTCTCAGTTTGGTAACCGTTATGATGATATTGATGATACCGCAAATAAACACTATTGCAAGCGCCTGTGTCCACGGTATGCCCATCGCCCCGCATACCACAAATGCAAAGAAAGCGTTGAGACCCATGCCGGGAGCCTGCGCATAAGGCACGTTTGCGACAAAAGCCATGATAAACGTTGCAATTGCCGTCGCAAGGATGGTCGCAACAAATACCGCGCCCGGATCCATGCCTGCAGCCGATAAAATCTGCGGGTTAACAAACATTATGTAGGCCATTGTGACGAATGTGGTCAACCCGGCAAGCACTTCAGTCCTTGCGTTGGTGCCCAGTTCCTTTAGCTTGAACAGCCTTTCAAACATAATACTACCCCTCCCATAAAATATGTTGGAAATAATTACTTCAACGGACGTTTTCCACGTCCGGTCAAGCCTGTACCCGGTATGCCTAAATGTTCGTACTTTATTCCCTTATCAATTTTCGGGTAGTGAATTTTATAAATTATATCGAGGTACCCGTCCATAAACCGCAAAAGCTTCCAGCATCCATGAAATCCTTTTATCATGGGCATTTACGCCCAATGACAGCATGTCCGTTACGCTAATATACTATCAAATGGTAAATCCGTTGTCAACCGTGAAAACTTAAAAAATACGAACATTCGACACGGTTATTTGCTGATTATTCGGGAAGATGTCCGGAAATGACCCAGAACCGGGATTCGAGACCATGATCCGCGGCCAAAGCGCATAAACCGATTCCGTAAACTCCGGGATCCTGACTCACGGATCATGCAGGGACTATCCGGTTTCAGTCAACAATGCCTTTCTTTCCAATTAAAAACATAATGCCAAAACCTGACGCGAACGCCGCGACAGAAACCGGCAACTGCCATCCCGCCGGTATCCCCGGGTATACCTCGATAAGTGAACCTACGACAAATCCCATGATAAGCAGGTACATCTCCCGGGGATATTTGTCAAGCAGCTTCTCCAATATCTTCGTAGTTCCGATTGTTCCGCCCGCCACACCCAGCCCGAGCGGAATGAGGAATGGAATATTTACCGTATTGATTGCGCTGAGCGTTATTTCGTACATGCCCAGCACCAGCAGCATGAATGAGGTGCTGATGCCCGGAAGAACAAATCCAATCGCTATTACCAGCCCCGCGGCTATTAAAAAAACGAAGCCCAGCAGCCCCCTGGCGGATGCCATATTGACGACGGTTTCCGGCTCCGAAGCCATTAATAAAACTATCGCAAACCCGATAAAAAAGAATATCAAGTCGAATAAGCCGCGCTTTCCCGTCGAAACAGATTTGCGGTACAACACCGGGAGTCCGCCCACGATAAATCCCATAAATAAAAATTTCATTATATGGGGAATCGAAGCCATTGCGCTTTCCATTATCCTGCCGAACAGCAAAACCCCCAGGACGGCCCCCGCCCCTACCTGCAGCAGGAACAGGAGGTTCTTTTTC
>JBLNDI010000136.1:0-38553 GCA_050261495.1 Bacillota bacterium
CGAAGTAATTGACATGAGTACAGCCAAGGCAAGAGCCAGGATTTTCAATTTTTTACTCATTCTTCTTCTCCTCCTTATTTTTTTACGGCTTATTTGCCGTATTTATTGCTAAACCGGAAAAAAACCGGTTTTAACCAACTTAAGCCTTAGCCTTTAACCGCACCGATGGTAAGGCCTGAGATGATGTAGCGCTGGAAAAAAGGATAAGCGAAAGCAATCGGAGTAACGATAATCACAACCAGCGCCATTCGCAAACTCTCTTTTGGAAGGCTGGCGGCAATGACGGAAGCCTCCGTTCCAATCTTCGAGCTATTATTGACTAAAAATTCAACCTGTTGCTGCATTTTCATAAGCAGATACTGCAGTGGTATGTATTTCGAGGAATTTATATACAATAAGGCGATAAACCATTCGTTCCAGTATGCCAGCATGTTCAGCAGGCTGATGGCAGCAATGCCGGGCATGGAAACAGGGACGATTATACTGAATAGCGTGCGGTACTCCCCGCTGCCATCCATGAAGGCGGACTCAATCAATGCCCCAGGTACAGAGTTTTGAAAAAAGGTGCGCATTATAATGAAGTTGAAAGGGCTTACCAGGAGCGGTACAATCAAGGCGGCATAATTGTCGTTGAGGCCAAGCATGTTTTTGCAGACCATATAGGTAGGGGTAAGACCGCCGCCGAATACCATGGTAATGAAGCTGAAAATCGTGAAAAACCGGCGGTACTTGAAATCTCTCCGGTACAGCGAATAGGAGTACATGATGCAAATAAGCACGCTTAGCAGCGTTCCAACCACCGATATAAATATGCTGTTGAAAAATGAACGCCATAGCTGGTCCCCCATGTCAAACACGTATTGATAAGCTTCAAGCGAAAACTCCCTGGGAGTAAAGGAGAACCCAATTTCACGTATGCTCGATTCAGAGGAAAACGAGATAATGATTACAAAAATGTAAGGTAATACACACAACAGCGAGAAAACACCAATGACGGCATGAAAGGCTATCTCCGTCGGAATGGCGACGGCGCCCAGGCGGGAACCTTTCCTTGATTTTGTGCCGGTGCTTGCCCACATTGTATTGCCGGTTTTCCCGGCCGTAGTTGTTTCCATGGTTCTTCCTCCTAAAACAGGCTGCTGTCGGGATCGACCTTCCTGACGATAGTGTTGGCGAGCATTATGCTGATAAAGCCTACAAAATTTTGCAGTAGTCCCGCCGCGGAGCTCATGCCGATGTCTCCCGTGTTCATAAGCGCCCTGTATACATAAGTGTCGACCACCTGCGTAGTCGGGAAAAGCGGCCCTGAATTCATTGGCACCGAGTAGAATAATCCGAAGTCCGCGTTAAAAATCCGCCCGACGCTTAAAATAAATAGTATTATAATCATTGTTTTAAGATGCGGCAGTGTCACATACCACACCTGTTGCCATTTGCCGGCGCCGTCGATGCGCGCGGCTTCATACTGGGTGGCGTCGATGCCGGAAATGGCAGCTAAATAAAGTACGCTGGAATAACCAATGTTTTTCCACAGGTATGCAATGGTAAGTATATACGGCCATGGTGACGCATCGTTGTACCACTCCGTGGGGGCATTCCCAAGGTTTTGCTGCAAGTGTGTAATCAGGCCTCTTTCGGGACTTAAAAACGAGAAGACAAAGTAGCTGACAACCACCCAGCTAATGAAGTACGGGAAAAACATTATCGTCTGGTAGGCTTTCGCTGCAAGTTTGCAGGTGATCTCGTTGAGCATAAGGGCAAATGCAACGGCAATTACAATGCCCAATACAATCCATAGGGCATTATACCCGAGGGTGTTACGAATCATAATCCAGGAGTCAGTCGTGATGAAAAGGAACTTGAAGTTTTCAAAAGCCACCCACCTGCTGTGAATAATATTGTTGACAAGCGACGGGGCCTTCGTGTATATCTTGTAGTCCTTAAACGAAAGCACTATGCCAAACATGGGCAGATAACGCAGGAGCAGAAGCCAAACAGCCCCGGGCAGAACCATCGTGGTCAGCATAAATGTTTTTTTGGCCGCTGCCATGTTTAAGGCCGTTCTTTCTCGGAACAGCGATTTCACCATGCCGCACCTCCCGTCTCAATATGCATCAACCCTGTGTTGTACGCATCATTTATGTTACAACCAACATTATATTTGCGTTTGCCAAGTTTTTCGATAAGTTGTTCTTGCCTTTTCTTGTTTGATTTTGGCATATTGAGTTTTTAAGAAAACAAGTAAGCAATATTGAACAATTAATGCCAAGGTTGACCTGTTTAAAACACTGTCAGCCGTTCATATAATTATATTCGTGCAAAAGACATATCGCTGATCCCGCGTTTTACGCAATAAGAAATCCGGGGAGGGGAAATCATGATAAAATTCGGAACCGGCGGGTGGAGAGCGCTGATTGGAGAAGGCTTTACAAAAGATAACGTATGCATTCTTGCCCAGGCCGTCGCCAATCATATGAAAGCAAAGAAATGTTTTGAAAATGGTTTTGTAATAGGATACGACAGGCGGTTTCTGTCGGACAAGGCAGCCGTATGGATTGCGGAGGTAATTGCGGGCAATGGCATAAAAGTGTACTTTATAGATAAAGTTGCTCCCACGCCCCTGGTAATGTTTACGGTTAAATGCCTGCTTACCGGGCTTGGCTGCTCTGTCACCGCTAGTCATAACCCGGCTGAGTATAATGGCGTCAAGTTATTTGTGAAAGGCGGCCGTGACGCTGGAGAGGATGTCACAAACGAAATAGAGAAATGCATCAGGAAGGTCTCCCCAAGAAACATTATGCGTATTGATTATAAACACGGGTTAAATTCAGGAATCATACAGGAGATTGACCCTTTTAACGAATACATAGATACGATTTTAAACATGATCGACGTGGAGGCAATAAAAAACAGAAAACTTAAAATCGTTTTGGATCCTATGTTTGGAGTATCAAAGACTTGCCTACAGACGATACTGATTACGTCAAGATGCGAACTTAAAGTAATCAACGACAGACATGACGCCCTGTTCGGAGGAAGGTTGCCGTCTCCCGATACGCATACATTGAACCATCTCAGGAACATTGTGGTGGAAAGCGGCTATGACATCGGTATCGGAACGGACGGCGACGCCGACCGCCTTGGCATAATCGACGAAAAGGGCCAATTTATCCATCCTAATAATATACTTGCCCTGCTTTATTATTACTTATTGAAATATAAGGGCTGGAAGGGCGGAGTGGTAAGAAACGTCGCAACCACGCACTTGCTGGACAATATTGCCGCCGATTTTGGCGAAGAATGTTTCGAGGTTCCGGTAGGCTTCAAGCATATTAGCTATATGATGGAAAAAAAACATGCGCTTATTGGCGGGGAAAGCAGCGGGGGCCTCACAATCAGGGGGCATATAAGCGGAAAGGACGGAATATTCGCGGCAAGCCTTTTGATAGAGTTGCTGAGCGTAACAGGAATGAGCCTGTCGTCCATGCTTGAAGAAATCAACCGGACTTATGGTTACTTCTACACTGCGGAATGCGACCTGAAAATAGACAGTGTTGATAAAACCAGGTTTGAAGAGAAACTGTTCACGAAAAAAGAACTACCTGTGCTGGATTTTGCTATCGATCGCATAAGTTACATGGACGGCCTTAAAATTTACTTTAAGAACGGAGGCTGGATCGTCGCAAGGTTTTCAGGAACGGAACCGCTGCTGCGCATATTTGCCGAGATGCCGAGTAAAGCCGATGCGACTCAAGTGGTAGAGAGGATGAAGGCGTTCCTCGGCATTTAAGTCGTATATTTCCTGTTTTTGTATTCCATCGGCGTAAGGCCTGTTATTTTTTTGAATATCTTAGTAAAATACGGTACATCCGTATATCCAACGGCGTCTGCAATTTCATAAATCTTATACTTGGGATCCTGCAGAAGCTTTTTTGCGTTCTCGATCCTGGTTTGATTCAAAATATTGATGAAGTTGTCGCCTGTTTCCTTTTTTAACAGCTTGCTCAGGTACCACGTACTTACATAGATTTCGTCGGCTACGGATTTCAATGTCAGGTCCTTGGTATAGTTTTCTTTTATGTACGACAAAGCCTTGCTCACGAGGTACTTAGGACTGTCCGGCGCGTCTCCGGCCGCCCCAGACTCGTGCCGGGCTTCTTCGGGCTCCGAATGTTCAAGTCCGTAATACTCCTTTACCCTTTTCTTCAGGTTCTGCAAGATCTGCCTCCTGGCCCTGGCTTGCTTTATTTCCTTTACGGCTTCTTTAATGGCAATTTTTAAATCCTCGGACTTCACAGGCTTCAGCAGAAACCTGAAGGCGCCCTGTTTCACGGCTTCCTGCGCATATTCGAAGTCCCTGAACCCGGTTAGTATTATTACCTTTCCCGAAAATTTCATTTCCCTCAAACGCGCTATCATCTGGAGTCCCTCCATACCCGGCATCCGTATATCCGTAAAAATCAGATCCGGTTTGATTGACATTGCGGCCTTAAGCCCGGAAACCCCGTCTTCTGCCTCCCCTGCGATTACGCATCCCAGGCTTTCCCAATCGACAGTCGCTTTCAAACCCTCGCGAATGATTTCTTCATCATCAATAATCATAACCTTAACCAAGGATTTCTGCCCCCTTTGAAAAGCCTTCGCCGGTTTTGCCAAAAATGGCGGGCAAGCTTATCGTAACGCTTGTGCCTTGCCCCTTCCTGCTGTTAATAAGCAGGCCGTATTCTTTCCCGTAAAGCAGCCTGATCCTCTTATGTACGTTAATAATTCCAATGCCGGGACCTATTAAGGCATCGTCGCCCTCAAACCTTTCCATGTCATCATTTTCGATTTCTGCCAGGCTCCTGTCAAGCCTGTCCAGTATATCCTCGTCTATGCCGATACCGTCGTCGGTTATTTCTATTACAAGCACTCCCCCGTTTCTAACAGCTTTTAAATGGATGCTGCCACGTCCGACTTTCATTTCAAGTCCATGATACACCGCGTTTTCCACGATCGGTTGAATAATCAGCTTCGGAATTACGCAATTCAATGTTTCCTGCTCTACGTCAAGGATCAGGTCTATTTTTTTGCCGTAACGTTTTTTGAGCAGAAAATAATAATTATTAATGTACTCAATTTCTTTGCCTAGCAATATGAATTTCTCATTATTCCTATTAAGGTTGGCCTCAATAATCGATGATAATGCCGATACCATTTCGCTAATTTCTTCAACGCCGTTTATTTTTGCCTTCCAGTTAATGGAATCCAACGTATTATAGAGGAAATGCGGATTTATCTGTGCCTGCAAGGCTTTTATTTCAGCATCTTTTGTGGCTATTTGCTTCTTGTAAACGGTATTGATCAGGTTTTTTATCTCGATAGACATCCTGTTGAAGGTTTTATTCATGTAACCGAATTCATCCTCCCGCTTATCATCGATCGTTATGCCTATGTCTCCCTTTTCTACCTGGTGCATGCGCTTTACAAGCAAATTAACCGGTCTTATAATATCCGAATAAAAGAAATTTGCCACCAGTACACATATCGGGAGTGTGGCGGCGCAAAGAATTAAAATGAGCCTTGCTATATCACGAACTTCCTTGAGCAATACATTTGACGAAATTCCCATTGCCAGCCTCCAGTTGTCTGGCATAATCGCTCCGTTCAACAGGTATACCGTATCATTTCCCGATTTGATTTCTTTTGTTCCGTCACCGGAGTCTTTACCGACAAATTCGTTCATCAGTCCCCCAAGATCCATGCCAGGCGGCTTATACGAGTAAACTTCGCGCCCGTCGCTTCCGTAAAGGCTTACATGCTGCCTGGTATTTGCCATGTAATTGTTCAGCACCTCCGTCAGGTACTGCTCATTCACTTTGAATACAATCAGGCCGATTTCTTTCTTGATATCATAGATATCGAAGATAATCTTTGTTATATAAAGCCCTTTGGCCCTGCCGTCCTCATAGGTTGCATGCCATACAGGCCTTCCGCCGGACCTCTTTGCCTGTTCGTATAACTGATCGATATGCGTAAAACTGTCCGTATATGAACCCATATTTTTATTTACCGCAAATATCCTCCCGTCCCAGGTGAACCGGACCAGTATCTCGTCTAATTCGCTTTTAAGGTACAGGCTTGATTGAAGATATGCATTAAATTCGTTAACAGCTTCGTAATCAAAACTTCCGTCCGCTATTTTCCTGCCGGCTTCGTATATCTTATTGTCATATAGTATTTGGACCGCAAAGAGGCTGAGCTTTGTCATCCTGTCCGAAATCAGTTCCGAAAGCTCATTGGCAGAGCTTTGCATATCGCTGATAGCTTTTTCTGTCATTGTGCCGGCATAGTTCCTGTAACCAAAATAACCAATAACAATGATGGGATAGATCATAAAGACTATTACTATCAGTACCAACTTCGTTTTCAAGGAAATTTTCCTGTAGAATTTTAATAAGGAAGCCTTCATATATATCCTTTCATAAAAAACTCATTACGTTCAAGAACCTTGAAAGCATGAAGTATAATTATATTATATGAAATTAGCCATTATTGAACAAGTATTTGCAAATATGTCATATTTATTTTTCCAAACAAACACTTTATAATTATTTTTATAATATAAAGCATTCCTTACCGGAATCGCTTCACGGCGGGAGGTTGGGTTGAATGAGGAAATTATCGGCTTTCCTGTTACGGATTTTGATACTTGCCGTACTGGCGGCAGTTCTCCCGGGCTGCCGGGGCGATACATCCGGCGGCAATCAAACTATGGCGGACGATTCTCCCGGTGAAAGCGTTATACATACCATACGGGTTGCCAGCACATTTACCAGGGAAGATCCTTATTCCGGCGTATGGCAGCAGGTGCTGGAAGAATTCGCCGCGGAGCATCCAGGTATAAAGGTGATTGACGAAGCGACAGGCGCCGGCGCCGATGCATTCAAGATTAAGATAAATACGGATTTTGCGTCGGGAAACGAGCCCGATGTGACATACGGTTTTAACGGCGCCCTTGGCAAACCCTTGGTGGATTCGGGAAAAGTCATCACCTGGGAAGAAGAGTTGGAATCGGATCCCGAATGGGCATCCAATTTCATGCCAGACCCGCTGGAAACCTGCAAGTTTAACGGAAGATTATACGCATTGCCGTTCCTGGGTTTCTTCGAAGGCATGTGGATAAATCGTGATTTATTTGAAAAATGCGGGCTTGACATACCGAGAACTTATGAAGATATTATTGAAGCAATTCCCGTCCTGAGGGAAAATGATATCATTCCAATAGTATGCGCATTCTCCGACGAACCCCATTACATAATAGAGACTTTCCTGCTGTCCACGGGAGGCAGGGAAGGCCATGCCAATCCTTTTGATCCAAGCTGGCCTACGGCTTTGAACCTGATTAAAAACCTTTATGACATGAAAGCTTTTTCCGATGACGCGCTCACAATAAAACAGAGCGCCTGTGTCGAATTATTTGTAAACAAAAAGGCTGCCATGTTCATATCCGGCTCCTGGTCAAGGGGAAGCATCAAGGATTATGAAAATACGATTGTTGTTCCGCTACCCTTGGTGCCCGGGGGAAAGGCTGATCCGACGGATATTATAGGGGGAGCGGGCACCGGTTGGTACTTGACGCGGGAGTTGAACGAAAAAAAGGACGGTGCAGGCATGAAATTCATCAAATACATGACCCGGCCGGAAGTCGTGGCGAAATTCGTGGATGTCGCCGGAGTACCATGCATAAACTGCGAAGTAAAAGCAAGGTCCCCGATGGAACAAAGCTGCATTGATCTTGTCAATAACGCAAAATCCATAAACGGCGCCGTGGGAGACATGCTGGGACAGGAAGTTTTCGGCTCCATATGGCGCGGGTTGTCACATATAGTAACAGGAAGGAAAACCCCGGAGCAAGTGCTGGACGAAGCAAGGAAACTGGTCAAGGATTAGGCCCTGCTGCGCTGCGGCTTCCCGCCGACTCTTTAAGTCTTTCGGGCTTGTCAAGATAATGAATTCATGATATACATGATTATGACACAATAGAAATAAAGGGTTGATCCTCATAAGAGCTTTCATAGGCATTGATTTTGATAGTGATTGCAAAAAAAATATATACGAGCTTCAGCAAAGGTTCAGGAAATATGCGGTGAAAGGCCGATGGAAATACATCGACAATTTTCATCTGACGCTTAAATTTCTTGATGAAATAAGTGTTATGCAAGAAAAGCAGATAGATGAAGCCATGCGAAGCATCTGCACGGAACAAAAGCCTTTTACGCTGGAGATAACGGAGCCCGGAATTTTTGAGGGCAAGGATGCGGTAAGGGTCCTGTGGCTTGGTTTGGCAGGAAATCTTGAAATATTGAGGCATCTTGCCGAAAGAATAGACAAGTCTTTTCATAAAATCGGCTTTCCTCTTGAAAAAAGGCGTTACACCCCACACGTAACCATAGGCCAGGATATTGTATTTGAATGCCCCTTCAGCCAGATACGGGATTCAATAGGCAGCATAAAATCCAGCCCGGTATTGGTGAACAAGCTGATATTGTTTAAAAGCGAGCAACTGCAAAATAAAAGGGTGTACACCCCAATATCGGAATATTCCCTAAAACCGTAAAAAACGGCAGATGCAGCGAATAATGCATTGCCGGACAAAAGGCAGGTGTATTGATTGGCGGTAAATTGCGGAGCAATTGCTCAGGTAACCGCAGCCTCAGCTTCGGTTTCGCACGCCACGATGGCGTTTTTTGTTTCCTTGGCTTTATACAGCGCCCGGTCGGCATATTTAAAAAAGCGATCGATATGCATCGGCAGTGTTGTTGTCGCCACGCCTATGCTCACGGTTAATTTTTCGGTCCCGGAATCCAGGAAGAAATTATTCGCATCGATGGCTTGTTTTAGTCTCTCTGCCATTTTTAGCACATTTTCCCTGCAGGTATAAGACAACACAACCGCGAATTCTTCTCCGCCCAATCTTGCGACTATATCGGTATTCCTGGCATTGCTTTTGAGAATCTCCGCAAACTGCTTTAAAACCGCATCTCCTGCCAGGTGCCCGTAGGTATCGTTTATTCTTTTAAAGTTGTCAATATCAATCATCATTATTGAAACAGGAAATTTCATTTTCAAGGCTTGAGAAACCTTTGATATGAAGGATCTCCTGTTGCATATTCCGGTCAGGCTGTCCGTGTTGGCTTGGCGGTGCAATTTCCTGATAATTATGCCGCAATAAAGAAACAGCAATAACTGTCCTGCTATACAAGAAAAAATTATCACATTTATACCTAACGCATCATATAAAAGAAAAGCTACCAGCCAAATTCCCGCACCGAAAGCAAAAAGCTCAAGCGGCGCGAACCTGAAGAACCACTCTTTCATCATGTCTCTCCCGTCCACATTTCGTTGGTTTATTTATGCCTGCCGCTGCTGTTGCCGGTTATTGCGAATGTACGCGGTAAACCGCGGTCACTCTCGGTTTGAGCATTCTACCGCTCATACACCGATACCTGGCGTATCCTGTAAATCTTCAGCCTGTTGATGGCATCGTCATTAATCACCGTATTCCTGGGCATAACCAGGAACCCGCTGTTATCGTAAACATCATCAGCAAGTATGTCTCCCGGCTTGCATTGGTAAATATGCATATATTTCTTTTTAAAAACATAACCCTGCCTGATATATTCCTCCAACAATCCAACACCTCGTTTGGGCAAGAAAACTGGCGACTATTAATACAACCCGGTCCTTTTTGGTTTGATTATAAACATATAAATAGTTTATAAGAAATTTTAAAAAAAACATCACCCGAACGGGTGAAAACATGGTTTTTCTGCTGTGAGGCGTAATATTGCGGCATGCTACAATATGCTCAATTCCTTTGCTTTTTCCACGGCCTGGACCCTCCTGTTCACCTGCAGCTTGCCATAAATATTCTTTACATGGGTTTTGACGGTATTCAAAGTCATACCCAGTCTTTCGGCGATTTCCCTATTCAACAGCCCCGAGGCAATAAGCCTGAGCACTTCCATCTCTTTGTCTGTAAGAGAATCAGCCTGGTATAACGACACTTCCCCGGATGTTTCGGGGACATGATGTTCTAAAAACACCTGCATCGCCCTTGCATAAATCATTTGGCTTGCCAGGAACTTGAGGAGTTCAATCCGTTCCTCGTTAAATATTCCCGTCATGATATTGCTTTCCAGGTACAAAACCCCGACCGGTATGCCCCTGAGGCGCAGCGGAATGCAAGCTATGGATTTAACATCCGAACCTGCAATATACGGGTCCCTTACAAATATTCCGGCTTGCTTGGCGTTGTTTACGACTACCTGCTCATGTGTTCTTGCGGCATACCTTACCGCCAGTTTCGATATGCCGTCGCTTTGCTCCAGGGGAACCCGTTCTGTAACAATGCGCTTACCGTTATTGCAATCACATATTATTTCTATGAACAATTCATCGTCATTTTCCAGTATCAAGCATCCCTTGCTGGCGCCGGCGCTTTTAACAGCCAGTTCCAGGAAGCTTGCCGGCAGTTCTTCCGGGCTTAACCGTTCCGAAATATCCCAAATCGCTTCTTGTATCGCGCGTATGTCAAAATTGTTTCCCGCTGCACTTTCGTTTCTCACGGAAGATTGCAGGACGCATTTTAGTATTTCGGATAAATCATACTTGCCGTTCTCCGCTTCAAACGCCGCATCATCCGTCAAAGTCCCATATCGCCGTTCAAGGTCGCGCGCTTTTGCTTCCGCTCCCCATTTCCGGTATAATTGCATAGCGTCATGGATATAAGCCCTTTCAATTCTCTCCCTGTTTTCTTGCGCATAATACTTTGCAGCCAATTCGCACGCAAGTGCCTCGATATGTACAAAGCCATTTTCGTGCGAGACCTTGATGGCTTTATCGTACAACTCCTCGGCTGCCCGTTTTCTGCCCGAAATCCGCGATATTTCAGCCTCAACCAGCAAATATCTATTGAGGAAATTATCCGGGCAGGAATCCGACCATTTTTTCATCTTTCGCTGGTTGCTCTTGAGTGTTTTCCGGAATATCCTCCTGTCTTTTTTCGGCACCCCGGCATAAACGGCAGTGATGGAAAGGGATTGGTAGAAAATGTACTCTGCGGTCAACATGAAACCCATTATCGCGTCTTCGCAGCTTTTTATCCTGTCAACGGCGGAGAGGGCGTCAAGGTAATATCCAAACATATAGCAAAGCTGTATTTCAGAGAAATAATAGGCTGCCAGCGATGACTTGTCGCCGCTGTTCGATTTAATGGCACTATCTTCGTCCAAGCCGGCGCAGCCTGTGGGAGTGAAGTATTTTGTCCCGTCCGCCAGAACGGAAACAAGCCGCTCATAAGCCTCGGCATTAACAGCGAGATTTATATGCTTCATCCTTCTGGCGTAATCACCGTACTTTCGGGCTTCATCCAGGACTTCGGGCAAAGGGGTTCCCATAAGGTACTTGTTTTCGAGTATAACCCCGTATGAAAAACCAATCATCAGCACACTCCCTGCTTCAATGGCGTATTTCACCGCCTCGTGCAGGTATTGGAGCCCTTCTTTCCAGTAGTGTACCCAGTGAGATATCAACGAACCCACAGTAAAGTATACAATGCTTTTTGACAGGTTTCTGCCATATTCCTCCGCAAACTTTATTGCAGTCTTTCCAAACTCATAGCCGGCAGCGTAGTTCCCGAGCACGCTTCCCTCAATTATGCCGTATCCCAGGTAACCGATGGACGCAATATCCGTATTGCCGTATTTTACCGCATGGTTGCCGGCTTTTAAAATGGCAAGCGCATATATGTCAGGCCGGCTTGTACACGTGGCAAATATAAGGGCTATCAGGAGTTGCGCCACTTTTCGCTGTACAGGGTCCTTCATTTCGTGAATATATAACAGGTCGGAACTGCTCTTGTTTCGCATCAGCCATTTGTATAACAGGAGCTCAGCCGCATTATCAAACCTGCCCGGATATTCCGGAAAATTCATCCCGAGGCGTTTCAATGCGTTTAGGCCGATTTGCGTTGCTTTGGGATACTCCCCGGTTCCTGAATACAATTCCATCTTCAGCGTGTACACGTCCGCCCTTTCAAGCTCCGTTTCCATTTGGCGGATAATTACGTCAAACAATTGCTCCGCCTTACTGGTATCGCCGACAAGGTATTCACACTGGGCGCATTCCAGGTAGAGGGCGCTGCATAATTGGTAACAGCTTTTCCACGAATCATCCGGGAGCAGTTCAATCCCCGCCCTGAAATAGCTTAACGCCGGATCAAAGGCGGCGGAAGACTTTGCCTTGCGTCCCGCCGCAAGGTTGTATTCTGCCAGCTTCAACCTCTCTTCCTGGTCCTTTATCAAATCCAGGCCGCGGTTTATATGGTCCAAGATGGGCAGTATTTTCACATCCGCCCCGTTATGGCCGATATTCTGCAAAATCAGCCTGCCGGCGTTTACATGCGTCTTTTTTCTCTCTTCTTCCGTAAGCAGCGAATAAGACGCCTGCCTGACCATGTCATGCAGGAACTCATAAGCGCCGGATACAGTGCCGTGGTACGATCCAAGCAAATCCTTCCTTTCATGGGGAACCGGCAGCACAAGCTCCTCCTGCACCGCAGGCATGAGAACGCGGGTTATTTCGTCCTCGTCTTTATCGCAAAGGTATGACAGGATTTTTAAATCAAACGTATTTCCAATGCAGGCTGCCAGTCTTATAACAGCTCTCGTTTCTTCCGGGAGCTTTTGCATTCTCTGGGATACCAGGCCCGCAATGTCATCGGGCGTCTGAAGGCCATGTACGGCTTCCGTTTTCCATTCCCAGCAGCCTTTTTTCATGTTGAACTTTATAATATTGTCATCACATACGGATTTCAGCAGCCGGCAAAGAAAGAAGGGAATGCCGCATGTTTTCTGGTACAATATCCTGGCAAGCCCCTCCGCTTTTTCCCTGGAGCAATGCAAGGCTTCGGCAATAAAATCCCTCGTTTCCATGCGTGTAAACCGGTCAAGGTAAATCTGCCTCACTGTTGTTCCATTGTTCTTTATGTCCTCAAGAGCAACCGAAAGCGGGTGTTTTTCCGTAACCTCGTTATCCCGGTAGGCTCCGACAAGAAGCAGGCAACTGGACCCTGCATCCCTGCACAGGTTCCTGATAAGCTGCAAAGATGACAAATCCGCCCACTGCAGGTCGTCAAGGAATATAACCAGCGGGTGGTCCTTTTCCGCAAAAACCTTGATGAAATTCCCGAATACCATAAGGAAGCGGTTTTGGGCCTCTATAGGCCGGAGTGTTTCAACAGGCGGCTGATAGCCGATAATCATTTCCACCTCCGGGATCAGTCCCGCAATAACTGCCCCGCTTTGGCCCAAGGCACGCCGTATTTTTTTCCTCCACGCTTCCAGGTCTTTGCTGCTTTCGATCATCAACTGCCTTATCACGCTTCCCATGGCTGATGCAAAAGGCGCATAAGGTATGTTTTGACGCAACTGGTCAAATTTTCCGTATGCAAAGAAGCCCTTTTGCGAAGCAATTGGCTTGAGCACTTCGTTCACCAGCATGGTTTTCCCTGTTCCCGCATATCCACTTACCAGGATAAATTCATGCATATTGTCGCATACACGGTTAAAAGCGGCCTTTAACGCTTCCGCCTCCGCTTTTCTCCCGAAAAGCCCGCCAGGCAGTTCCAGGCGGGGAGAAACATCCGCCTTGCCCGGAGAAAACGGTTTTATCTCTCCCGTCAGGCTCAGCTGCCTCCTGCATTCTTCCAGGTCCCGGGCAAGCCCGTATATGCTCTGGTATCCTTCATCGGGATTCGGAAAAATCAATTTCATAATAATGGAGCATATGGCTTCAGGAACAGCCTGACCGCTTCCGGCCGGGTTTTCCTGTCCGGCGCCGGCGACCGCCTGCCGGATTTGAGGGAAGCTTCCCGTCTTGTCCGGTGGTTTGCCTGAAAGCATCTCGTAAAATACCTTACCGAGAGAATAATAATCGATGCGGTAGTCGTCGCCTTCCGCCTTTTCAGGCAACCGTGGAGGGATATATTCAAGCTCTCCCGGCATTGTATCGGGCAGCATTGGATTTTTGCGCCCGGATAAGACAACTGCCTTGCTGAAATCGGTTATTTTAACTTTCCCCGTTCCGGTATGAAAAAGTATGCTCTCCGGGTTCAGGTTCATATGAATTATACCGTTTTGATGAAGTTCGCCGACGATGTCCGCAAGTTGGACCGCTATATCGAGGAAATCCGGGATGCCAACTGGACCGTTCCGTATATGCTCCCTCAAGGATACCGCCCCGGTGTCTTCCAGAACCAGGGCGAATGTGTTGCCTGACTTCTCAAGCCTTATAGGCTTGACAATGCCTTCTGTTTCAAGGTTCCCGGTGATTTCGCATTCGTTTATAAACCCCGATATTCCGGCTTGGTTTGCAGCCGTATCTTTCAGCAGCTTGATAATAACCGGAATATGCCCATTGGCCGAATATCCCCTGTAAATCACCATTCCGTTATGTTCTTGCATTTTTTCGTGAATTGCGTAGCCAGGCAGATTGAACATTATATTTCTCCGTGGTTTTTCTCCTATTTATCGCGGTTCTTCCGCTCTCTCTTCCGGTTACAGCGGCCGGCTTGTCCGGTTTTATTGCCGGGCAGACATGGGCTATCCCCAAATATATACGTATTTAATTATTATACATGTCCATACGTATGTCAACTTTTTGCAAAATATTCGCAAGTTTCGCCTGCCCGCGGTTTGCCTTGCTTACCTTTTAAACATCTTCAACAGCCGCAGATAATGGTTTGCTTCACGCAGCACATGATCGCCCAGCAACGGGATAATAATCGACCTGATCTTGCATTCAAGCAGCCCTTGTGTGCCCTGTGCCTTGAAATCACGTATCGCCTGGGTTGCCCTAAGGCTTTCATTGGTGACTTGCGCCAGCGGCAATGTCTTATCCATGGCGGCCTTGGCTTCGCTTGTCAGTTTGTCAAACTCATTTCCGAAATCATTTGCCTTGCTGATCAGCTCGTTTTCGGTCGGATCAAGCAAACCCCTGATAAATTTCGCGTGCTCGGCCATGATCCTGTTCCAGAACGTCTCCTGCTCGTAAGCTTCTTTCTCGATGTTGAAATCCTCCCTGTTCTGAATCCTTTGGATTGTCTGCAGGTATAATTTTGCTTCCCTTAAAAGATGGTCGATCAGCAGCGGGTAATTAAACGTAAACATCTTGCATGTCAAAACATTGGATAAAAGCGTGGTCTTAAAGTTGATTAAACCGGCAACCAGGCCTATCGCTTTCTGGTTCAGCATGAACACCCTCTGTTCCAGCATCGGGCTGACCGCAATCATTCCTCCTCCCGACAATCCTGCTTCCGCCTGGGTCAATTCGGTCGGTATCCGGACGCCTGTAAAGAATGAAGTAGCCATTTCAGCGTTAAGCGTGTACGGCGTTATTACCTCTCCCGACTGCAATACAGCGGGACTGGCAATTCCATTGGCAAGCGACACTGTTTCTCCCAGCAGCCCGTCAAAAGCCATCCTGAAGGCATCCGCCTGCTGGACGAAGTTTGCGTCCTTCGGCGTAAATCCCGCTTCAAGGAAGAACGAGTGCTCTTTCATGATTCTTCCGAAAAAAAGGTGCAAATCAAGCGACCTGCGAACAAAATCCATACTTGACAGCATAGCTCATCACTCCAAAATTTTTTTGCTCCGCTGTTAATTTATGCCTGTTCAACATAAAATGTTAACGTCATTCGAAATTTTTAATGGAATAAACCGTTCATACCACGTAGATTATCGGGATACCTTTTAATTTATGAGAAAGTTGCTCTCTTAAAAATTGCTCGCCAAGGGCGCGGAAGTTTTCGCGGTAGCAATACTTTCCCCTGCCCCGTCCCGTCATCAGCGATTTGTCAAATAACTCGACGGCGTTTGGGAATGCTTCGCGATTAATTGCGCAATGCACATAACTGTATGTCATGAAAATAATCTCTATGAAAAGCTGCTCTTTCACCTTTTGGGAAAGTTCGCCGGCCAACCGGTCGATCAACCGGGCATAAAGCTCCATCCAGTTGTCTACCATCACGACAGGGGCAATCAGCATTCCTACCCTGTATCCTGCTTCGCACATGCGGTTAAGGGCTGTCAGCCTCGCTCCCAGCGATGCTGTTCCCAGCTCGATTTTCCTGATGATTTCCTCCGGATTCACGCTCATGCGCATTATGGTTCTTCCTCCATGGTCCAGCGAAAGCAGCGGTTCCACCATGCTGAACTTCGTCGGAAACGTAAGAAAGCCTTTCTTCGATTTGCCAAATTGCGTGATTGTCCATTCCAGGTTTCCCGTAATCGTATTTTCCAGGACCAGGTCGCTGTTGCTGCCGATTTCAAATACAATGTCCTTTTCAAAACGATTGGCGGTTTTCACCAGCTTGTCCATCATCTGCTCGCGGTTGACAAACAGCCTGAGATACGAGCATTTGTTGTAGTTGCATACCAGGTAGCAATAAAGGCACATGGCGCTGCAGCCGGATGAAGTGTATGGCACCAGGTAATCCGATACTTTGTGGTTGGGCGTGTATTTCAAGGATTTCCTCACGCCGATGACAAGATAGCGTTTCATCCTGGCAAACTCCGTATTGGGGTTTTTGCGCAGCTGTTCTATATTGTTGTGGTTTTCAACAGGCAGCCACGGTACATTTTCAAACTTTTTCCTCAGCTGTCTTCCCAGCTCATAGTCAAGAGCGGCAGGTTCGTAATATATTCTGTCAGGACGCAAACATCCGCCTCCTTTTATCCGTCTCCTGCTATTAACATTTCGCATAATTAATCAATATATTCATTAAAGGGGAATCAAGGACACACTCATTTGCTTTTGCCCGGCTTGAGCTCGGAAACCAGCATCCCAGACAGTATCAGCACGCAGCCTATAGCCTTTGTAAGCGTCGGCGCTTCCGTTGCGCCGTAGATATCCGGAATAATCATGGCAAATATTATTGCAAACACAGGCTCGGCAGTAAATATCAGCGAAGCGTGAACCGGGGTCGTATATTTCTGCGCTATCGTCTGCCCGGTAAAAGCCAGCGCGGTGCAGAGGACAGCGGTTACCAGCAGAATCGCTATTACAGTGCCGTTAATCGTCACCGGCTTGCCCGCATCAAAAAGCACCCACATGCCCGAGCCGGCCAACCCGACAAACAGCACCTGCACAAGCGCCAACAGCCGCGCCTCCGCCTTTCGGGCAAACTTGTCAATAAAAATGATTTGTAAAGCCCAGCAGACGGCACACAGGAATGTCAGGAAATCCCCTGTATTCAGATTGAAATTGATTCCCCCGGAAAGGAAAAAGAGCCCGATAAATGCGATCGTGATTCCGAATAAAGATGCGTTGTCAGGTTTCTTTTTCAGCATAACGGCCGCAATCACAGGCACCATAATCACGTTAAGCCCGGTGATAAAAGCGGAATTGGAGGCTGACGTCATATACAGCCCTACAACCTGCAGCGACGTGCCCGCAAACATGCACAACCCGATTATGCTCCCATATTTTAAGACCTGCTTGTCAATTCTTCTCAAGTCCTTATGAAAAATAACGGTCAATACTGCAGCAGCCAGGAAAAAACGCATTGTAATAAAAGCAAAAGCCGGGATGTACTCCAATATATTTTTCATCAAGGGGAATGATACTCCCCAAACAATCGTAATCGCCAGCAGCATTAAATCTGCTTTAGTTTTTTTTGACATTTTATCAAAGAACCTTCTGCAAGAATGCTCTTGTCCTTTCGTTTTTCGGGTTTGAAAACATATCTTCCGGCCTGCCTTCTTCCTTGATTTCCCCGTTATCCATAAATATGACGCGGTTGCCGACTTCCCGCGCAAAGCCCATTTCATGCGTGACCACCAGCATGGTCATTCCTTCCCTGGCCAGATCTTTCATAACCTCGAGCACTTCTCCGACAAGCTCGGGGTCAAGTGCCGAAGTCGGTTCATCAAAGAGCATGATTTTCGGCTTCATGGCAAGGGCCCTGGCAATTGCGACCCTTTGCTGCTGTCCGCCGGAAAGCCTGGACGGGTATTCATCCCTTTTATCTCCCAGTCCCACCTTTTCCAGCAGGTTCAAAGCTTCAACCATGGCCTCTTCTTTCGGTATCTTCTTAACCGTGACGGGAGCTTCCATAATATTCTCAAGCACCGTCATGTGCGGGAAAAGGTTGAATCTCTGGAAAACCATGCCCAGTTCGGAACACAGCCTCGATACCTTTTTCTGTGACAATTTAAGCTGGCTTTTTCCCGCTTCTCTTTCATCCACGATTTCATCCTCGATATAAATCCGTCCGCTTGTTATCCTCTCGAGCTGGTTAAGGCACCTGAGCAGCGTACTTTTCCCGGATCCGCTCGGTCCGATGATGCATACAACCTCTCCTTTTTCGACCTCCAGGTTGATATTCTTCAAAACCTGGAGATTACCGAATGATTTGCATACGTTCTCAACCTTGACCATCGGCATCATCCAACACCTCGCTATTCATACACGGAGAATCTTTTCTCGACCTTTTCAAATATAAATGTAAATACGGTTGTCATCAACAGGTACAATATGGCGGACGGTATATAAATCAGCGGGCTTGCCTGCTGGCTTTCTATCTCGTGCGTTACCCTCATAAGGTCCTGCATGGCTACAACCGACACCAGCGACGTATCCTTTATCATCATGATAAACTCATTGCCAACCGGCGGTATCAGGCGCCTGTATGACTGCGGTATGATAATCCGCCGCATGGCTTGTCCGTACGTCATGCCAAGCGCTTTTGCCGCTTCCAGTTGTCCCTTGTCTATGGACTGTATCGCCGCCCTTATGATTTCGGCGAGGTATGCCGCCGAATTAAGGCTGAACGCGACATACGAGGCAAGGGTGGCATTCAGGCCTTTCAAGGGCGGATTGAAAAAAAGCGGAAAAGCATAATAAATAAAAAATAATTGCATCAGTAAAGGCGTGCCCCTGAAAAACCAAATGTATACCCAGCATAACTTGTTAATGACTACATTTTTGGACAAGCGGCCCAATGCGAGCAACAACCCCAGCAACAGTCCAAAGATAACGGCAACAACAGTCAACTGCAGCGTTATTGCAGTTCCCTTAAGCAGCCTTGGTAAAAAAAGCGTCATATTTGCCATTTAATTCTAGTACCCCCAACTATAAGCCAGGCTGCAGTACCATTTGCGGTATCTGCAGCCTTGCCTTCACTCTTGTATTTATTCGATATTCTTAGTCATGTCGTCCTTGAACCATTTCTCGGAAATTGCTTTCAACGAGCCGTCATCCATCATTTCTTTCAAAACTTTATCCACTTCGTCGCACAATTTCTGGTTCTTCTTGTCAAATCCAATACCGATGGGTTCATTCGGAAGCGTAGTCGAAACCAATCTGAAGCTTTCCATATCGTTTCCGACAAAATACTTGCCGACGACAAGGTCAGTCACCACCGCGTCAACCCTGCCTATCTTCAATTCATTAAGCGCCTGGGTCATTCCTTCATATTTCTTAAATTCCTTAAACGGGGTAACTTTCATGAACTCGTTGCACGAGTCCTCCGAGGTAGTGCCCATCTGGACCGCAACTATCTTGTTTCCCAAGTCATTTTCGGAATTGATGTCGGTATTATCTTTTCCCACGATGATAACCTGGTTGTTGGCAATATACGGACGCGTATAAGTTATGGTCTTCTTTCTCTCTTCCGTGATGCTCAGAGATGAAATGATGCAGTCGTATTTCCCCGTGCTGAGACCGGTGAATATGGCCGACCAGGCTGTCGGTACGAATTCGACTTCCTTGTTGAGACGTTTTGCGATCTCCTGAGCCATCTCGATATCGAATCCTGCCAAGTTCCCCTTCTCATCCCTGTATTCCATTGGCGGATAAGTATCATCGATCCCGACACGAAGAACGTTCGCCCCGCCGCCTCCGTTCGATGCGGCGCCATTTCCGCATGCTCCTGAAACAAGCGCCATGATAATCACCAAGGACAGAAATAAAATACTTCTCTTTGACATTTCGACATCCTCCCTAATTTTCTTCTCTTAATACAGCAAAAATAATATAATTATATTATCGTAAAACCTACTGGTTTACAATAATAAAAATACGCTTCTTCCGTTTATCCTGGTTTGAAATTGCTCAATCGTTAAGTTTTCTAAATATTTCATCCTTTATTTTGCTTTTCAAATGTATCGTATTGCTGCCTTCATTTATAAGCGCCTGCCTTATGTATTCCACTTCTGCTTCAGTCAAGGTAACCGTTTTCCCTTTGAGCGAAGGCTTGACTCTCCCAAATATTTGCGCAATCGCATTTTTGGCCGCCTCCACGCTGCCGAAATAATACACTTCCTGCGAATCGTCGTATATGGCGCCGTGTTCCGCGTAAATCTCCTTCACGGCGTTAGGCTTCAATCCCGTTATTTTTGCGATATCCTCCGCTTTATAGGAGCCGGAATAGTCAATATAGTAATTGTTCTCACGCCTTCCGGACTTTCTTACGATAAAGTTTGACTGGTTTACCAAGGCACTTCCCCCTTTCATGCAATACTATGTAAATAATAATACCATATAGTATTTATTGAACCAACAGAAAATATTGCTCGGAAAAAAACAGGGACATCGCAAACATGCAGGCAATGTGTTATAACCCGAGTTTAACAGTTCAACAGGGTAAAAATCTCCTGTAACCGTTGATATTACAGGAGATTTTAGACGTGTAAAGAAGTATAAAATTATAGTCACATAACAGACGCTTTATCAAAACTGTATTTGAGTTGTCTGAGTTCGCTGATGGTTGGCAGCTTGAGGTCGGCATGGATGCCCAAGGAGTCAAGGATTAATTGCAAATCTTCAGAGGGCTTTGTGAGACGATAGTAACCACCGGGAAGCGCGTCGGCCTGGAAAGAGTTGAGCGCTTTTTTTATCCTTTCAGCAGTGATGCCTGCATCCCATCCGTCTTCATTCAAAGTGTCCTTGCCTTGAAATTTCAGGACTTTGTATTGTATGAGGCGGATCATCGTCAACGCAATGAAGCATATCAGGAAGTGAGCATTGATATGTTCCGGCGTTTGGACATAAACAGGCCTGCCTTCCAGATCACTCTTGATGATCCTGAACGAGTCTTCGATCCTGGAAAGGCCGTGATATTTGTTTATAATCTCCCTGTCTGTTTTTTCCGTCTCCGACGTCATAATGGTGTAGTACCCCATCAGGTCCATATATTCACGGATTTTGTCCATCTTCAGCGAGAGATGGGTATGGGTGTCCAGCACCTCGCCGGTTTCCCTGTCTACCTCCATCTTGTCCAGGAATTTTTCAATCTTTCTGGGTTTGTCCTTCAGTTTATCGGGATTGGCAATGACGGAATTAAGATACTCAATAAACTTCTCGTTTTCCTTGACTTCCCTGTCGTAGTGTTTCTTGCTCCAGTAACAGATAAGCTTTTCTTTGAACGTCATTTTGTTCCCGTCTTCGTCTTCTACGGTGCGCTCCCGGATCATCGACTTTACCTTGAACGTCTTTTTTTCGTTCCATTCATAGCCTTCTTCGTCAAGGATCCACTTCCTGACGTTCTTTGAACTTTTCTTCGTGCTTTTGGAAAGAATGTAGCCGTTCCCCTCTTTGAGGATATGGGCAATGTTCTTCCCGTTGTTCAGGCCGCCGTCCGCAACGATGATGACTTTGCCGAATTGCATGGTGTCTATGCTCTTTTTGAGGGCAGGTCTTAACGTTGTCTGGTCGGTGTCGTTTCCGGGGAACAGCCGGTATGCAATAGGGATACCATTGTCGTCTATGAACAGCCCCATCTGGACGATGGGTTCACTCTTCTTTTCTTTGGATACACCTTTTTTTCGAAGACCTTTTTGGATTACGTTTCCATCTTTGTCCAGAATGTCCTCATCATTTTGCTCAATTTCAAAGTAATAGTTTGTTACATCGTAAAAGCAGACCTCTGTGTTCCTCCCTATTCTGTTTGCGATTTTATGGTTCATGCGCTTCTGGATGGCTTCTGATTTTTCGTTTAGGCAGTCCAAAGCCCGGTACACCTCTATCAGGCTGTCTGACGATGCTACATCGAAGGCATAGCGGTTTCTTTCTCTGAATGTTTCCACCTTCGAGTCGGGGCAAAGCACTCTTCCGAACACAAGGAGCTTTGCAAGGCCGTTGAGGTCGTATTCTATTTTTGTCATGGATTTGTGCTTGTTGAGCACATCATAAATTCCAAGAGCGTCATAGAGGCCGTCGAGCAGGAAATAACCGATGTTTTTGGGTTCGGACATGCAGTCATCTTCAGCCTCCCTGTCAAATTCAATTACGACACGCCTGCTAATCGGCTTGTTTTCCAATAAGTCGGAAAGCCCGTCAATGATTGGTCGACCCTCCTTGAATGATTGCTTCAGTCTTTTAAGGAAATCCGGCTTTCCGTCGTCAAAGCGCGACAGAGGGCCAATGTTTCGGATAGTGCGTTTCCTGTTTTTTCTAATGCCATTTTCCTTTATGCTGTAGCTTTCTGCCACCCGCAGATAAGGTTTTCCGCTGTTTTTCACACAGTCTATGTACATTTTCAATCCCCCATACAGAAATAATGCGCCTGATACGTCTTCTTTATTATACCACACAAAGAAAAAAATAGCAAGCAAAAAACCGCGATTTTTCGCGGCTTTTGAAAGATTTTTTTTAATATTCAAACTGTTGTTCTGTTAAACTTGGGGGCATATAATTTCCCACGAAATAATATTATATCATATCTGCCTGTCAACTTTTATTGCATGGCTGCCTCTGGTATAATAGTTTTGGAGTCAGGCTTGAAATATTCCCTTATTATTCGAGCCTGGCCCCAGAAGGGTGTGACCCCCGGGAGGGGATAATATGGGACTGCATAATTACCTTTTGACCGTGCGCAAGCTGAATAACATGGGCAGATGGTCGACCGACTTCATGCACCAAAGGGCGACAGTCAGCGAACATTCCTTTTTTGTGGCGCAGATAGGTCAAATGCTGGCAATTATCGAGGAAGAGAACGGCAACGTGATCGACTGGAGAAAGCTTTTCAAAAAACTGCTGAACCACGATGTTGTAGAAGCCATGACCGGAGATATAATAAGCACCGTAAAAAATAAGAACAAGCAGTTGAGGGATATGCTCAGCATGCTTGAAAGGGAAGTTATCGAGGAAAACCTTCTGGCCAGCATGGAAGAGCCGTATAAAAGCATATACAGGGATATTCTTTTTGACGGGAAAGATGATTCAATTGAAGGAAAGATACTCAAATGCGCCGATTATATCGATGCGATAATGGAATGCGTCAACGAGGTAAGGCTCAACAATTTTGTCCCGTTTGTCGACAAGTACCGGTTGATTTTATCAAAACTCAAGAATATCGACCTTGCAAGCGTTAAGTTCTTCCTTGAAAAAATTCTTCCCGGGATTATTGAAGGCTGCAAGGCGCTGGAATAATGATTTTATGGGCAACATATGGGCAACATAATTTTATGGGCAACATAAGAGAAAACATGGTTTTTGCGGGCAGGACGTGGTAAAATACAGGGTAAAAAAGACGAGGTGTTTATATGCTTTCTATTACAGAGATTCAGAAAATTCTACCGCACAGGTATCCGTTCCTGCTGGTTGACAGAATCGTGGAACTGGAACCGGGCAAAAGGGCTGTAGGCATTAAAAACGTAACTGCGAACGAATCCTTTTTCCAAGGGCATTTCCCGGGTTTCCCAATCATGCCCGGGGTGCTGATAGTTGAGGCGCTGGCACAAACCGCGGGTATTGCGGCAAACGCGGAAGCACAAAACCCTGGCGGCGCGGATGATGCCAAAATTGGCGTATTTGCCAGCATTGACGAGATGAAGTTTAAAAGACAGGTAGTACCCGGAGACACGCTCAGGTTGGAAGCCGAAATACTCTCGTCAAAAATGGGAGTGGTAAAAGCGAAGGTAAAGGCCACCGTCGAAGAAAAAATCGCTGCGGAGGGCGAGATACGTTTCGCCATGACAACAGTAAACAGGTAAGTCCTTAACTTACCGCCAGTTTTTTCTTTGTATTAAGGAATATCTCGCCTACTTTGTATATATCGCCGGCGCCCATCGTTATTACGAGATCTCCGGGTTCCGTATTTTTATTAAGATACTCGGCGATATCTTCAAACTCTTTGATATATACGACTTTTTTCCCGGTGACGGAGATTTTTTCCGCAAGCATCGCGGAGTTGACTTCTCCCGTGTCATCCTCGCGGGCGGCGTATATATCCGGGAGTATCACTACATCGGCATCGTTGAATGCTGTGGAAAATTCGTCCATGAGGTATTTTGTGCGGGTATAGGTATGCGGCTGGAATACGCACCATATCCGCGAGGGAGACAAGCTCCTGGCGGCATTTAGCGTTGCCGCCACTTCCGAAGGATGATGCGCGTAGTCGTCAACCACCATGACGCCTTTTTTGCTTCCCTTAAGCTCAAAACGCCTGCATACGCCGTGAAATTTAAGAAGCGCCTTTGCGGCTATTGTCAAATTGCATCCCATAATGTCGGCAGCCGCGAGCGCTGCGAGGGAATTGCTCACATTATGCAAACCCGGAACTTTAAGCTTTATTTCCGTTACCGGTTTATTATCGTGAACCAGCAAGTATGACGCGCATCCCGTATTGTCCAGCGAGATATCGGAAGCCGTCCAGCAGCAGTTGTTCCTGATACCGTAGGCAACCTTGTTGCAGGAAGCTTTCCGCATGATTTCAAATGCCGAAGGATCGTCGCCGTTCACGAGAAGCCAGCCTTTTTCCGGCACGGCTTTCGAGAAGTTGAGAAAGGCGTTTTTAACTTCGTCAAAACTCCTGAAATAATCAGCGTGGTCATATTCTATATTTAAAATCAAGGCGAGATATGGGTTGAATTTAAGGAAGCTGCCTGTGTATTCGCATGCCTCGGTTATGAAATATCCCGTTTTCCCAATCCTTGTCGTGCCGCCTATGGCTTTATACTCGCCGCCTATATGAACGGTCGGGTCAAGTCCCGCTTCTATCATGATTGTCGAAATCATCGCCGTTGTGGTGGTTTTTCCGTGCGTGCCCGAAACGGCAATGCTGAACGGGTATTTTTTCATGAGCTCGCCGAGCAGCGTCGCCCTGTCCATTAAGGGCAGGCCGGCCTTGGATGCTGCCAGAAGCTCCGGGTTGTCCTGCTTCACGGCGGCCGTGTATACAAGCAGGTCGGCGCCTGTGACGTTTTCAGCCTGATGGCCGATTGTTACCTTAATCCCCATTTTTTCGAGTTTTTGAGTTATGGCAGAGGGTCTGATATCCGACCCTGTTATTATGTAACCCTGGTTTGCAAGTATCTCGGCAAGACCGCTCATGCTGATCCCGCCAATACCCGTAAAATGTATCCTTTTTACACCCTTTGAATCCAACAGCCCGATATTCAGCAAATGGCAACACTCCTCGACCGCATTCAACGTTAATTAAATCATACAATATTTATTTAAAAATGTAAAACACGATATTGTCGTATATTCTAAGCATTAACAATTCCCCGAAGGAATATGCCATATATTATATTCACAAAAATCCTTTTTGAATACAAAATGATAATTTATACCATTAATTTACGAACAATATTTATAAAATTGTTTAAAATATTCGGATTTATGTGGTATAATAAAAAATAATGAAAACATACCGTGCGCCGGCGGCTCGAAGCTGCCGGGAACAGGACCGGGAAGGCTTCCGGGATTTGATGGTATTGCATGCGGTATTTTAAAACGAGAGATGCCTATGGAAAAGATCCAAAGAAATGAAAGGATACTGATACTGCAAAGAATATTATACGATTCCCCGTGTAAAATTTTTAAACTGGGAACTTTCACCGAACTGCTCGGATGCGCCAAGTCCTCAGTCAGCGAGGACATTGACATAATCAGGAACTCTTTTGAAAGGCAGAACATCGGTACCATTGAAACGATACCCGGCGCTTCGGGAGGGGTCAGGTACCTTCCTTCGGTTTCCGAACAAATGGTGTTAAAACTGTCGGAAAGGCTCGGCAGGGAACTTGTGAAAAAAGAGAGAATACTGCCCGGGGGATACCTGTATATGCTGGATATCATTTATGATCCTGCCGTAGTGTCCGATATCGGGAGAGTATTTGCAAGCCGTTTCATTAGTAAAAATATTGATTATGTTATTACCGTCGAAACAAAAGGGATACCCCTGGCATTTATGACAGCCAGGTATCTCAACGTGCCGCTGGTAATTGTAAGGCGGAATAATGAAGCCATGGACGGAGCCTCGGTGAATATCAACTATATATCCGGTTCATCAAGAAAATTGCAGACGATGGTGCTTTCGATGCGGTCGCTCAAGAGAAATTCAAGGCTTCTTTTTATTGATGATTTCATGAAGGGAGGGGGCACCGCAAAAGGTATCCTGGAGCTTGCGCGTGAATTCGCATGCGAAGTGGCCGGGATAAATGTGCTGGTTCAAACGGCCGAACCTTCAAAAAAACTTGTTGACAGTTGGTTTTCGCTGCTTACGCTGCATGAGGTCGATGAAGAAAGAGGAATTATCAAAATCAGCCCGAGCATCAGGGCTTAAATTGTGGAATAATATGTCATCCTGGTCTTATTGGCGCGCAAGTATACCAGAAGTATCAAATTTGTAAATAATAAAGAAGGAAAATGATATTTTATATAGAATATATAATGTACATTATACTTTTGGAAGGTGGTAGCAGATAATGGAGATAACGGATGTTCGCATAAGGAGAATTGACGTTGAGGGTAAAATGAAAGCGGTCGTATCAGTAACTTTTGATAACGAGTTTGTCGTACATGATATCAAGGTTATAGAAAGCCAGAACGGCCTGTTCATCGCGATGCCAAGCAGAAAGACCCCCGATGGGGAGTTCAAGGATATTGCGCACCCGATAAATGCTGTCACACGGGAAAAAATTCAGAAAGCTATACTGGAAAAATATCTTTCAACCACAACAACTGAGGAATAAAGTAGAAATCCAAAAGGCACTTTGAAAGAAGTGTCTTTTTTATTATTGAAAAAAGGTTTGAAAAGTGTGATAATATATGCGGAACTTGAAAGGACACAAAATCAGATGCAACAGGTAACCGCTTTAATACTTGCTGCCGGCGAAGGCAAAAGGATGAAATCAAAAAAGGCAAAAACGCTGCACCGGGTTTGCGGCAAAGCTATGATTGAGTGGGTGTACGAAGCGGCACGGAATGCGGGTATTGAGAAATGCGTCGCCATAGTAGGCCATAAAGCCGAACAGGTTATCAAATACATGGGAAACAGGGTCGAGTATATTTTTCAGCAACAACGCCTTGGCACCGGTCATGCCGTACAGCAGGCCAGCCGTTATTATAACGATGGTGACGGATATATCCTGGTACTGTACGGAGATACCCCGCTCATTTCAGCCAATACGATAAAAAGCGCAATTGAATACATGGCGTGCGGAGATTACAAGGCAGTTGTCATTACTGCGGTTATGAAGGATGCATTTGGCTACGGGCGCATCGTCAGGGATAAAGACGGCAATCTTGTCAGGATTGTCGAGCAGAGGGATGCAAGCGAGGCCGAAAAAGCCATAAAGGAAATAAATTCAGGCATGTATGTTTTTTCAGCCAGGGAGCTTGCTGAAACAATAAAACTTCTCAGGAACGATAACGACCAGGGAGAGTATTATTTGACGGATGTAGTTGAAATAATGATATCGAAGGGTTATCGCGTAGGAACATATAAAGCGGAGGACAGCAGCGAAGTGCTCGGAGTCAATGATCCGGCGCAGCTTAGGCGGGTTTCGGCTGTTCTTAAAAAAAGAAAAATCATGGAAAACGCATCATTATAGTAAAAGGGGTTCGAACAAATGAATGTGCACGGGAAAGATATAAAAATATTTGCCGGAAACTCAAACCGGCCTCTTGCCGAGGAAATCGCCGAAAAAATAGGTTTGCCGCTGGGAATAGCAACGGTAGGCAAGTTCAGTGACGGGGAAACCGCCATCAACATTGGAGAGGTGGTAAGAGGTTCCGATGTTTTTGTTATACAATCAACCTGTGCGCCTGTCAACGACAACCTGGTGGAACTGCTTATCATGATCGATGCGTTGAAGAGAGCTTCCGCCGGAAGGATTACAGCGGTAATGCCGTATTTCGGGTATGCGCGCCAGGACAGGAAAGCAAAGGCGAGGGACCCTATTTCGGCCAAACTGGTTGCAAATCTTATAACGGTTGCAGGTGCGGACAGGGTACTTACGATGGATTTGCACACGCCGCAGTTGCAGGGGTTTTTTGACATACCCGTGGATCACCTTTTGGGCGTTCCCGTGTTGGCGAAATATTTCCAAGAAAAGCTGGGCAATACCGAAGACGTCGTAGCGGTATCGCCTGACGTGGGCGGTGTCACGCGGACGAGAAAATTCGCCGAATGGCTTGATATTCCGATAGCCATAATAGACAAGAGAAGGCCAAAAGCCAACGTATGCGAGATTATGAACATAATCGGCGATGTCAGGAATAAAAGGGCAGTACTGATAGATGACCTGATAGACACTGCGGGGACGATAGTCAGCGCCAGCGAGGTGTTGATGGAAATGGGAGCCAAAGAAGTATTTGCATGCTGCACGCATGGAGTTTTTTCGGGATCTGCCTGCGAAAGGATCAACGAATCCCATCTGAAAGAGATCGTAACGCTGAATACGATTCCTATGCCGAAGGACAAGCCGATTGATAAGATAACATCCATATCGATAGCCCCCATATTTGCGGAAGCAATTGAAAGGATATACGGGGATATTTCCATCAGCACGATCTTTACGCAAAGGGAATAAGCAGTTCGGGGGTGCCGTATTGGAGAAATTGACCGTTATTGCAGGTCTGGGCAATCCGGGAAATAAATACGTGAATACCAGGCATAATGTCGGTTTTGCAGTGATAGACGTTCTTTCAGAGAAAACGGGGATAAAAGTCAACCGTATAAAATTTAAAGGCCTTATTGGAGAAGGCCTCATAAACGGTGAAAAGGTCTTACTTGTCAAACCGCAGACATATATGAACCAGAGCGGCGAATGCCTGAGGGAAATTGTTGAATGGTACGGGATTCCCGTGGGAAACATTATTGTGATATATGATGACGCGGATCTCCCGGTCGGAACCTTGAGGATACGTCCCGGAGGCAGTTCGGGTACGCACAACGGCATGAAATCCATAATATACCAACTACAGTCGGATGAGTTTCCACGTATCAGGATTGGAATCGGGAACGCGCCGGAGGGCTGGGATCTTGCGGACTATGTATTGAGCCGGTTCAATAACGATGAAGCCGGCATTATAGGCAGAAGTGTTGAAATTGCTGCCGAGGCTGCCGTAAAGATTATTGAATCGGGCATAATTGCCGCAATGAACCTATATAACGGGAACAGGCATATCCCGGACGACTGAAAGAATAACGCACGCGGAAGGTTTTATGATAGATTTCATTAACCCGTTGCTTGAACTTGAAGAATACCGGCAGGTTTTATTCAATGCAAAAAGATATACCACGCCAGTAAAAATCGTAGGGCTGTCTGAATCGCAGAAAGCCCATATTTGTCATGCCCTCTGCCGTCATTCCGGTTATAAGGGAATCTTCGTAACTTTTAATGAAATGCAGGCAAGGAAGCTGTATGATGACTTTGCTTTTTTTGGGGGAGACGATGTCCTTTTATTCCCGAATAAAGAGATAATGCTGTACGACGTGGAAGCCAAGAGCAATGACATGGTTTACAGGAGGCTGGCTGTCCTGGACCGGATTATGCGGGACGATTATTCCTTTATAGTCGCTTCCGCGGAAGCGGTATCGCACAAGCTCGTTCATCCCGGGATTTTGCGCAATGCCATGGTCAATGTTGATATGAACAGCCGCATAGACCTGGACGAATTTTCGCGCAGGCTTGTAATGATGGCCTACGAAAGGGTGGAAACCGTCGAAAGGCGGGGCCAGTTTGCAATCAGGGGCGGTATTGCGGATGTATTTTCAATAGACGCGGACAGCGCCGTCAGGATTGAATTGTTTGGAGACGAAGTTGACTCCATAAGAAACTTCGACGTAAATACCCAAAGGTCGACCGAAGTGCTGGAATCCGCCAGGATAATACCCGCAAGAGAAATCATTTATACGGAAGAAAAGAAGCATGGTATTATTGAAGCAATCAGCCGCGACCTGGAAGCAACGGCGGAAAGGAACCGCACCCTGTCCGAAAAGGTTGGCGCCGACATCGAACGCCTTAAGGAAGAATGGTATTTTCCCGGGATCGACAGGTATATCCCGTATATAGCCGATGAGCCATTTTCGCTGCTGGATTATGCCGGCAGTGAAGTGATGGTCTTTATCGATGAACCGGAAAGGCATGCCCAAAGGCTTGAAAACCTCATGCTGGAACATGAAGAGATATGCAAGGCGATGATGGAGAAGGGGCAGCTGCTGCCGCAAAGCACCGGCATGTTTATTGATTTCACCGGGCTTTTATCAAAGCTGGAAAAAAAGAAAACTTTTTTTCTAAATGCGTTAAATGCCGGAAGCCCTGTTTTAAGCGGCACGAAAGTATTCGAGATTCCTGCCGGAACCATCGAGTCGTTCCAGGGCAACATAAATTTGCTGGAAGAGGCCCTTACCGGCTGGAAAAAGAATAAAAACAGGGTATTGCTGCTTTCAGGCACGAAAGGACGCGGGGAACGGCTGAGAGATATGCTGTTGACAGGGGGAATAGAGGCGTTATTTGCGGAAGAAGTGAATGAGCCTGTCATGCCGGGACAAATCGTTATTACGCGCGGAAGCCTGCACAAGGGATTTGAATACCCGACTATCGGCTTCGTTGTTGTCAGCGACGGGGAAGTATTCGGCCAGGACCGCAGAAAGAGGGCAAAAGTATCCGGAAGGTATAAAGGAAGCCCGATAAGCGCGTTTTCCGATTTGAGCGTCGGGGATTACGTCGTACACCAGTCCCATGGAATCGGGCAGTATATCGGTATTGAAAAGCTGACTGTCGAGGGCGTTAAAAAGGATTATTTCAAGATACGCTACCAGGACAATGCTTTTTTATATATACCAACGAACCAGTTGGATCTCATTCAGAGATACATCGGGTCAGAGGGAAAACAGCCGAAAGTCAACAAGCTGGGCGGAACCGAGTGGTTGAAAACAAAAAGCAGGGTCAAGGAATCCCTGAAGGAACTCGCTGCAGAGCTTATCAAACTGTATGCGCAGAGGCAAGCAGCCGGCGGGTATGCCTATTCCAAGGATACCATATGGCAAAGGCAGTTTGAGGAGCAATTCCCTTACGAAGAAACGGAAGACCAGCTCAAGTGCGTTGAAGAAATCAAGGAAGATATGGAATCCGACAAGGTAATGGACAGGTTGTTGTGCGGGGATGTAGGGTACGGGAAAACCGAGGTTGCCATCCGCGCCATTTTCAAAGCCGTTATGGACGGAAGGCAGGTGGCGTACCTGGTGCCCACCACCATACTGGCCCAGCAGCATTATAATAATTTTATCGAAAGGTTTAAAGATTTCCCGGTAACTATTGAAGTTATCAGCCGTTTCAGGACCAAGTCCGAGCAGAAGCGGATCCTTAAGGATGTGAAATCGGGCAATGTGGACGTGCTTATAGGAACCCACCGGCTGCTCCAGAAGGATGTACATTTTAAAGACCTGGGATTGCTTGTGATTGACGAGGAGCACCGTTTCGGGGTATTCCACAAGGAGCGGCTGAAAAATCTTGCGCCGAGCGTGGATGTGCTGACGCTGACCGCTACTCCTATTCCGCGCACGCTGCACATGTCGCTGACCGGCATCAGGGATATAAGCGTTCTGGAAGATCCGCCGGAAGAGAGGTACCCGGTGCAGACGTATGTGATGGAATACAACAAGGATGTCATAAAAGATGCGATTATCAGGGAGCTTGGAAGGCGGGGGCAGGTATTCTACCTGTATAACAGGGTCAGGTCGATTGACATGAAGGCTTTCGAAATACAGGAAATCGTTCCGGAAGCCAGGGTGGCGGTAGCCCACGGGCAGATGGACGAGAGACGGCTTGAAGATGTGATGTTTGAATTTTTAAGCGGCAAGTATGACATACTGGTGTGTACGACAATTATCGAATCGGGCCTGGATATGCCGAACGTGAACACGCTCATTGTCGAGGATGCCGATAAGATGGGCCTTGCGCAGTTATACCAGCTGAGAGGCAGGGTAGGGCGCTCCAACAGGCTGGCTTATGCATATATTACCTATAGAAAGGACAAGGTTGTTTCCGAAATTGCCGAGAAAAGGCTGAAGGCTATAAAGGAACTGACGGAATTGGGCTCCGGGTTCAAGATAGCAATGCGTGACATGGAAATAAGGGGAGCGGGAAATCTGCTCGGACCCGAACAGCACGGACATATGGAATCTGTCGGGTACGACATGTATTGCCGCCTTCTCGATGAAGCGGTCAGGGAACTGAAGGGCTTACCCCTCAGAAAGGAAGAGCCTGAGATTACGATTGACATAAATATAGACGCGTACATTGATGATTCATATATCGGGGATGAAAGCAAAAAAATAGAGATGTATAAAAAAATCGCCGCGATACAGGACGAGAACGATGTAAGGGATATAGAGGACGAGCTTGCGGACAGGTTCGGCGATATTCCCGAACCCGTGTCAAACCTGGTGAAGATTGCGCACATAAAAGCCATGGCCCGTTCGCTGGGTTTTTCTTCAGTACTGGAAAAGAACGGGACTGTCACTTTCAACTTGTCAAGTGCCAAAAACATTGACTTTCAGGCAATCAGCCGGGTTGCGGAAAAATACAGGAGGCAATTGCTTTTTAACGCAGGATCTGCGCCTTATATTGTATTTAAGCTAAACGCGGCGCAAAAAAACAATATCCTGGACAATATTAAGATTTTGTTACAGGAATTAAAAAGCTATGAAGTAAAGCAATAATCTATTATAATGTACTTGATTGGACGCATTAGCCAGTTGCATGGGAACTGACGCTTGAAAATGCGCTATGGATTATCGTTAATGGGGAGATGTTGATTTGAAAAAAAGTGTTGACCAAAAGAATACCGGCTATAAAGCACAGGAAGAAAAATGGACGATGCCCATATTTGCAAAGTATGGGCTGGTTGCCGCTGCAATTGTCGTCGCTATTGCAATCGGCCTCGTTATTTATTTTAATGTTACCGGAAGTTACGTTGCGAAAATCGACGGGGAAAAAATCAGCACGGAGGAGTTCAGGTTCCAGCTTGATATTCAAAAACAGAACATGTATTTAGATGCATACCTGGTAGACCCGTCAATCAGCGAGGAAACATTCTGGGCGACGAAAATAGGCGGCGAAGATGCTGTAGAAGTAGCCAAAAAGTTAACCCTTGACGCTCTTAAAAGCGCAAAGGTGTCTTATAAAAAGGCGAAAGACGCCAAGGTGAAACTGACGGCTGATGAGATAAAGGCAATCGATGAGCGCATCCGGACAAGTTATATAGATGTCTATGGAGACGGAAACAAGATAAAGGCAAACAAGGCATTCAAGGAGCAGTACGGGTTAACGATCGATACCTTGAGAAAGATCATGATAGAAAATTATACAGCTGCAAAATTCATGCAGCAGGAAATTAGTAAAATTCCTGACGAAGAGGCAGGCGTGGAGACTTATTACGAGAAAAACCCGGATTGGTTTAAAGAAGCGGATTACAGGTACAATGGCGAAGAAGCGGTATGGGCAAGGCATATACTGATAAAAGTCGATGGATCCGCCACCCAGGACGAAAAAGACGCTGCCAGGAAAAAGGCTGAGGATATTATTGAAAAGTTAAAAGCAGGAGAGGATTTTGCGGCGCTTGCAAAGGAATACTCCGAGGATGAAGGCTCCAACAGCAGGGGCGGAGATTATGTGTTCGGGAAGGATGCCACGTTTTACTCAGAGTTCAAAGACGCAGCCTTTTCGCTCGAACCGGGCGAGTTTACGCAAACGCCCGTCGAAACGGGAGCCGGCTACCACATAATCAAGGTAGAAGAAAAATATGCCAAGGATGAGCCTGTCAGCCTTAAATGCGCCAAGGAATACTACGAGTACGGAACTGGGTTTGTCAAATACAAGCTTTACATGGAAAAGGTGAATAATTGGGTTAACAGTGCGGAATATGAATTGAATACGTCCGTTTATGGTTCGATTAAGTAAATGCTGCCAAATTTATGGCTATATGGCCGGGAATACCCGTTTTTCCGCGTGTAATCATATATATTCACAATTAGCCTCATATGTATAAAACTCCAATAAACAATTAATACTAAAAAAGCAATGAGAAACATATCATTTAAGGAGGTAATGACATTGAAGGCAACCGGCATTGTTCGGCGGATTGATGATCTCGGCAGAGTAGTCATACCTAAGGAAATCAGGAGAACCTTGAGAATAAGAGAAGGCGACCCGCTGGAAATATTCACGGATAAAGAAGGCGAAGTAATATTAAAGAAATATTCTCCTATCGGGGAGCTTGGAGATTTTGCATCGCAGTATGCCGAATCCATACACAAAACAAGCGGCCATATTACCTGTATTGCCGACAGGGATACGATTATTGCCGTGTCAGGGGCATCGAAAAAGGAGTTTCTTGAAAAAGCTTTGAGTTCGGAAGTCGAAAGAGTGATTGAGGAAAAGACAACACTTGTTGTCAAGTCGCCTGATGATAAAGGGATATCCATCCTTGCCGATGAAGGCCCCGAAAAGAAATATACCTCGCAGGTCATCTCGCCCATTATATCGGAAGGCGATCCTATCGGCGCCGTTATTCTGCTATCAACGGACCCCAACACCAGGATGGGGGAGGTCGAGGCAAAACTGGCTCAATCAGCGGCGGGATTCCTGGGGAAACAGATGGAGCAATAAGCGATACCAGGCGATATGAGCGAAGAAAACCTGGGAACGGCAAAGATTGGCATGGGATAAGCCATTTTATCCCGTGCCTTTTGTTTTGAAATGGAATTGAAAAAATTGTCAATAAGTTCTGTGTAACCAGTATCCTGTTATGACAAAATTTACCTGTGCGCTCCGCTATAATCAATAAAGTAATTGGGAAAAGTCAGAGCGTTAACAGGAGGATACGAAAGATGAAAACTGCAACGGTACCCTCGGGTAAAACCGGTTCCCTGGCGGAACTGGCAAGAAAGGTTGTAACCTACCGGAATAATTATTTGTTGCTTATCTCGGCGTTTTTATTGGGAGGCGGCAATATCGCCGGCGGGTTTATACCGTTCGGCGCCGTATTTTTTGCCGCATCCTATAAAATTGCCGGAACAAGCATATTGACTGCGCTGGCAGTCGCTGCCGGGGCTATCGTACATGGGTCCCTTGAATATTTATATATTAATGCCGCGTGCATGCTTCTTTTCAGTGTCTTGTGCATCCCGTACAAGGAGATAAACAAAAAAATAAATGCTAAACCGGCGATTATCCTGTTCGTCTCAATGTTGGCGCCGCAGTTGTTCCTGGCGGTTCTTCAGCGGTTCCTGCTCTATGATGTTCTCAAGGCGCTCTTTATTTCCTTCATTTCCTTTGTTTTCTTTTTCATATTCAGGTTTTCCATACCCGTTATGGCGGGAATTGTTACCAAAGTGCTCCCGGGAGACGAAGAAGCCGCCGGTACGGCTATTACGGCCATGATTGTGCTGTCCGGCATGGGAACGTTGCAAGTATGGGGCTTTTCGTTCAGAAATGTGCTTATGGTCTTATTGTTATTATTCTTCAGCCATAAATGCGGCGTGGGCGCCGGGGCGGCTGCGGGCGTTGCGATAGGGCTTATTGCAGGTGCTAATGCCGGGTTCACTGCTTCCTCGTCAGGCACTTATGCACTGTGCGGGATGCTGGCAGGCACGCTGCGGAAAATTGGAAGGTGCGGAACGGCATTGGGCTTTATACTGGGAAATATAATTGTTGCCGCATATTTCAACGGGAATTCGGAAGCCGTACTGTACCTTAAGGAAACTGTTGCCGCAGGCGTCATGTTTTTAGCTGTTCCGGGCAAATTCGTGCACCGCCTGGCAGGACCGTTTATTGACCCTTCCCGGGCGCAGGAGGATATAAGCGGGCACTCTCGCCGGATCAGGGATATAATCGTGGAGAGGCTTGAGAAATTTTCCCGGGCCTTAATGAACCTGTCAAAAACATTCGGCAGCATCACGCAAGCCGAAACACCCGTCGGGAGCCACGATATCAATGTGCTGTTTGACAGGGTGGCCGACAGGGCGTGCAGGGACTGCAGCCTGTGTTTGCATTGCTGGGAGCGGAATTTTTATGATACGTACCGGGTGATGTTCGGGTTGGTCGAATGCCTTGAATCGAAAGGACGGGTGGAAGAGAGCGATATTCCCGGCTACTTCCTGGAAAAATGCCCAAGGGTGAACGAATTTATAAGTACTGTCAACAGCATGTACGAGCTGTTCAGGGAAGGGATTGTATGGAAATCCAGGATAAATGAAAGCCGGGCGGTGATAAGCCGTCAATATGAAGGTATATCCAGGCTGATATCAGGGCTTGCCGATGAGGTCAATACGGGAATCGATTTCCTTGGTACGTTTGAAAATGCCATAGCGGACGCGCTGCGGAATGAAGGCGTAAAAGCCGGGCAGATTATTGCTTATAAAAACATGAACGGCAAATATGAAATAAGCGTTTTTCACGAAGCTTGCAAAGGCTCAATGAATTGTACGGGAATAATAGAGAAAGCTGTTTCGGACGCCGTCGGCAAGAAGATGACCCGTGTAAATGATGGTTGCCGGGCCGGAAGTGACGGCTTCTGCCACCTTAAATTCGTGGAAGCGGAAAACCTGAAAATTGCGACAGGCATAGCCAGGCTGTCGAAGTTTGGCAATAATGTATCCGGGGACAATTTCAGCTTTATGAATATCGGCAACGGCAAGTACATGCTTGCGCTCAGCGACGGGATGGGTTCGGGACACAACGCCGCAGCACAGAGCAAGGCTGTGATTGATATGCTGGAAAATTTGCTTGAATCCGGGATTGACAAGGACATGGCGGTTAATATGGTGAATTCGACTCTCGTTCTCAGGTCCGAAGGCGACGGCACATGCACCGTGGACATATCGATTATTGACCTTTTCAGCGGGGAGATAGAGTTTGTCAAGATTGGCGCGGCCCCGACCTATATTCGTAAAGAGAATAAAATCGACATAGTAAGGTCAGCTTCACTGCCCGCAGGACTATTGCCCGGGATTGACGCCGAGCTGACCCGCGGAAAGGTGAAAGGCGGCGACATGGTCATAATGGTTACCGACGGAGTTATTGAAAGCATGTCAGGAGAAGAGCAGGGGGACAGGGCGCTTATGAGATTCATACAAGGCATTGACAGCCTGAACCCGCAAAAGGTGGCCAATTTGATACTTGACGAGGCAGGCAGGTTATGCGACGGGAAACCTGCCGACGATATGACCGTACTGGTGGCAAAAATATGGAAAAAGCCGCATTGACTTGTTGCCAGGAAATATTGAATAAATCCGGCTGTTTTTCACAAACTATATATCGGTGGTTTGGTAAAACAATGGTTTGCGGAGGATTTTATGGTAGCCGGAGATACGAAGAGAGTAATCGTTATTAAGAATATTTCTTCAAACCTGATAGAAGAGGCAATACTTATTTTAAAAAATGAACCTGGCGCCCCGGAATATGGCGGAAACGACAAGCGGCCAAAAGTTGTGCGGAATTTACGGAACGACTTTATACTTAAAGAAGCTGAGAACATCATAAATGAATACATAAGGGAACACAAGCTGACAATCAGGCATGACAGGCATAGCCGAAACGGCCTGGGAATCCGTAAATTAAGAATTTCCCTCAACATGCTTATAAATCTTTTTCTTGTTGCCTCAATTGCAGTTTTGATATTTGTGCTCAGCAAACTTTTTTAATAGAGATGAGGAATCGGCGGATAGAGCGGCTTGCAGTTTAACATTAGGTTGCGTCATGGGCAGGCTGTAATGTCCTGTCTCACTTTAACGCGGGCGCAGATGAATCATGTGGATTACATACGGGTGCGGGTCAAGGCATCGGATGAAAGCTCCGAGCGACTCTAGCGCATATGCCTGTATTTTGTTCGGCCGCTTCAAATATGACATCCATGTCATTGCCAGCTAAATCCGCCATCCGGGCGGATTTGCCTCACCATGGTTTTGCATATGCTTAGATTCGCTAAGTCGTTTCATCATATGCCTTTACCCACACCCGTATGTAATCCGTGAAAAGTATGTCCTGCAGCCATTCCTCCACAATATGTTAAACTGCATGCCGCCCTATCTGCCGGTTCGTATATGCCTTCCTATCTTATGTCAACTTATCGAGAATTGCATATACATTATAGTGCTGTCAATAACTTTTGAAAATGTCACCCCTAAGGCATATTAATTATCGCTACAAAATGTCACCCCTTAATATTTTTTGCCTCAAACAGAATTCAAGCGAAAAGCGGCTTGATTTCTGTTTG
>JBLNDI010000137.1:0-19637 GCA_050261495.1 Bacillota bacterium
AAAATATTGTACTACGATAAGCTTTAATGTAAAATCAAGTTGATCGATAAGGTGTCCGGATGTCTCCGGTTTAATGTCCGGATGCCTCCGGAATTGCCGTCCGGATAATCCGGTATACGCACATTGTACTTATGTACTCAATACCATCATAATTTAGGTGTTTTATGTAATCGCTTACATATTGTGTAGGAAGGTAATCTAATGTACTATCGTGTCGCCTTAACGGTTTTGCAATCTCATTGCTTATTTTCTTTAGATGATCAATGTTAATAGCAAGTTGAGTATAATCAATGCCTAGAAATGGGCTAATTTTATCAATCTCCGCAAGGTTAACTACTTCAATATCCTTGAGTAATGTAAATTCTGCAATTGTTACATAGTCATAGATACCAGCACGTATTTCGTGTAAGGTAGTCTTTTCGGAATTCGATAAATAAAGACAGCTAATCCCTTCCGGGTTTGCGCGTCCAGCTGTTGCAAGATTAGTAGGAGGTGCACCCATCTCGGTGCTGTCAAAGCCGTTTTCATTTTGGCATATTCTTGCTCTATAAAATACTGCTCCAGCTTTATATGATTTTCGCGCATATCCCAGAAATAGCTTTAAAACATCTTTGTTTATGTAATTTGTATGAAATCTATTTTTACATTTAATTTCATTAACAAAATCGTCCCATTGAAAAGTCCTGAGTAATGAGTATTTTTCCAAATAATCCTCTTGAATAGTTTCTAATATCCCCACAGGACCATCAAATAATTCTGGCCGCTCCTTATATTTTTCACTGCAAATGTAAGTAATCAATTTATAAATACAATCCGGTTCTAAGTTGAAAATACTCCATTTATTATGAAGAATGTTCTTTAGTAAATCCAAGCTTTTTTTCGGGAATGTATCAGGCAAGTTTGAAACTGGCGTATATATATCTAATAATCCATCAAATAACTCGGTTATTATTTTGTTAGTTTCGATTTCATAAATATATGTATCTCTTTTTCCGCAAAAATCGCAATTCCCTTTTATATTTAGTCCATTAATGATTGCTTTAATTTCAGTATCTCGAAAGCATTTAACACAGCAGTTCATTTTAGTCTACCTCATCTAAATACTTTCCCATTAATTCAAGATGATGCATAATTGATAATTTCTTTATACTTCCTAACCCAGGATATGTTTTTTGATTATAATGCTCCAAAAAGGTTTGTAATCCAAGAGTTAATTCAACTGATTCCTTTTTATACCATTTTGCTAATTTCTGAACTGCTTCGTAAAACTTTTTTGCAGGATTTGAATTATCATCATTGGAATCTGAAACAAAATGTCTTATTCTTAAGCTCTTGTCGCTAGCAAAGTAAACTATATGAATTACTACAGCATAAGGTAAAAACCCAGATTCCTGGTATTCATTTCCGATAACAGAATAATCCGCAAAGCCTTCAAAACCATCATCTTTATAATATAAATGATCATCAGAAAAACTTTCATCACTGGTATTTATATAATCAACATTTCTGGATTGCTTTACAAACTTATCATCTAATAATACTCTATGTCTTTTTACTCTACGCCTGAATACACTTTCATCTGGAATTAAAACATACTTTGGATATATAGTCTCAAATTCTTTCTCATAGATAGATAAATAATCTCTATTATTATTAATAATAAGCCATTCACTCTTTTTTATTCCTTGATCTTCGAAATACTTTAATTGTTTAGCTGAGTTCTCTTTCATTATATGTGCCTTAATTATTAAGTCATTTTCAATTAATGAAAGAAAATTAGCCTTATATGAATCTTTTTCTGTATCCTTCATATCATTACTAAACGAACCAACAGAAGGATTCATAATAATTGAAATACTATGTTCTTTTTTTACAAATTCAGCTATTGTTTTTACTAGAGTAGCAGATAATTTGACGGGTTCTATTATTGGAATAACATGCTGTCCTAGCAAATCGTTGCAAATCAATTCGCGCAACGCGAGCAATTCATTTTGTCTTCCTCGAAGATAAGGAAAATACATAATGTCACCTTCCGAATTTTCTATTTAGAAATTGATTCAACCCAATATAGTCTTTTTTAGAAGGGTTCGTAAAATATGCTAAATATTTCAACTCATATGGAACATTCATGAACTCTTCAACAATAATCTTATTTCTCTTCTTTAATTCTTTTAAAGCCATGTTGTATGCATCTAAAAGCGGAATTTTCTTAAATAAAGAAAAGCATTCATCATAATAAAATACCTGTGCTACTTTAGGTAATCTTTTATAATATTTCAAAAGAATATTTTCATATTCTTTTTTATGTAGAACCTTAAAGATTGCTAAATAATCTAAATACCTGTTTTCTTCTTTGGGTTCTTTCTTCAGACTTAGAGTATTTTTTGAAGTCAACACATAAATACCCGCGGAATTATCACTCAATATAGAACACAATCTATCATAATTGCGTTCACATGTAACAATGCATACATGATTGAATGCTTTATAATAATCTGTCAGTTGAGTTTCAAGTCTTTCAAATGTATCAAGTTCTGTTTTGATTTCATATACTACGGCTTTACCGTTAATTAAAATAAAATCTGCTTTAGATTTACCAATTGGGATTTGTGTAAGTGCCGTAGTAGTATTTACACTATGTTTACCAAGCAATAGTTTATTTAGCAAAGTATTTTGATAAAAATACTCATTACGATATTCTTTAGACATATATGTATATATTTCGCTTATAAGTATACCATTATCTTTAGATTCTGCATCATTAATATATCTTTTAATTACACTTTTGTATATGGGGTTATCCTTCTTTCTTACCAAATCATGGAATACATATTGGGTAAAGAGTCTGTTCAATACTAAATTGTTGCTATTCACAAGACTCCCTCCCTTAATCTTCAAATTGAGCATATATATTCTTTTTTATTATATCATACGTTAGTGGGTTTGAATACTAACTTTTTACAATTGCCCAGCAATACAAACATAGAGACCATTTCGTAGAATTTATTCCCACAAGCGTAAGATTTTTAGGGCATAGACTCCGATTCATACACGCCGTTGTGAGGATGATCAAAGCATAAAGCTTGCCTATTACGGAGCCTGATGCCATATTTGAGCTTTGGCAGCGCGTCTTTGTATGTTTTTTGCGAGTGAAAATTCCTCACTTGGACATGCGGACAAAAACTTAGATTCCACAAAAAGGAGGAGGGGGTCTGCATGCATTCAAAAGAAGAACATGAAAAGGCAATTATGCTTTATATCAAGTATGACAAATGTACAGCTGATGTAATTCGTGAACTCGGTTACCTGGACCGGAAAACGTTAGCAGGGTGGTATAAAACATACTTAGAAACCGGAGGACTGTTTAAAGGATATTTACATCGTCCCAAATATTCTTTGGAGCAAAAGAAAGCCGCAGTTGTTTAATATAATTGTATATGGTAGAATCTATTATTAAAAGTTATTTGCAGCGCGCTAAGCAATTTAATGTTAATTGATAAATCCTGATTGGTTCCGGGAGGATAATGTTAATGGATACATTTTTGGAAAAGCTGGTAAAAAGGAAAAAAACCCTGGATGATATTCTTATTATCGCTGCCGTTATTCCGGCGACGATTCTGCTTGTCTTTTTGAGCCTGTCGATACCGATTTTGAACCAGTTGAATTTGGGTATACTATTGGCGGCCGGTTTTGCATACCTTGGATACAGGATCGTTATGTCCAGGAACATAGAGTATGAATATATTGTAACGAATGGTGACCTGGATATTGACAAGATAATTGCCAAAAGAAAGCGGAAACGGATTTTCAGCGCACACTGCAAGGAATTTGACATTGTATCAAAGGTGAAAAGCAATAGTTTCAGCCGGTCCGTGCAGAGCATAAAAAACAGGATAGATGCTTCGGGTTCGATGGATTCGCCGGATGCATATTTTATCACGCTTAATTACAAGGGTGAAAAGACGCTGGTTATATTTGAGCCCGATGAGAGGATGCTTAAAAACTTCAAGATTTATATACCGAGAAAGGTCTTCACGGAATAATCTGTTGAGGTGGGAGAATGCCGTTTTTAGCGAATATTACATTGCGTTTGATCCTTGCAGGATTGCTTGGCGGAATTATAGGCTATGAGAGGGAGCATACCAACAGGCCTGCCGGCTTCAGGACGCACATACTCGTATGTGTGGGAGCCGCCCTTGTTATGGTCACGTCTGAATATTTATTTGCAAAATACAACGGATCCATAGACCCGGCACGGCTTGGAGCGCAGGTTGTCAGCGGCATCGGATTCCTTGGGGCGGGCACTATTCTACGCGACGGTGTCAATGTGCGCGGACTTACTACGGCGGCAAGCCTGTGGGCGGTTTCATGCGTCGGCATTGCGGTCGGTACGGGTTTTTACGGCGGCGCTGCTGCGGCGACGGTGATTGTTTTTCTGACGCTTATAATTTTGAAAAAAGCCGAGCTTCGTTTTGCAAAAAAGAAGAGGTACAGGGCCTTTATCGTGGAAACCGATGACGTCCCCGGACGGGTAGGATCGGTGATCAGCCTGCTTGAGCAGCACAATGTAAAAATTAGCGATATTCAAATAAATAGAAACAAGGAAAACACCATTGTTATAAGATTTAAATCGAGGCTTCCCGGCAGCACGCCGGATATGCAGGTAATCGGCAATATACAGGAAATCGACGGAGTCAGGAAAGTCTACGAAGAATAACCTTACCCCTTCTTGGTCTAAAACATGCCGCTTTTGAATAAAAATAGGACATAGACCTGTAACGGCAATTCGGAAATAATCCGGAGGATAAAGGAGTGTCCTGTTTTGGGCGAGCATGGCACATATCGTGATAAAACCGGGAATATAAGAGAAATACACAACGGAATCAGCGACAAGGAAGCAAAGAGAAAACTTCTTGAGCATGGACCCAACCTTATTTCGGAAAAGAAAAAAATCTCCCTTCTTAAGCTTTTGTTAAGCCAATTTACGGACATAATGGTAATAATCCTGATTGTCTCGACCGCAATATCCGCCTTCATGGGAGAAACAACCGAGGCGGTTACGATTATTGCAATCGTTGTTTTAAATGCCGTCCTGGGATTTGTACAGGAATACAGGACGGAGAAAACGCTGGAAGCGCTGAAAAGCCTTACGGCTCCCACCGCAAAAGTTATCAGAGACGGCAAGCAGTTAAGCATACCGGCGGAAGAGGTAGTACCGGGCGACGTGATCGTTCTTGAAACAGGCGACCGGGTGCCTGCCGACGGAGTCTTAACAGACGGCAAGAATATACAGGCGGACGAATCGCTTCTTACGGGGGAATCGATTCCTGTTGAAAAATTCCCGCTGCCGCCGGGAAAAGCGCTTGAACGTGCGGAAAGAAAGCACATGGTATTCATGGGAACAAGTATTACAGCCGGCAGGGCCAGGGCATTGGTGACCGCCACCGGCATGAATACCGAGATGGGCGCTATCGCCGATCTTATCCGGAATATTGAGGAAGACAAGACACCGCTGCAGAAGAAACTGGCCAAAATAGGCAAAGTTATCGCTGCAGGCTGCCTTGTCATATGCGCAATAGTAACCATGACCGGTATATTGAGAGGCGAGGATGCCTTCTATATGCTGCTGTCGGGCATCAGTCTGGCGGTGGCGGCCGTACCTGAAGGGCTTCCGGCTCTTGTAACCATTTCGCTTGCGCTTGGCGTGCGGAGAATGCTTGGAAGAAACGCGCTTATCAGGAAACTTCCCGCCGTGGAAACATTGGGCTGCGCCAGCGTCGTTTGCTCCGACAAGACCGGAACGCTGACCCAGAATAAAATGACAGTCAGAAGAATATTTTCAAATAACCGGCTTGTTGAAATAAAAAACGGAAGAAACTCTACGCATGCCTTTTTCTCAACCGGCAGGAAAATTGAACCGATGAACGACAATATTCTCAAGCTGGCGCTGGAAATCGCAGCAGTGTGCAACAATGCAAACCTTGCGCCCGGAAACCGGGTTCGCGGCGATGCTGAGTGGAGTTATACGGGTGACCCTACCGAGGGCGCATTGCTGGCGGTTGCTGCCAGGGCAGGGTTAACGCCGCAGGTTCTTCGGGAGACATACTCGAGGATGGATGAATTGCCGTTTGATCCGGATAGAAAGTGCATGTCCGTCGTGTGCCGCGACCGGAAAGGGGAAGTGTTCGTTTTTACCAAGGGCGCCCCGGATATGCTTATCAAGAAATGTAAAATAATTAACCTGTCAAAAGGAGCTGTTCCGATTTCTCCCGAGCAGAAATCAAGGTTAATGAGGGTAAACGACGAAATGGCCAGGGATGCGTTAAGAGTGATTGCGGTTGCCCATAAAAAACTGGATTCGGCATCGTACGACAATAACACGCTTGAATCGGACCTGGTTTTCGACGCGCTCATAGGCATGCTGGACCCCCCGAGACCCGAAGCTTACGACGCCGTGCTAAAATGCAGGCTGGCAGGCATAAAGCCCGTAATGATCACGGGAGACCACAAGCTGACCGCGGTATCCATAGCGAGGGAGCTTGATATTTACAGGGAAGGCGAAATGGTCCTGACAGGGTCCGATCTTGATTCCATGGACGAAAAAGAGCTTTCGTTAATGGCGGGAAACACCAGCGTGTATGCCAGGGTTTCCCCCAAGCACAAGCTGATGATAGTCAGGGCGCTGAAGAAATCCGGCAACATCGTGGCTATGACAGGCGACGGCGTTAATGACGCCCCGGCTGTCAAGGAGGCGGATATAGGCGTGTCAATGGGGAAAACGGGTACCGATGTCACGAAGGAAGCTTCCTCCATGGTGCTGCTGGACGATAATTTTGCCACCATTATTGCCGCGATAGAGGAAGGAAGGGTTATTTACAACAATATACGCAAATTTATCAGGTACATGCTTTCCTGCAATATCGGGGAGGTATTTACAATGTTTTTGGCCATGGTTATCGGCCTGCCGGTTCCCCTTTTCCCGATCCAGGTGCTCTGGGTCAACCTGGTGACAGACGGCCTCCCTGCCGTAGCGCTGGGGTTTGATCCTCCCGAGAAAGATGTAATGATGCGGCCGCCCAGGGAACCCGGAGAAAGCATATTCTCCCATGGATTGGGCGGGATAATCCTCTACAGGGGATTGCTTATCGGGCTTACAACACTGGCTGTCTTTACTTCCATCATCTATTTCAGGGCAGATGTGGGATTGGCCAGGACAGGGGCGTTTGTGACACTGGTGCTGACGCAGCTGATCCATGTATTTGAATGTAAGTCGGAAACCAAAGGCATTTTCGACATACCTCTTTTTAATAATTTTTACCTTATTTTATCCGTATTATGTTCGCTTGCAATGCTGCTTGGGGTAGTATACATACCGCCGCTGCAGGCTATATTTAAAACCGTTCCGCTTGGGCTTGACGAATGGCTTATCACGTGCGGGCTGTCTTTCCTGGCGCCGGTTATGGCAAGCTTCTTCTATCCACGGCGCGTGTCCCGGGGTCTAACCCCTTAAATTTTTCTTGAAAAGGTAAATAAAAAAATATATAATTAAGTGCGGCCTAAAAAGTCATACCATGGGCTTTTTTAGCTGCTTCAATTATGAAGATTTTTTTACAAATTGTTCACAATTTATTAAAATGTATCTTTCATAATTGTTTTAGTATTATGTGCCAATCGTTTAACCAGGAGGGAATGAGATGATAGAAATACAAAATTTGACCAAGAGATATGGTCAAATACGGGCTGTGAACAACCTGAATTTTACCGTTGAAAAAGGTGAAATTCTTGGTTTTCTCGGTCCCAACGGGGCGGGGAAATCCACCACGATGAATATCATAACCGGGTATATTCCTTCAAGTGAAGGCACGGTCAAGGTTTGCGGCTTTGACATCATGGAATCCCCAAAGGAAGTGAAAAAACGCATCGGTTATCTGCCCGAACAGCCGCCAATCTACATGGATATGACGGTAAAGGATTACCTGAACTTTGTCGCGGATTTGAAAATGGTAAGCAAGAAACAAAAGAGAAGCCAGTTGTCCGATATAATGGAGCTTGTGAAGATAGGCGACCACAGGAACAGGCTTATTAAAAACCTTTCAAAGGGGTATAAGCAAAGGGTCGGTCTTGCGCAGGCTCTTGTCGGGAATCCCCAGGTCCTCATATTGGACGAGCCGACGATAGGCCTGGATCCCAAGCAGATCATAGAGATTCGCAAGCTGATCAAGGCCCTGGGCAAGGAACACACGATCATACTGAGCTCCCACATCCTTCCCGAGGTCAGCGCCGTGTGCGAACGCGTTGTTATCATAAACAAAGGCGAAATCGCAGCAATCGATTCTCCTGAAAACCTTTCCAAGGGATTGGGCGCCGCAACCAAGTTGACGGTAACCATTGCGGGACCCCGCAGTTCCGTGGAGAATGCGATCAGGGGAATATACGGAGTTAAATATGTTGAAACGGGAGCTGAAAAAGAAAAGGAAGCGTTCTCGTATATAGTTGAAACGGATAAGGAAATCGACATAAGAAAACCATTGTTCTTCGCAATGGCAAAACTGGGTTACCCGATACTTGAGTTAAGGGGTATCAACGCAAGCCTGGAGGATATATTCCTGCAGATTGTTACCCAGGAAAAGGAGGCTGTTTGATCAATGGCGGCAATATTCTGGAAAGAAGTGAAATCTTACTTTTATTCGCCCATGGCGTATATTCTTATCGGATTATTCATACTGCTGACGTCCATATATTTTTATCCGAACCTGGTATACGGCCCTTACGGCGTGGCTGATTTCAACGACACGCTTTCGGTCATGGGCTTTATCCTGCTGTTTATAGTTCCCGTGCTTACGATGAGGATACTTGCCGAAGACAGGAAAAACGGCACCGAAGTGTTGCTGATTACTTCTCCGGCAAATATCACTTCAATTGTCCTGGGCAAATATTTCGGGGTATGCTTCGTATTTTTTGTAATAGTGGCGCTTTCATTTGTGTACCCGATAGTTCTGCTGGCTTTCGGTGGGACTTTTACCGTTAAGATCATAGGAGGCTATATCGGTTTTATTCTCCTGGGAATGACATTTATTTCGGTGGGTGTTTTTGCCTCCTCGCTTACGGAAAACCAGGTGATCGCTGTCGTTATAAGCTATGTGGCGCTGTTCATCATGTGGATTGCAGACAGCCTGAGCACGATCGTGGGAGGCTTCGGTTCGAAGGTTCTCGGATGGATATCGCTGCTTTCCAGGTACGAGGATTTTAACAGGGGTATACTCGGGCTTGGACCTATAGTGTATTACTTGAGTTTTACCGCGGTATTCCTGTTTCTTACGGTCAGGGTAATTGAAAAAAGACGCTGGAGTCAGGGGTGATAAGGGATGGAAAATAAGAATATTTTTACTGGTATAAAGAAGTTTTTCAAAAGCAGGAATTTAAAATACGGTTCAAATGCCGTCATCCTGGTTGTATCCGTTATTGTGATTGCCGTGCTTGTGAACATCCTGATCGGAATGGCGGATCTTAAGCTCGATTTGACTCCGAACAAGCTTTTTTCACTGACGGATGTGACAAAGAACGAATTGAAAAACCTTAAACAGGATGTTGAGATAATTGGATTGTTTGACGAAGGCAAAATCGCTTCCGACAGCGAATACAAGCAAGTTACGGATCTGTTGAGCCTTTATGAGAAATACCCCCGCGTCAAGGTGGAATATGTCGATCCCGACAAGAATCCGGGCATTGTAAACCAGCTTGATCCAGACGGCACTATGGATCTGAGGAAAAGCGATTTTATCGTTAAGAGCGTGGTAAACGGCATTGAAAAGAAAAAGAAACTGGAGTATTATGACCTTTTTGACGTAGAGGTGGACCAATACACGCTAAACACCTATACGACAGGGTCAAATGCGGAGCAGGGCTTTACCGGCGCTATAAAGTATGTTACGTCGGAAAATACGCCGGTTGTTTATTTCACGGAAGGCCATAACGAAAAGGATGTGGATTCCGATTACCGGTTTCTGAAAAAACAGATTGAAAAGAATAATTTCATCGTTAAAACGCTGAACCTGCTGTCCACAGACAAGATACCGGATGATGCAGGCCTGGTGATCGTAGCTTCTCCCGAGAACGACCTGGCGTTGAAAGAGAGAGATGTACTCGACGAATACATTTACAACGGCGGGAAGGCCATATTCATGTTTGATTTCCTTGCCAGCGACCCGGATTTTGAGCAGTTCAACAACCTGCTTGGCAAGTATAATATAGCGCTCAATCACGACAAGGTGATTGAAAATGATGATACAAGGCACATCCCGCAGGATCCGGCCACACTGATTGTTGATATTAACCAAAGCAGCATCATACCGCGGAGGAGCGTTGCCTTGCTCAGCAATTCCAGGAGCATCAGCATCTTGAAAAATGTCAAGGATTATATAAAAACGACAACGCTTATGAAAACCAGCGAGAATGCTGTGGGACAAATGATAAGCAAATCAAGGGGAGAAGATCTGAAAGGCCCGCTTGATATTGCAGTTGCCGTCGATTATACCGGTGGAAAGGGCAATGCCAAGATCGTTGTGATAGGCAACGGTTCATTTATCAGCGATAGTTCGATGAGCTTCGGAGACTATTTCTACAACAATGTGCTTTTCTTCCTGCAGTCGATGAACTGGATGATAGACAAGCAGGAAGAGGTCATCGTGCCTACGAAAAACTATGAGAGCAATACTCTGAATATCACGCAGATGCAGTCCAGCATCATGGGAGGAGTTCTTATTGTGATATTCCCGCTGATAATACTCGGCACCGGCCTGACTGTATTCTTGAGGAGGCGTCATTTATGAAATTTTACAAGAATGCGATTATTCTTGTTGTCATAGTTGCAATCCTTGCAGGAGTATATGTCCTGGTCACTAAAATCAAGCCCGAAAGCACGGATAATACTACAGACCTGATCAGACTGACCGATTTTACTTCGGATGAGGTTGAATCCGTGACGCTGGAGAACCCGGACGGCATTTTTGTAATTGTCGAGAAGGACAAGGAGTGGGTCCTTTCATCGCCGACCGACCTCAAGTATGATTCGACGATTCTGAGCAGCATAGTAATAAATGCTTCTTCGGTTACCGCAGACAGGGTGGTGGAGGAGAATGCGCAGGATCTGGCAAAATACGGCCTCGACAAACCTGTCACCGTCAGGGTGAAGACCAAGGACGGAAAGGAAACCGTGCTTGAGGTGGGAAACAAGACGCCGACAAAAAGCGGATATTATGTCAAATTCGCCGATAAGAACGATGTATACGTTATAGCCACGTATACCGGCGATTACCTCGTCAAGGGCAGGAATGGCATTCGGGCAAAGAAACTGTTTGATTTTGCTTCCGATGAAATAAACACGCTGGCGATGAACAGGAAAGGACAAAATGTGTTCAGGTCCTTTAAGGAAAAAGACGACCTTACGAGTTGGACGATGACGGAGCCGATCAAGGCCAGCATGAATGAAAGCACTTTGTCACCGATGCTTGAAGCCCTGGCGAATACGACCGTGGATGAATTTTTGGAGGATAAGCCGTCGGACCTGGCACAATACGGTCTGGATGCCCCTGCGTATGAATTTGAATTCGGCACAAAAACAGGAGGAACTATCAGGCTGTTGATGGGAGATGAGAAGCAAAGGGGCTCGACGATATATGCCAAGCTCGACAACAGCGACGAAGTGTTTACCGTGGACATATCGTCATATAATGCTTTCCTTGACAAGCCGCTCAAGGAAATTGTCAGCGTCTTTGCTTATATTGTCAATATCGACCAGGTCAAGAAGATCGATTTGACAATGGACGGCAAGACTACCAACATGGTATTGGACGTGTACAAGGATGAGGAAGGCAAGCCGGATGCCGATAAAGACAAGTTCTATGTCAACGGTATAGACGCCAGCGGTAAAAATGAAGACGGCGACCAGCCGTTCAGAAAATTCTACCAGGCGCTCATCGGCATCGGCCTTGACGAGATAGACGTTAACGGCAAGCCCGAAGGGGATGCGGAAGTCACTATAAATTACACATTGAAGGATGGTTCAATGAAAGTGGAATTCATCCCGAAGGATGAGAATTACTATTACGTGGTCAGAAACGGTGAATACGCCGGCATCCTGGTAAAGAGAAACAAAAAGGATTTTGGCATATTAGGCATGAAAGAGGCCTACAACACATTGATGGACTTCCTGGCGTCACAGCAGAAATAATCGTTTGAACAATGACATTTCGAAAACAACTCCGACATAGAATGAAAATAGCTTATTCTAATGTCGGAGTTGTTTTTTATGCCCGGTGAAGCGAGGAATATCCTGAGGGTTGCCTGCATATATGCCACAAGCGTGATTGGCGCCGGTTTTGCTTCGGGCCACGAGATAATGCAGTTTTTCTCTGTGTACAATACGGGCGGCTTCTTCGGCATAATACTGGCAGGCATACTATTTTCGACGGTAGGCGGCATAATGCTGGGGAAAGTGTATAGCGACCGCATCAGGAATTACGAGGAATTCATCTTTCCTGTTTTCGGATGGCGCTTGGGATGGGCTGTGGAAATTTCCGTGACGGTGTTCATGCTGTTTATATTCTGCATTATGATGGCGGGCTCCGGAAGGGTGATTTCAGACATGCTGAAAATCCAATTCAAATACGCCTCGCTGCTGACGGGCATCATATGCATGGTTATTATCCTGGCCAATATCAGGGGACTTGCCGTACTCAGCACTGTCATTACGCCCGTGCTGATACTTGGCATAATACTGGCGGGAATTTATATTATATTTTTCCGCGATACGGAAACGTTTGTCATATCGGGATACCTGGACCGCCTGACAAGGAACTGGTTTGCCTCGTCGCTGCTTTACGTAAGCTACAACAGCATTCCGGCTTTTATCATAATCTGCAGCCTTCTCCCGTATTTAAAAACGCGGAGGACCGCGGTTTTGGGAGGAATCCTCGGAGGGGCTCTTCTCAGCATAGCCACATTGGTTATCCATATTGTAATAAGGCTTTTCATGCCCGGAGCAATGGAAAATGAACTCCCTATCCTGGAAATATTGAGAAAATTCAGCGGACCTGCGAGCCGGCTCTACGCCTTTGTATTATGGGCCGCCATGCTGGTATCGGCGGTTACTTCGGGGTTGTGCTTTGTCGGGCGGGTCGAGGCGATGCTGAAGATGGACAGGAGAATTGTCACGCTCATGCTTTGCGCGGTTGCGATGCCGCTTTCGACTATTGGCTTTTCAAAACTGGTCTCGTCGGTATACCCTGTTTTCGGGTACATTGGATTGTTTATGGTTATAGCGGTATTGATACAGGGGATGTTGAAGCGGCGTGGATGAATAGGGCGGATTGCATGCAGGTGCGGGGCAAGGCATCGGATGAAAGCTCCTAGCAACTCTAGCGCATATGCCCTTAATTTGTTAGGCCGCTTCTAACGACATCCGTGTCATTTCCAGCTAAATCCGCCATCCGTGGCGGATTTGCCGTCACCTTGGTTTGGCATATGCTAGATTCGCTAAGTCGTTTCATCATATGCCTTGCCCCGCACCTGTATGCATTCCGTCTAATTCATCCGCATCGACTTAAGGGCGAGTCATAGCATTACAGCCTGCCTATGACGAAGCCTGATGTCGAATTTCCGCTGTGACAACCCCCCGTCCCCTTAACATCTGACGCAGACGCCGCCGCAAGACTGACCCCATATTCTGTTAAATCACGTGCATTTATATGGTAGGAAATAGATTTCTATGGTAAAATGGTTTTAACCGCTAAATATGCAAAAGATGAAACAGGGGTGAACCTTTTGAAAATGCTCCCCGATAAGGAAAAGCACGGGCGCAGTGACGGCATATCAAGTTTGGTGGCAGCGGCATTTCTGTTTTTATGCATTCTGGCGGTAGCATTTTTCAGTTACCGCAAAAGCCTTGATCCCAAGGCCGGAGTGGCCGATGTGATTCAATTTTTTAAAAGCCTGGGGGAGAATGTTGTAAACGACGCGAAAGTTTTGCACGTTTACGAGTTTGATGCAAAAGAGGCCCCTTTGTTTGCGGTATACAGGGATTACATAGTTAAATGCGGAAGCAGCGGCGTCTGGTTCCTGGACAGGTCGGGCAACATTGTGCGGACTGAAAATATTGCATATTCCGACCCCATCGTGAAAACAAACGGCTCGTTGCTCGTGGTGGCCGACCGCGGAATGGGAGATATAAGCGTCCTGGATGGCAGAACGGTGCGTTGGAGTGAAAAACTCGATGCTTCAATATTAAACGCCGACATCAGCAGGGAGGGCTACGTTACGGTTATAACGACGGCCAGGAGGGACAATAATGAAATAAGGGTATTTGAACCTAATGGCATAGAGTGTTTCAGGAAAATTATCGCAAACGACTATGCCGTTTCCGCGTGCGTGTCGCCTTCCTCGGAGAACCTTGTGCTATCGGCAATTGGAACGGAAGCGGCCGGAGCCTTTTCCCGCTACAAGTTTTACAATATGGAAGGCGAAGATATCGCCACGCTGGGCTTCAGCGCGGAGGACGGATCGGCCCCGGAACTGGTGCCGTTATTCAGGTACAATAACGACGGGAGCATATTTGCCGCGGGTGACAGGGCTGTCGCATCGGTTAACGCGGACGGGAAACTCGCATGGAAGAAAATGTTCAGAAATGTGGCAGGAACCGGGCTGGTAGGGGACAAGCAGCTGGCCGTGGCGGCGGAGGATGAGAAAGGCAGCCTGCTCAGGATATATGATGCGGAAGGAGAAGAACTTGCCTCCATTTCCCTTGAAGGAAAGCCAAAAGGTCTGAATGCTCAAAAGGGCGTGATAGCGGTTAATACGAAAGATACGGCATATTTTTATGACAACAGGTGCAGGAACTTCAGCAAGTACTCGTCAAGATCCGGGATAAAACAGGTATTGCTTTTCAACAGGCAGCATGCCGTTGTTGTTACCGATCGTGAAGCGGTGGTTGTCCTATTGAATTAAACCGGGGAAGATAACCCGGACAATATAATTTTCCGGCTCCGGCCGGGGTTTGGAGGTTATATGAACTGGAGCGATTTTATTGTCATTGGCTTGATAGCGGTTTTTGCGATCATTGGGCTGTATAAAGGCCTCATTATGTCGGTTTACAGGTTTTTTGCCTTCATTGCATGCATCTATGCGTCTGTAAAATTCTCACCGGTGCTTGCGGGTTTGCTGGCAAAAACGCCGGTATTCGGATGGATAAAGAATTTTATTGCTAAAAACCTGGAAAAATGGAGCGCCGAGGCTTTCGCATCCCCGGCCGCCGGCAAGCAGCCCGCTGCCGATGCCGAAGCCATACTGGGGACAATGCCTTTTCCGGAAATGATTAAAGAATCTTTGAAGGGGAAACTGCCGTCATTCTCGGAATTGACAAATGTCAGGGGCATTGCGGAAGTCATAAGCGAGGAATTGGCTAGGATGGTTATCATGGTATTGAGCGTGTTTGCCATATATATTGTTCTTAAAATCGTGCTTTCCTTTATAGAGGTATTCATCCGGAACATATCCAAGTTGCCGTTGATCAACCAGGTCAACAAGCTCGGCGGCCTGGTGTTCGGCATTTTGCAGGGTGTTCTGGTCGTTTACATACTATGCGCGGTATTGGTCCTGTTCAGTTCCATACCGGGATTCGCCGGGGTTTTCAGGGAACTTGATACCTCGTTTTTCGCAGGCCGCTTTTATCAAAACAATTTTATCATCAAATGGCTGTTTCCTTCGGCAGGAGCTTGGTGAGGGCATCCTGCACGGCCGAAACGCCGGAGGGACGCTGCCGGCGCCGGCGAGGGCACGCCTGCCGGTTTGAAATCACCCGCAGGACAGGCGGTGCGGCGGCAATTAACGGATTTTGCACATGACAGCGTGCAAAATGAACGCTTTTAACTTTTTTGTTCTAAAATATAGACATAAAACGATAATAATAGTAAAATACCTATATCACAAGCCGGGAAGCGACCACCCGGCTGTTTGTTTAGTTGGATTGACGCGGAAAGGCAGGTTGTGAAAATGAGAAGCGATGTTGTAAAAAAAGGCGTGGAGAGGGCTCCGCACAGGGCTCTTTTAAAAGCCATGGGATATACGGATGAAGAATTGGCAAGACCTCTTATCGGGGTTGTCAATTCGAAAAACGAGATTGTGCCCGGTCACATACATCTTGACAAAATCGCGGAGGCGGTAAAGGCGGGAATCCGCATAGCGGGAGGCACGCCGGTGGAATTCGGGGCCATAGGCATATGCGACGGGATTGCCATGGGGCACGAAGGAATGAAATACTCGCTGGCTTCCAGGGAATTGATCGCCGATTCATGCGAAGCCATGGGGCGCGCCCACAGCTTTGACGGCATGGTGTTTATTCCGAATTGCGACAAGATCGTGCCGGGCATGCTGATGGCGGCTGCGAGGCTAAACATTCCGTCCATTGTAATAAGCGGCGGCCCAATGTTGTCTATCCGCCACAACGGCAAGTACCTGGATTTAAACAGCGTCTTTGAGGCCGTAGGGGCTTTCAAGGCAGGCATGATGACGGAAGAGGAGGTAGCCGGGTATGAAGAGTATTGCTGTCCGGGCTGCGGTTCATGCTCGGGCATGTTTACGGCAAATTCCATGAACTGCCTTACCGAAGTGCTGGGTATGGGGCTGCCAGGAAACGGAACCGTGCCGGCGGTTTACGCGGCGAGGATCAGGCTGGCGAAGATGGCGGGCATGAAAGTAATGGAACTCGTCGAAAAGAACATACGCCCTTCCGACATTATGACGGAAAAGGCATTTGAAAATGCCCTGACAGTGGATATGGCGCTAGGCTGCTCAACCAATTCCGTGCTGCATTTACCAGCCATCGCCCATGAATTGGGAATCAGGATCAACCTGGACATCATTAACGAAATAAGCAGCAGGGTTCCGAACCTTTGCAGGCTGGCTCCCGCCGGAGAGCATCATGTCCAGGACCTGTACGAAGCCGGGGGCGTCCAGGCTGTTATGAAGGAGCTTTCAAGGAAGAATTTGCTGCATCTTGACCTGTTGACTGCCACGGGGAAAACGATAGGCGAAAATATAAGCAATGCGGCAGTTAAGAACAGGAACGTCATCAGGAGCCTGGAGGATCCTTATAGTGCAGCCGGCGGAATAGCGGTATTGAGGGGCAATATCGCCCCGGACGGGGCTGTTGTGAAACGTTCGGCCGTCCTTGACAGGATGCTTGTCCATAGGGGGCCGGCAAGGGTGTTTGACTCCGAGGATGAGGCGATCGCGGCTATATATGGGAAGAAAATCAACAAGGGAGACGTGGTCGTCATCCGCTATGAAGGCCCCAAGGGAGGACCCGGCATGAGGGAGATGCTCGGTCCGACGTCGGCGATAGCCGGAATGGGGTTGGACAGCGATGTTGCGCTTATTACGGATGGGAGGTTTTCAGGGGCGTCACGCGGAGCTTCCATCGGCCATATTTCGCCGGAAGCGATGGAAGGCGGCATGATTGCAGCCGTCCGGGAAGGCGATATAATCAGCATCAATATACCGGAAGGGAAGATTGACGTTGAAGTGCCGGATGAGGAACTGAAACGGAGAATGGCCGGCTGGAAGCCTCCCGAGCCAAGGATATCCCATGGATACCTTGGAAGGTACGCAAGGCTTGTCACATCTGCGAGTACCGGCGCAGTTTTAAAATAAAGCAAGGCGGAGGATTTTCAATGAAAACATTGACCGGCGCTGAAATATTGATAGAGTGCCTGAAAGAACAGGGAGTAGACACGGTCTTTGGCTTTCCGGGCGGCGCTGTGCTTAACATATACGATGCCTTGTACAAGACCGGGGACAAGATAAGGCACATATTGACATCGCATGAACAGGGCGCGTCCCATGCCGCGGACGGGTATGCGCGCGCCACCGGGAAAACGGGCGTGTGCATTGCCACGTCAGGGCCTGGGGCAACTAACCTTGTTACCGGGATCGCCACGGCCTACATGGATTCAGTGCCCATGGTGGCCATTACCGGGCAGGTTTCCACGGCGCTGCTGGGGAAGGATTCGTTCCAGGAGGTTGACATTACCGGGATTACGATGCCGGTAACCAAGCATAATTATATTGTAAAAGACGTGAAAAAACTTGCCGGCATAGTCCGCGAAGCTTTTAGAATAGCGGCGGACGGCCGTCCCGGGCCTGTACTGATAGACATCTGCAAGGATGTTACGGCGGCAAGCGCCGAATATGAATACGTGGAACCCGGGAAGCCGGCATACCGGCCTGTCGGCGTTTCGGAGAGAAAACTGGATGAAGCCGCGGCAGCCATAAACAAGTCGGAAAGGCCTATTATTCTTTCAGGCGGCGGAGTGACGATCGCCGCTGCGGACCAGGAACTGAAAGCGCTGGCCGAGAAGGCAAGAATCCCGGTTACAACGACGCTAATGGGATTGGGTTCGTTCCCTGGCAACCATGAGCTTTTTACGGGGCTTGTAGGAATGCACGGCACCAGGACTTCCAATTTGGCGGTATCCGAGTCGGACTTGTTCATCGCTGTCGGCGCCAGGTTCAGCGACAGGGTTATCAGCAACGTCAGCCGCTTTGCCCCCAAGGCAGCTATAATGCATATAGACATTGATCCCGCGGAAATAGGGAAAAACGTAACCGTGCAGTATCCTCTTGTGGGAAATATCAAGGAAATACTGCGGGCGTTGGCGGAAAGGGTTGAACGGCGCGAAGATACGTGCTGGAACAGGAAAATCAGCGAGTGGAAAGACGCATATCCTCTTAAGTATGACGCAAACGGCAGCCTCAAGCCGCACTACATTATTGAAAGGCTTTACGAGATAACAGGGGGAGACGCCATTATTACAACCGAGGTCGGCCAGAATCAAATCTGGGCGGCGCAGTTTTTCAAGTATACCAGGCCGAGGCAGTTTATCTCCTCGGGAGGGCTCGGCACAATGGGATATGGCCTCGGAGCGTGTATCGGTGCGCAGATCGGCAGGCCCGACAAGAAAGTGATCAATATCGCCGGTGACGGCAGCTTCCGCATGAATTGCACCGAGCTTGCCACTGCCGTCGAATACAAGCTTCCGGTGGTTATTGCCATTTTAAACAACCATGTGCTCGGCATGGTGCGGCAATGGCAAAACCTGTTCTACGGCCGCCGTTTTTCAGCGACGACTATTGACAGGGGCACAAATTTTGTTGCCCTTGCGGAGGCTTTTGGAGCCATCGGGATGAAGGTAACCAAACCGGAGGAGGTGGACAGCGCGTTCGAAAGGGCGCTGGCCTCGAAGGATAAACCGGTTTTGATTGATTTTGAGATAGACAGGGATGAAATGGTGTTTCCGATTGTCCCGCCGGGCGCGCCGATAGATGAGTTGATCGATGAGTAACGTTGGATAGGCGGCTTGCAAGTGGATGCGGGTAAGGCATCGGATGAGAGGAGCCTGATGTCAAATTTGTGCTATGCCCGCAAATCCTTTTATTAACAACTCTTTAGGCAAGATATTTTCTTCTGTCAAGCGTTTGTGATTTTGTCTTGTAATTTTAAGCAACATTAGCTGGGAAATATTCTTTCAAAAAGGCAAGCCCTTTTTAATCCTCAAACCGAGGTAAAAAGGGCTTCTTTTAGCTGT
>JBLNDI010000138.1:0-12197 GCA_050261495.1 Bacillota bacterium
GTGCTGCTCAAACAGGCGGAAGCGCCGATGTTATATGCTTCCGCCTGGGCGGCAAGCCATTGCTCCGGCTGCGGGTGGCTGCGCGTGAAGCCATGCAGCGTCAGTATAATATCTTTCAGCCCGTCGTCGCCGCGCCCGCCCCCGAAGCTGTCAACCAGCTTGAAGAACATGCTGTCCTTGTCTTCGCTTTCATATTTCCCTTCAAACAGCTCTTCCAGCGCATCAAGCTTCATGAGCGCGCTTTCCGTTTCGTCCGCGACACGGAACATCGGGTCCAGTTCGAGACTGTGAAAATGACTCCTGACAACTTCCATGCAGAAAGAATGAAGCGTCATAATGCTCGCCCTGTCCAGCATGGCCATCTGCCTTTGGAGATTTTGCGACGACGGATCGGCCTCCAGCGCGTCCGCAAGCGCACTCCCGATCCTTTCCCGCATCTCGGTCGCCGCTGCATTTGTAAACGTAACCACAAGAAGCCTGTCAATACCTACAGGTTTCTCTTCATCGGTTATTTTCCTTATAATCCTCTCGACCAGCACGGCCGTTTTTCCGGCGCCTGCCGCAGCGGCAACCAGCAGGTTGCAGCCTTTTTCGGTAATTGCATCCAGTTGTTCCGGCGTCCAATAAACTGCCATTTTCCTTGTCTCCCGTCACAGCATTCTCTTATTTACTTAATTATCTTTATTCCGCAGTCAGACAACTCATTTTTCAGCAAGATAGCCGACGACTATACTATAAAACTTATCAATGTAATCCCGCTGTTTATCAGCATTAATATTGCTTGGTTACATAATGTGTTATATTCATTAGTTATGTAATTCATTTCGTTAATTATTTCCAGTTCCATCCGATTTATTGCCCCAAAACTTGAAAAACTACAGTTAGTTGAGCAACAACATAGCACACCTGCACCATACGTGGTGCAGGTTGTGGTTTTCACTGGGTCATCAGTTTCCACAACTCGTCATCCTTGTAATCCGCCAGTACGCGGTACCGGTTGTCCCCGAAGGATGTGTCGAACCGGCAGACAGGTCTGAACCCGCAGTACTTGCAGGCGGTCATCGTTTTCTTTTTATACGGGCTGATTGCAACGTCTCCATCCATTATCCCCTTTGCGATATCGGCTAGGACTTTCCTCACATACCGGCGAAGCGCCATGAATTGCTCATGCGTCGCAGCCGACGACTTTCCCAGCGAGCCGTCCTTGTTGACCCTTGCGGGGATAATCAGCGAGTAACCATCAATCTGCCTGTCCATTTCCCTGACTACCTTCACATCCGCCAAAACCAGGCCTTTCATCCTCAGCTGCTTCATAACGGATTTTTCAATTTCCTCGTCCGTACTGTCCCTGCTGCAGCGTATCAGCGGATCATCCAGCTTGAAATACAAAACGCCGGCCGGCAGCATGCTGCGTCCGCCGGCAGGGTCCTCCTCATTTCCCATTACGGCGTCAAGATAGGTCAACAGCTGCAACTGAAGGCCGTGGTATATATCTCCGAGCTCCAACTCCCTGTTTCCCGATTTGTAATCAATAATTCTAATATAGGTTCCCTCTTCTCCCGTCATGGAGTCGATCCGGTCAATCCTGCCCGTCATTTTAACAAGCCTGCCGTCAGGTAATTCTATCACGATGGGAGGATACCTTCCGTTTTCTCCGAACTCCACCTCGTAGCCGGACGGTTCAAAGCTGCCCAGCGCGATATGCCTGCTGATAAGCATTATTGCCTTTGTGACGATTTTTTTAAGCCGGCCGGAAATGTACAAGTATCTCCTGCTGCTTTTAAGAATACTGTTTCCGTATTTTGAAAGCCATCGATCAACCAGTTCGGAAACCTGTTGTTCGCACCATTCCGCATCGAGGTTTCTCCAGCTTATGCCCTTTTTTACAAGCATCCTGGAAAACTCGTTAATGATTTCATGCATGAACGTCCCCGCGTCTACCGGGTCAAATTTGAAAATACGCCGTTCTTTCGCCCTCAAGCCGTACTTGACATAAAATGAAAACGGACAGGCGGCATACGATTCCATCCTTGAAACGCTGGTAAACAACGGTTTTCCGTAGAGTGCAAAAGCCCTGTCCCCGGTAAGGCGCTCCGCCCGGTTGGTATGATTCAATCCGTCGATAATGCCGGCACACATGTCCTTCCACGATTCCTGGCCGGAAAACCATTTATAAACAATTCTCCACCCGTCATGTATCTTCTTCCCGTCATAGCGCCTCCTGAGCTGCGCGGCCATCTCGTCAAACGTGGGTTTGGGCGCCACAGGATCCGGCGCCGTGAGTCCGGATGCCGCAAGCCCCGGCATCCTGTCCTGGTTCATACCGGCAACCGTGCTTCGCTCAACAATACGCGGCAATATTCTTTTTATCTCAGATATGACATGTGAAGGCCTGAGCGCCCTTCCGTCACGGTCCGCCGCCGGGTAGCTCAGCCTCAGGTGCCTGGACGGCGTCGCGAAAGCCATGTAAATCATGAACCTTTCCTCAAGGCAATGGCTTTTCGAATTGCCTGCAAGCTCAAGGCCGATATTTTCAAGGCTGTCACGGTCGATATCCGATAAAAGCCCTTCATTCCCTTTACCGCCGGGAAGCACGCCCTCGTTCACGCCCAGAATGCAAAGCGCCTTGATGTCATGGTTCCTTGCCCTTTCAATGTTTCCTGCAAGCACCTGGTCCAGCGCGGGAGGAATCAGGCCTATCTTGTAGCCTGAAAAACCGGCGGCCAATATCTCGGAAAAGCGCTCCGTACCGATCGATTCTTCCCCAAGCACCTCAACGATTTGTGAAAACACGTCCATTATTATATTCCAAACCTGGCGGTACTCGTCCGCCTGCTCCAGGAGCCCTTTTGCCGCAAGACTCCGCGATTGCTCGTCTATTCTTTTGTCGGCGCCGGTATCCCGCAGCAATTCGTATAAAGCAGTGCAGAATTCTACCGCCCTGGCGCCGCCTTTCGTTTTCCCCCTGAATGATATCAACGGCCCGGCCAGCTTCCTCCTTGCGGCATTAATAATTTCCAGGCGCGTCATGTCGCGATCCGACAGCCTGTCGTCATCACCCAAGGCTTCCACCGGGTAATCCCAGTCGTCTTCGCGCGTCCAGGCATTTCCCCTGATGCCGTTCGCCAGCACATAGTTTTCCAGCAAATCCAGCTCCTCGCGATCAACCCCGGAAAAGCCCGTTCTTGCGTACCTGAAAACAGACTCGTAGTTCCAGTTGTTTATAAAAATATCAAGGGCAGACAGAATAAACACTATCAGCGGGTGGCTGTCAATATCTCTCTTCCCGTCCAGGAAAAATGGTATCCCGTAACGCGTGAAGACACTCTTGATAATGCTTTCGTAACTGTCAGGATTTCTCATCGTAACGGCAATATTCCTGTAACGGTACCCCCTGTCCCTGCAAAGCTTGATAATATCGCGGGCGCATTCCTCGACTTCCAGGTATGGATTCGCAGATGCGCATATGCACACATCGCCAGAACTCTTATTATACTTTTCATACGGATATTTATATATGTTTTTCTCAAGATGCGCCAATTCCTCTGATTCGGAAAACCGCGGAGAAACGCCGGGCACGTCCGTCATGCCCGCCAACCCCGTCTTGCCGGACATATCTGCCGTGCCCTCAGTACCAGCCGTATCCGCCATATCGGGCACACCCGCCAACTCCGGCATACCGGACACGTCTGCCACACCTGGCACGTCCGCCATACCCGAAGCGCCGGCCACATCCGTCATACCCGCCGCGCCGAGCCGGACCGGTTTCTCTACCTCGATTCCTTCCTTCTCCGCCAGCCGCAAAAGCTTTACCGCAGTTTTCCTGACCGGCTCAAACAGCATCGAGGCGCTTTCATCCCCGGGGCCGCCGGGAAGACTGTCCGTGCAAAGGCAGACCGTCACCCGTGAAGCCTTTTTGAGCAGTTTGCCGATAACTTTATATTCCTGCGAAGTAAAGCCGGAAAACTCGTCTATCCATATCTCGGCGCCGTTAAACTGCACAGACTTGTCCAGTTTGTTGCACAGCTCCGTCAAATCATCGTCCGCGTCCATGTAATCCTTTTGCATCTGTTTTTCAAACTCGGAATAGATCAGCGCCAAATCACGCAGCTTATCCTTCAGCGGGAGGCCGTCGGCCAGTTTCTCCGCCGTTTCGGCCAATTGCTCCGGAGCTACGTCGCAGCGCTTGAATTCCATAATGGCGTCGGAAAGGGCTTCGGTAAAACCTTTTCTGAAAGCTGCTTTTGAATATATTCTTAATTCTTTCTCCAGCTTTTTCATAATCCTGAACAGCATCATTCTCTTTCCTGCGACGTTCAGCCGGCGGCGCGTTATGCCCCCGACCTCGCTGAAAACCCTGAATGCCATTCTCCTGAAGCTTAACGCTTCAGCCCTGGGAACACCTGAAAATGCGGATATTTTCGCGAGGTTTTTTTCGGCTTGCAGCGAAAACTGTTCAGGTACTATCAATATGAGCGGGTGTTTGTTCCTCGATGCGCAATCTAACTTAGATTCTGAATCCAACTTAGAGCATGACTCCAACTTAGAGCATGACTCCAACTTAGAGTATGAATCCGCCCCATGCGCAGTTTTTAGCCTTTCTTCAATTTCCCGCAGGCAAAAAGCCGTTTTCCCGCTTCCTGCCCGTCCGTATACGATCCTGAGTCCCATATGCCGCCTCCCCGAAGGCCGGATATGCTCCAACTCTTGCTTGGGTTGCTTCGCTTTTGCTATCCTCTTCCCGCTCCGTCCCAGAAATAATATTACCATAGAGGTACCGGCCTATCAACAAACACAATGCCAAGGCTGCCGGCAATAACGGCAGGACAGCGGAGCTTATTATACGGCAGGGCGTGGCGCTTATTATAAACAGGACGGCAGTGTTATAATACTGCAGTACAGCAGCGCCTATTATACGGCGGGATGGCGGCGCTATTATGCAGCCTGTCTTTAGTCAATCAGCTTCAATTCCCTTGCGCGAAGGACCGCGTCCGTCGCATTGTTTACTTCCAGTTTTTGATAAGCTATCTTGGTATGATACCTTATGGTATTTATGGAGAGACCGGTAAGTTCAACAATCCCGGCGTTTCTGTAACCTTTCGCCAAAAGCTCCAGGACGAGTTTTTGCTGCCGGGAAAGCTTGACGGATTTCAGAACGGCGGCGCATGCGATGCCTTTATGCCGCCTTGACTGTTCACAGGCCGCCAGGTAAACTTCCTGCAAATACCTGTAGCCTGGCTTGCGCGGCCCGTTTTCCTTCTCCGATTTTTTCAAAAGCACTTTCAAAACAGGGAGAATTGCCTTCCCCTCATCAGCGAACACCCTGATGAAATGATATCGCTCCATTTCCGCCAGGGAAGCCTGGAGCATGGCTGCGGCTTCCTGTTTTTTGCCCGTCATCCATTTAAGTATGACCAGCAGCGCAGTGGCTTCGGTTGCATCAAGAATCCTGTAAAAATCCTCCGTAAGCTTCTTCAGTTCTTCGCACAACCTTTGCGCTTTTTCAAATTCTCCCAGGACGATATATGCCCTTACCGTCGTGAAATGCAAAAATGTTTTATACAGCTCCAGGTTTCGCGCCTCGGTTACGAAATAGTTATCAAGCCATGCTTTTGCCGCCGCCTTATCCCCGTCCATCAGCCTGATTCTCGTTTCATAGCCGGAAAGAACCGGCAGCAGGTATAAAGTGTTCTCCCTTTCCAAAAAGGATTTTATCTCCGCCCTGCACCGCGCCGCCTCCTCCAGCTTTCCCATCGCCAATAAAATAGCCGCTAACTGCATTTTTGACAAAAACACGAGCTCGGCGGAGTCTGTCTCCGGGTTTGGATCCACAAGCGCAGCCGCCTCTTTTAGAAGGTTTTTTTCATACAGCAGTCCCGACTTTACCCCTGATGCAATGATATTGTAGTCGCTGCCCAGAAGCGCAAAAAACATAAGGCGGAACTCGGCAAAAGATTTTTCCATATCCAGGGCGTAATGGGAAAAGTCCCGGAAGGTCTTGTTGTGGAAAGAGGGCAGATTATGACCCAGCGATCTAAGTGCTTTCGGAATGTTGCGATTCTCGGCCTCATGCGCAATACCTGTCTGAAACCTGGCCATCTGTTCCATGAATGAGTACCGGGGATCGATGGCAAACAAAATAAGCACGCCTTCCATAAACGCTTTATTTTTTCTCTCGATATCATGGACCCTCTCATAGATCCTGTCAAAATAATAATACATGCTTTTTACATCGCCGAACAAAAAGGAACAAAAGGCGCAGCTGATATACAGAAACGGGTTTTCCTCCAGGACTTCGGCGGGAAGCTCGTTTATAAAATAGATTTTAGCCATATCCGCGCTTGACTGGCCGTTGTATTCCAGGTAGTTATAGAAAGCGGAGGCTATCCCCCTGCTGTCCCCGGATTTTAAGAAATAACGGAGAGCGTTGAAATAATCCCCTTGATCAAGGTAATATTCCGCCGCCCTTTGATATAAGGTTTTTTGCTTTATAGTTGCGTCTTTTGATGCCTCCGTCCTCAAGAAATCCAGAAACAGGTGATGAAAACGATACCCGCCTTCCTGCCAGCTGATAAACAGGTTGCCGCTGCACAACGTTTTAAGTATCTGCGGACTTCGGGGGTTTCCCGTAATCTTACCGCAGAGCTCTTCGGTAAATTCATCCACTACGGAAGTCTGCATCATGAAATTCCGCAAGCTATCGTCCAATTTATCCCATATCTGCGTCTTGATATATTTTTCCAAGGGGTTGCCTGTTAATTTTTCACTGGTTGTAATGTTTCCGCTGAGAACCAGCGCGTTAACCGCTATTGCCCAGCCCTCGGTAAGGGAAAATATCTCCCTGGCTTCTTCCGCGGTTATAAACCGGCCATAACTTGCAAAATACCGGCGTATCTCATCGCTTTTGAAAGCAAGATCGGAAGCCTTGATGAATGCAACCCTGCCGCTTTCCTCCAGGGTGGAAAAGACCCGGGGCATTTCGTTCCGGCTTAAAATCAACACGGATACGGACAGGGGAAGCCGCTTTACGACGTAGATAAAGGACTTCAAAATTTCCTCGTCGGTAATAAGATGAAAGTCGTCAAGAACGAGGGCAAACTTACGTTCATCAAAGGAAAGCCGCGACAATATTTCGATTGTGTATTCAACGGGTGAGATATTAAAAGAGGGATCCTTTACAATTTTCGTCAGGCTTTCGTCCTGCGGGATAACTGAAAAAAGCGCTGTGCAAAAAAAGCGGTAGAATGCGGCCGGCGTATTGTCGTACATGTCAAGCCCGAGCCAGATCGGCGTCCGTCCGGATTTCTGCATCCATAAACGGGTTGATACGGTTTTTCCGCAGCCTGCAGGAGCGCTTATGTAAATGCATTGCCTGGCGGCGGCTTTGTCAAACCTGCCGAGCAGTTCCAGGCGCGGAGCACATATTTCCGGGAGCTCCGCCGGAACCAGTTTATACGTTTTCATTCCTTGAGGACTCATATCGCACATCCTCATCTATTAATAATTTGAGTATACTTCAAATCAACCAAATCTTCAATTCCTTTGGGCAACAATGTGGGATTTTTTTTGGCAAGTGATGGATGAATTAAGATAAACTTTAGGAAAATCCTACATCAGTATCCACAAATCAAAAAAATAAGTTTTTTATCCCCACATCGATGTAGTTGTTTGATTCCTGGTTCTTTTCTACACTTGGAAATGTAAATTGGAATTATTGATACGGAGGTGGCATCGGATGAAGCAGGATTACGACAAAAGTTTCGATTTTTCCGTTCGCATCATAGAGCTTGTAAAATACCTGGACGAGGAAAAGAAGCCGTTCCCCCTTTCCGAGCGCTTGATTGCATGTGCGGCAGGAATCGGGATTTTTTTAAGGCTGGCCGGATTAACCGGCAGGAGATCCGCTGAAAATATTGTGCAAGCCCTGAACTGCGCAGTGGAGGCGGAATTTCTGCTTGAAACCATGGGGAAAACAGGATACCTGACGGAAAAACAAAGCCTGCCTATTATAAATGACTGCCGGACGCTTAAAACAGATGTCATGGAGTTATTACATAAAGCGAATTAGGGAATGGAGAGATTGACCATGAAAAAAATTTGTATCTTAATCATCATTCTAGCGGTTTTATTACTTTCCGTTCAGTTGACGTTTTCGGCAAATACAATCGGGCCCCCGGCGCAACGCATCATCACCGGTGAAATCGTGAATGGTGCGCTGGCATGGGGAAAGGCCTCCTCATGGGCAACGCCCGAGCTTCAAAAGGCGGACGGATACGGCCTTATCCCCGGTATCTTAAAGGGTGCGGATATGACGAAGCCTATCACAAGGGAAGAATTCTGCGAACTCGCGCTCCTCCGACGTTCCCTTTGTGATACCCAATGCAAAAGCTTTCAGAATCTGCGGGTTTCGGGTGTCTGTAAAGGGGTTGGGGGAAACTGGCGCGGCACTCTTTCCCGTCGTCTTTTCATAGAGAACCACCTTTTCCCCGAACAAGAACATCACGCGGCAGGAATGCGCAACCATGCTGTACAGGACCATCAGGATCATCAATCCGGGCGCCGATTACTCCATTTCAAGCGTGCCCGATTTCCCGGATCAGAAGGATATCGATTCCTGGGCGGTAGAGGGCGCGAAATACATGTGGAAGCTCGGCATCATCAAGGGCGACGCCAAAGGTTATTTTATGCCCAAGGCCACAACCGCCGCACAGCGGGCAGCGGGCTACGGTACGGCAACGAGGGAAGCCGCCGTCCTGATGAGTGTAAGGACTTATGACGCAATGGCATCGGTCACCTCTCCAAGCATTATCAGATCCGATTCGGAAAACTTATGGTCCAAATACATGTCAGCCGACGGGAATATCTCCTTCTATTATCCGAAGGGCTGGAATGTTGGCTTGGATAATTCAATGATAGCGATTGAAAATCCCGCGGCTGAGGAAAAGGTAAGCATGATAATGATTTCTTTTGACCGGTATAAAAGTCCGCAAGATTTAGCTAAAGGATTTCTTTCCTTGCTGCAGAACGGTTATCCTGACATCCGTGCATCAAATTGGCGAAGCCGTCCTGAATCGTCGGACATTCAGGTATCTTTCGACCTGACCAATAACTACAACGGCAAAGATTATTCCGGCCTTGGAATCGTTATCAAATCCGACCAGGAAGCCATCTGGTTTTCTTATTTTGCCCCGGCATCCGGTTACCACCAGGTTCGCGGCGCCAATATACTGCAGGGATTTATTGAATCCCTGGTATCAGGTAATGCCTCAAATGCGCCGGACATTGACTATAGTGTCAGGACAGCGGAAAGAATTGACCGCAATGCGGACGCTTTTATGTTTGTACTGGAATTTGCACTGGGAGCTCCTTTTACCCAAAGCCAGGAGAATGAGATTCTTTTTGAGCTTAAGGATGGTTGTCGATTAATGTCGGAAGCGGAGCTTCAGGAATACGACCAATACCCGGCTCTTATGCAAAGCATTTTGAAAATGGGACAAAAGGATTTGGAGGAACTGCGATCCGATCTTGAAAAGTCTGTCCGGGAATGGCTTGCCGAGACAGACCAGTCCGATAATGCAGCAAAGGTAATTAACAATCAATTAAGAAGCCGGGGTCAGGTTGTTATTGGCGGAGAACCTCCGCTGACGGAAATGTCTCTAACTGCTTATAGTGAGATCATAGCCTATTCAAGATTGTTACAGCAAAATCCCGCTGCAAAACCGGAACAGATATCTCAAGAATCAGTGAATGAAATTAAACAGCAAGTTATACAAGTATGGGAGTCTTTTTCTATCACGGAAAGAGAGGACATAGCCACTACCCCGGGCTTATGGGTCTGCCTGAGGGTGCTGCTCCGGAACGGTTCACAGGATGAACAGGATAAAATCAAGGCCAATCTGAAAAAGCTGGAAGCCGTCACCCGTGACATAGGCGCCGGCAATGGCACTGATTCAAAAACGAGCAGCAGTACCGGATCAGGGGCTGAAGAACCTATGGATATGAACGTTCACATGTGTCTTATGCAAATGCAGCAGCAAACTTTCAACAATTATATGTGGACCAGCAGCTGGAGATGGTAATGCAAAGCCGAAAATTGCTTCATCGCGGGTGAAAACGCTGCCGGCCGGCAGGAAGCGCGCTGATTTACGCAGGGTATACTCATTGAAGAAATTTCTATAAATGGAGGTATTGATCATGAAGAAAATTCCTATCTTAATCATTTTGGCTGTTTTGATACTTTGTACACAGATGACGGTTCCGGTGAATGCAACCGGGCTCCCGGACAAGTGGGAAGCCCCCAGCAGCCTGATCTTGGCAGACGGTTCCGTACCAAACGAAGAGTTTGCACTTAAGCTCACTTACAATAAGGGCGCCGAACTGTCCAAATACCTCTCCTTGAAAATAGCCGACCAGCTGGCGCAGTACGGCTATAGCTGCGGTAACGCCGTCCTCCAGGTGGACTGGACGATCGACAGCACTACGGATGGCTGGAAATACCACGAAAACTGGGATGTAATCAAACACGGCGGCGGCCACGGTCTCACAAACTGGGAATACTATGCCATCGGTTTAACGCCGACGACCACCGAGAGGACGAACATTCTGCGCCTGTTACATGAGGACGATTGGCGTTGGAAAGATCCGGTTCAAGGGATCGGGCAATTTTTAGAGGGAAAAACCTACACCATAGAAACCGGATTCGGGAAGACCGCCCACTTTATCGATCTGACGCAACACACCGTATATGTGCGGGCACGGTTTGTAACGATGGTGCAGGATGCACAGTATAACCGGTCCTATGTACTCTCCGACTGGTCGGACATCGTCGCAATCGGCAAGGACGCCGACAGCCTGCCCAAAAGGCTGGAAAGCCTGGAGACGCCGGTGCTTTCCAATCTTCATATCACCGACGAAATCGCGAATGGGGCGCCGGTCGCCGCCTTCAACCTGTCCAATCCCCAACAGGTCAAGGATGCCAGCGCCTATGCGGCTTCAAAATATGAGCGTTGCATCGTCAGATGCGAAGTAAGCGTCAACAATGGCCCCTGGATCGAAATAACGCTGGCAAACAGCGATATCAAGGATGGAGTCTACAAAGCCCCATTGTTCCAGGCAGCCCCCCAGGCCGACGAAAACACGCACCTTCGGCTGCGGGCTTTTTACTCCTACCATTCCCATCTCGGCGCCGAGCTTTTCCGCTCGGACTACTCCAACATTATCGAGTTTGGCGCGCCGGCATGGGGAAAGGCCTCCTCCTGGGCGGCGCCCGAGCTTAAAAAGGCGGTTGAATACGGCCTTATCCCCGACATCTTAAAGGGTGCGGATATGACGAAGCCTATCACGAGGGAAGAATTCTGTGAACTTGCTCTCCTGCTCTATGAAAAGACGACTGGAAAGACCAGCGCGCCAGCTTCACCCAACCCCTTTACAGACACCAAAAACCCGCAGATATTGAAAGCTTTTGCATTGGGTATCACAAAGGGCACGTCGGCGACAACCTTTTCCCCGGGCAATACCATCACGCGGCAGGAATGCGCAACCATGCTGTACAGGACCATCAGGCTCATCAATCCCGGCGCCGATTACTCCATTTCGGGCGTGCCCGATTTCCCGGACCAGAAGGATATCGCTTCCTGGGCGGTAGAGGGCACGAAATACATGTCGAAGCTCGGTATCATCAAGGGCGACGCCAGGGGCTATTTTATGCCCAGGGCCACGACCACCGCGCAGCAGGCGGCGGGTTACGGTACGGCTACAAGGGAAGCCGCCGTACTGATGAGCGTGAGGACCTACGAGGTGATGCCATCGACCTCCTCAGTGCCGGCGCCGGTTCAAAGCGGAGTTAATTTCAGCGGCAACTGGAGCGTCACGGCCCCGGGAACCGGGGAAGCGGTCTGCATCATGTCGTTTTCCCAAAGCGGCAGCGCCGTAACGGGAACTTTCACCGATGATAATCAACATTCATCCGGAATGAGCGGAACGGTGTCGGGCAGGATACTGACAATAATGATCGACAACCCGTTTTTTGAAGGATGTAAATTCGTACTCACGATGGATGCCGGCAACAACAGCTTTACCGGTGAATGGATAACTCCGAAGGGTTCGTACAACGTAGTCGGCAAAAGGGCGACATAGGAGGGGAACATGATTATGCAGACGAACAGGATGATGCATATGAACAGGATGAAGCGGATGAA
>JBLNDI010000139.1:0-6198 GCA_050261495.1 Bacillota bacterium
CAAATCATCCGGCGGTGGTTCGACAGGCACACCGGCAAGCAGCAGCGCCGGATCTTCGGGAGCAACAACTCTCGATTCGCTTGTCAGCAAGGCAAAGGCCATTGACACCGGCTACTTTGAAGCTACATGGAATATTCAGGGAAATATCACCGAGGAAAAGTGCTGGAAGAAAGGCAACATGGTCAAAATAGTTCAAGCAGAGCAGTTTGGCGAGAAAAAGACGAAAGTAGACATCATCGACATGTCGAAAGGGATAGGCTACAGCTATTTTGTAGGCCAATCCGAAGCGGTCAAAGCGATATATGAGGTAAAGGATCCAAGTGAATACGCCAACCCATTTAACATCATCGGGCCTTTTACCCTTGGTTCCGGGGCGGGGTCCGCTCCCGTCATAGAAATCGCCGGCAATGAAACGGTTGACGGCGTCAACTGCTCCGTGATCACCGTAACCGCAGACGGCAAGGTTCTCGCAAAGATATGGGTCAGCGAGGATGGCCTGAAACGTAAAAGCGAAATGCTTTACTATGGTTTCCCGAGGACAACCGTGTATAAAAATTACAAAATCGGCGGCCCGATCAGCGACAGTGAATTCGACCTCCCGGCCGGTATGACGGTTAATGAGGATGTCAGCGTAACCATTACGGAATAAGCGCAGCGCAATCAGGAACAGAAGAATTGCATCCACCCCCGGCAGCATTCCCGGATTCTGCCGGGGGTATATAATGTATGACAAGGAGACGGTGACAAGGAGACGGGGGTTTGACAACCCAGGCGTTTATTATAACAATAACGCTTTTCTTACTGAATATAAGCATATTCATCCTATCCTTTCCACGGCATGTTTATTAAAGTATTAAGTATTGGAAGTTATCCTTAAGTTGAAAAATGGAAATGTGAGGTGGAACAATGAAAAGGATATTAGCAACTATTTTAATTATTGTGCTGGCGCTTTCCTTCGCTTCATGCGGCAATAAGGCGGAAAAGGCGGCATCTGCGGGTAACCGCCAGGCTCAAGGAAATGAAACAGGTGAGACAGATGATTTACAGGTTGAATACGGCAAGATAAAAGAATCAGACCTGTCGGATAAATATAGGATAGATTTGGTGCCAATATTTAAGGGCAGCGTAATTATGAGCACAATAGAAGATCCGGATCATAAAATGGTTGGATTGGGATGCTATTCAAAAAAACCATATAAAGAAATAAAGGAGTACTATAAAGAAATCATGTCAAAATATGAAATAAAAAATGAACAAGAAAATACTGACCCTTACTTTGACGAACCCCCATCATATTATATAGAAGCGCAGCTTGGTGAAAAGGTTTATGCAGCTGTTAATGTAATAGACGCGTCGAAAGCTCCTGATGATTACTTCGAGGGTGGGGAATTCGAAGTGCCAAAAGATGCTAAAACCGTGTTTTCGCTGATATTCACTAATTTTGAAGAATAACTTTCATCCGCCCCCGGCAGAATCTTTGGGTTTTGCCGGGGGTGAACAAATCAGTCGCCTACAGCGGGATTGTATTTTCGCGATATTATTTTAAAGGGGGTATTAATTTGAGGATAAGAACAAGGACCGGAATCCACCTGGGCCGGAAAGGCACTTTCTTTCTATGCCTATTATTAGGCATCGCGCTTTTGCTGGCAGGCATCGGTTTACTATCAAGGACCAATAGAATAATCAATAATGGCATATCCGTTGAAGCGCAAGTGACTAATGTTAAAGTAAGCCGTTCAGGCAAAAACACATATTACACGCCTGAGATCAGGTTTGCCACGTCCGAGGGAAAAACAGTCAACACAACTCTTAACAAAACAACCGGCTCTCCGGCTTATTCCGTCGGCGACAAGGTCAGGATCATTTACTCAAAAGACAACCCGAATGATATATTGGTAGATTCTTTTTTCAATAAATACGGTTTCCCTGTCATATTCATCATGGCAGGTTTCATAGTTTTAATCGTAGGCTTTTTACAAGTGTTTAGGAGATAAACCGTTATTTAGTTGTCTATTAATAAAGACGGTGTGATTTATTTACATACTTTAAAAACCTGTATCCCATTCCGTTATACGTGTTCCGGCTGCTTTCGGATACAAGTTCCCAGTTTTCCATCGCATCAAGGTCCGGGAAATGCCTGTCCGCTTCAAATTCCTTTTCGATACGCGTGACATGAGCCTCCGAACAGTACGGAAGAAGCAGGGTATATACAGATTCCCCTCCAATTACGAATATATCGCCGGGAGGGTATTTTTTTAGCTCCAGAAAAAGCTCATCAAGGGAGCGGCATACGATGATACCATTATCATCATAATTTCCGTACCTTGTAAGCACGATATTGATCCTGTCCTTCAGCGGCCGCATGCCCGGAAGCGATTCAAAGGTCCCCCTCCCCATCACCACAACCTTGCCTGTCGTCATTTTTCTGAAAAAAGCCATATCTTCCGGTATGCGTACCAGGAGACCGCCTTTATACCCTATCCCCCAATTCTTGTCTGCCGACAGTATCGCTTTCATTCGTATAAGCCTCCTTTTCCCGCCGCTTTTGGCGTATTCCAACTTTTACATCTCCGCAGGATTATCAGCTGCAGGATTATCAGCTGCAGGGTTGTTAACATCAGTAGTTATCAACCATAGGGTTATCGGCAGGCACAACTATATTGCCACCGGGATATTTTTGATTTGCGGACCGTGCTGGTAATTCTCAAGCACAAAATCCTCAACCCTGAAATCGTAAAAATCCTTCACATCAGGATTAATCACCAGCTTCGGAGCGGGATACGGAGAACGGCCGATCAGCTCTTTTACGAGCGGAATATGCCGGTCGTAAATATGAGCATCGGCTATTACATGCACCAATTCGCCGGCTTTAAGACCGCTCACCTGCGCAAACATGTGGATCAGTATCGCATACTGGCACACATTCCAGTTGTTTGCCACCAGGACGTCCTGCGACCGCTGGTTTAGAATGCCGTTAAGCCTGTCTCCCGTGACATTGAACGTCATGCTGTAGGCGCAAGGATAGAGATTCATTTCATGCAAGTCGCTATGAACGTAAAGATTCGTTATAATACGCCTGCTGTACGGATTGTGCTTTAAATCGTACAATACCCTGTCCACCTGGTCAAACTCGCCTTCGGCGTACTTGTGCTTTACCCTGAGCTGGTACCCGTAGGCTTTCCCGATGGAACCCGTCTCATCGGCCCACTTGTCCCAGATATGGCTGTTCAGATCCCTGATGTTGTTGGACTTCCTTTGCCATATCCACAGGATTTCGTCGATCGCCGCCCTCAGGTTTGTAGGTCTCAGCGTCAATATCGGGAATTCTTCCGAGAGGTCGTAACGGTTGACAATGCCGAACTTCTTTACCGTATGCGCCGGCGCGCCGTCCTCCCATACAGCCCTGACCTTTTCGCCGTTGGAAGGGTATCCGTTTTCAAGTATGTCTTTGCACATTTCAATAAATATAATGTCAGCCTTGCTCATAATACCCTGGCTTAGCCCCCCAATCATCGTACACTTCATCGTACACTTGCAGGGATCGGCGCGTCCCCTGCGCTGTCATTAAGCCTTCGACGCTACTTCTTCATTGATCCTGCTTATAAAAGCGTCCAGCGCCATCGGTCCCAGGTCGCCTTCTTTCCGCGATCTTACGGCTACCTGCCCGCTTTCCGCTTCCTTGTCGCCGATGACAAGCATGTATGGCACTTTTTCCATTCGCGCTTCCCTGATTTTATAGCCGATCTTTTCATTCCTAAGGTCAACCTCCGCGCGAATGCCTTTTTCCTCAAGCTTGTCACGCACATCAAGGGCGTAAGGATTGTGCTTCTCCGCGATCGTAAGTATCTTGGCCTGCACCGGCGACAGCCAGCAAGGGAATGCGCCCGCGTAATGCTCGGTAAGGATGGCGATGAAACGCTCCAGGCTCCCGAAAACCACCCTGTGTATCATTACAGGCCTGTGTTTTTCCCCGTCGGCTCCTACATAGTATAAATCAAAGCGCTCGGGAAGGTTCATGTCCAATTGAATGGTGCCGCATTGCCATGTGCGCCCGATGGAGTCTTCCAGATGGAAATCTATCTTCGGTCCGTAGAAGGCCCCGTCTCCCTCGTTCACCTTGTATTCAAGCCCCTTTACGTCCAGGGCGTTTCTCAGCGCATTCGTGGCAATCTCCCATTGCTCGTCCGTACCTATTGATTTTTCAGGTCTCGTCGACAATTCCACGCGGTACTTGAAGCCAAAGACCTTGTAGAAATTATCGATCAGGTCGATAACCCCGATAACCTCGTCCTGCACCTGGTCGGGAGTCATGAAAATATGAGCGTCGTCCTGCGTAAAGCATCTTACCCGCATAAGGCCATGCAGCACGCCGGACTTTTCATGCCTGTGCACAATGCCCAGCTCGCCGATTCTCTGAGGCAAATCCCTGTATGAATGGAGCTTCCTCTGGTATACAAGTATTGCCCCGGGACAGTTCATCGGCTTGATGGCAAAATCCGACTCGTCAATCCTGACGGTGTACATATTTTCCCTGTAATTATCCCAATGCCCGGAGCGTATCCATAAATCCTTGTTCAGGATGACGGGAGTCTTTATCTCCTGGTAGCCTCTCTTTACATGCTCTTTCCTCCAGAAATCCTCAAGCAGGTTTCGCAGCACCATGCCTTTAGGCATGAAAAACGGGAAACCCGGCCCCTCGTCCATCACGTCAAAAAGGTCAAGCTCGCGTCCAAGCTTTCTATGATCGCGTTTCTTCGCCTCTTCAACCATATTGATATATTCATCCAGGTCGCTCTTCCTGGCAAATGCCGTACCGTAAATCCTTTGCAGCATTTTATTCTTTTCGTTGCCTCTCCAGTAAGCGCCTGCTATCGAAAGCAATTTGAAAGCTTTGACCATTCCGGTAGACGGAATATGCGGTCCGGCGCACAGGTCGGTAAATTCGCCCTGCCTGTAGAACGAAATAACCGAATCTTCAGGCAAATCGCGAATAAGCTCGACCTTGTACGGTTCCCCCTTCTCCTCCATGAGTTTGATTGCCTCTTCGCGCGGAAGCGTGAACCTTTCCAGGCGATAATCCTCCTTGACGATCCTGCTCATTTCGGCTTCGATTCTCTCCAGGTCGTCCGGGGTAAAAGGCCTTTCCATGTCAAAATCATAGTAGTACCCGTTTTCAATCGCAGGACCTATGGCCAGCTTGGCGTCCGGGTAAAGCCTTTTTACCGCCTGCGCCAGGATATGCGACGCCGTATGCCTGAAAGCATGCCTTCCGCCTTCGCTTTCAAATGTAAGCAGGTTCAGGCTGCAATCGTTATCGAGAACGGTGGAAAGATCTCTCACCTCGCCGTCAATCTCGGCGGCAAGCGCAGCCTTTGCAAGGCCCGCGCCGAGACTCCCGGCCACTTCCATCGCCGTAATCCCGTTATCGTATTCTTTTACGCTTCCATCCTTTAATGTAACCTTTATCATGTTAATTCCTCCTGTCCGGCTTCTTTCCTTGCATTAAAAATCTCATACTTTTTACGTTCCAGGTGTGCCGCCTGACGCAGCTTCCTGCAGTCCTTGCGCGTCCACAGGCTTGCAGTCGGCGACTGCCGTTTAAAAAGCTCCCGCCGCTTGTATCAGTTGCATACAAGGGACGAGAGCTTTCTCCCGTGGTTCCACCCTAATTTGGACTCATTAAGATTATAACGTAATCAACGTCACGCTCCGGGGCGGTTTTCAACCGGTATTCCCTGAAGGCCGCTTCCAGCCGCGGCGCGCCTCTCTCTGGCAAGTAACCATCGGTCTACTCTTCCCTTCACAGCATGTCATAATATATAATTGACACTGTTAAATTTATATTAATTAAAATTAATTATATCCTAAATCCGGGCAATGTCAACGGTAAGTCATCAGTCGATTTTTCAAGATACTCGTGTATCTTAACGGCTTCGTCAAACGCGTTTCGGACACACTCCGTCCCGCTGGTGAGCAAAACGCTTGACATGCCAATTTTCTTCGCTATCTCCCATGTCACAACGTCGCCGATGATCATAGAGTACCCCTGCTTCATCAAATAATTCAGCAATTCACCTCGTTTCTTTTGCAGCAATAGCATAATATAAATATCGTCAAAATCTCAACTTACCGCAGATAGCGGTTATTTTTTTGTCGAAAATAAAGTATAATTTATGTGTTGTAATATAGTGTATTTTG
>JBLNDI010000140.1:0-3798 GCA_050261495.1 Bacillota bacterium
CATAGTATGGTAAAATAGTTGAAGCCCGGATATTTTCATCCAACTTATTCAACCTAAGAAGGAGAGGAAGCTAGATCATGGATATCTTTGAAAAATGCTTCAGTTACACCGACTATAAGGAGGTTGTGGCAGCCGGCCTTTACCCGTATTTTCATGCTCTTGAAACCGGACAGGATACCGAGGTGATTATTGAAGGCGTCAAAACCGTCATGGTAGGTTCAAACAACTACCTTGGACTGACCTCCGACCCGCGTGTCAAGAAAGCTGCGATCGAGGCCGTAGAAAAATTCGGCTCGGGATGCTCCGGCTCCAGGTTTTTAAACGGTACGCTGACACTCCATCTTGAACTGGAAAAAAAGCTGGCCGAATTTGTAAAGAAGGATGCCGCACTGACGTTCAGCACCGGGTTTCAGACAAATCTGGGCATTATTTCGGCTATTGCCGGGAGAAATGATTATATATTGTGCGACAGTGAAAACCACGCAAGCATAGTTGACGGCTGCAGGCTCAGTTTCGCAAAAACGCTGAAGTTTGAACACAACGACATGAACGACCTGGAAAGGCTTCTTGCAAAAATAGGAGACAAGTACGGAAAGCTAATCGTGGTTGACGGCATATTCAGCATGGAGGGAGACATTGCAGACCTGCCAAGCATAGTGAAATTGGCTAAAAAATACAATGCCAGGGTCATGATTGACGACGCCCACTCCTTCGGCGTGCTCGGCGAGCATGGAAGAGGCACCGCTGAACACTTTGGCCTGGAAGACGATGTCGACATTATCATGAGCACGTTCAGCAAGTCTCTTGCCAGCCTTGGAGGTTTCGTCGCCGCAAGCCAGGATGTAATAGATTATATAAAGCATAATTCAAGACCTTTCATATTCTCCGCATCCATTCCGCCGGCTAACGCCGCGGCAGCCATAGAAGCCCTTGAAATCATAAAGGCCGAACCCGAAAGAATCCGGAAGCTCAGGGAAATTTCCAGGTACATGAGGGAGGGATTCAGAAAGCTCGGCATACCGATTTACGAGTCAAACAGCGATATAACCCCGATTGTGCCAATAATGACATATACAAACGAACGGACGCTTATTGCGACGAAGATGCTGCGCGAGGAAGGCGTATATGTCAATCCCGTACTCTCGCCTGCCGTAAAGCCGGGTTTATGCAGGCTCAGAACAAGCTATACCGCCACGCACACAAAGGAGCAACTTGATTACACCCTCGAAGCGTTCAACAGGGTCTTCAGCAAGCTGCAGAATGCAGGACTATAGACTATAGACCGGTCCCGTATCAGGAGACCGTCAGAATTATCAGGGGACGAGGGCAGTGACGCATCAGATGTGTCACCACCCCCGTCCCTAAACTTTACTATCCCCGTCCCCCTGACGCGGCCATATCCCGTGCAATGCGAATCAGCGTATCCCTGTCGTTCAACGACTGGTCTTCAAGGACCTTGTCGAGCAGCGCCGAAAGGACCCTTCCGATTTCCTTGCCCTCGCTGAAGCCAATCTCAATCAGGTCATTGCCGTTGACGGCCAGGTCCTCCAACTTAAAGCAGCTTTTCGCCGCCAACAGCTCTTCATACATCTTTTCGACCATTGCGATACATTCAAGTTCCCTTGCCGTTCCCTTCCTGTTTTGAGCAGATTTGTCGGCCCGCTTCACCTTGAGAAGATCGCGGAAAATATCCTCCCCTGCCTTGTTGACTGCTTTCGCGACAGCGCCGGGATTAAGCTCTATATCCATGTCATGGTGCTTTACCAGCCTGGTAATCTTTTCAATGCTTTTATTGTCAAATTTCAACCTGCGCAGGATGGATTTTGATATTTCAACACTCTTGGCAACATGCCCGTAAAAATGATCGATGCCGTATTCATCTTTCGTCCGGGTAACGGCTTTGCCGGTATCATGCAGCAGCATCGCCCATCTCAGGCACATGTCTTTTTGGATCGCCTCCACGGCCTGGAGGCTGTGCTCGCCTACATTATAAACATGGTGCGGATTGTTCTGCGGCGTGTCGAAACAGGCGTCAACCTCCGGCAAGAGCAGTCTCATAAGACCGGTATGCCTTAGTATTACAAGCTTCATCGGGTAATCCGAGGTAAGTATCCCCGTCAGCTCATCCCTGATTCTTTCGCTACTTACGTTTAAAATCAGGTTGCTGTTTTTCCTGATGCCGATAAATGTCCCGACGTCAATATCAAAGTTAAGCCTTGCCGCAAACCTGACCGCTCTCAGCATCCTCAGCGCATCTTCGCCGAAACGCTCATCCGGGTCGCCGACGGTGCGTATACGGTGCGAAGCGATATCCGACAGCCCGCCGAACAGGTCAATTATGCCCTTTTCAGGGTTCCACGCCATTGCATTTATCGTAAAATCCCTGCGGCAAAGATCGTCCTCAAGCCGGTCTGTAAATGCTATGCTGTCCGGGTGCCTGTTGTCTCCGTATTTGCCGTCGATACGGAAAGTCGTGACTTCGTACGGTTCCCCTCCAAGAATGACCGTAACCGTGCCGTGCTTCTCCCCGGTATCGACTGTCTTGTCGAACAGCTTTTTTACGTCGGATGGCGCCGCATTGGAAGCAATATCCCAATCCTTCGGCTCGCTGCCCATTACGGAATCCCTTATGCATCCCCCGACGGCATAAGCTGCGAAACCGTTTTCCTCCAAAGCCCTTATAATTTCAAGGACGCCTTCCGGCGGATTGATGATCGTCCCCATGGTATCCCTTCCCGGCACAATAATTTTGCAGGCGCCGTTTTATTTTCGTTTATCACTTTTATTCCAGGCATGCCCGTGCATATAAATTTTAGCACACCATCCATATAAAATGAAACAAAATATCATTTATATACGTCTCAATGGTATAATTCATTGGTAAATTCAGGCGATCGTCCATAAATCAAGAATGTGAGGTTAAATTATGAATAATAAGTTTTTCACGTTTATAAAAAACAAACCCGTTTTCATCATAATCCTGGCGGCTGCGATAATGCTTACGGCAACCGGAATCGCAGCATTGGCAGGCTTGTTTGGCCGCGTGGAGCCGGGGGGCTCTGAAACGGTCTCAGCCGACGACCCCGGCGCCGTACTTTCGGGGGACACATTGAGCTTTATGAATTCAAGCATGACAATAACTGCAAGCGACTCCGACAGCCTGGGAGTCAGCCCTACATCCGGGTTTCTCCTCACATTTGACCAGGCTGTGGATGAAAAGGTATTGTCTTCATCATTAAGCATCGAACCGGAACACGCATTCAAGCTGAAAAAGCTGTCCGACAAGAAATACGGCATCGAATTTGACAAGCCTTTGCGCGGCGACAGCATCTACAATTTCATAATAAGTGATAAAGATACCGGCGCCAGGCACTCATGGGCTTTCCAGACAAAGAAGCAGCTTAACGTCGTCCGCACCCTCCCGAGGGATAAATCGACATATGTCCCTGTAAATACGGGAATAGAGATTACCTTTACACATGATAACATAGAGAACGCCGAAGAACATTTTTCGATATCTCCCGCGGTGAAAGGCCGCTTCGAATGGCACAAAAAGACACTCGTTTTTGTCCCTGAAAAACTGGAAGAAGGTACGATTTACACGGTTACAGTCAAAAAAGGCGTTAAGGTAAAAGGCAGCGACGAAACGATGCCGGACGATTACTCGTTCAGCTTCCAGACCGTCGTGCCGGAAACCGCCGCGAAGAAAACCCATATTAATTTCGCTTTTCCGCTATACTCCTTTACCCCGCAGACAGTCCTGGCGCTGGAGGCATACGGAAGCGACGAATTGAAAGA